>DIUL01000206.1:0-66505 GCA_002422345.1 Acetobacteraceae bacterium UBA6159
TCGCACTTGGGAGTTGAATCCACCAGGATATCCTGGCCCTGGCCGTTGCGCCCGACAGCATCGCCATCGTCGACACCGCGGCCCACCTGCAGGCCAACATTACAGACAGTGGTTCCACGATCCGCGCCAACCTGGCGCTCATCAGCGGGATCACCGTCAGCCCGGCCGGCACCATCACCCTGACGGCGACCCAGGCCCTTACCGCCGGTTTCAACGACGGCAGCGGTTCGGCCCTTGGCAAGATGACAGGCGTGACGCTGGCCGTCACCAATGCCACGGTCGATCAGATCGAGGACCTGATGGCGCTGGGCGTGGCCCCGACGAGCATCGTGGTCGTCGATACGGCTGCCCATGTCCAGGCGGACCTGACCGCCGGCAACGCCTCTCTCATTCTGGCCAACCTGGCCGAAATCGAGGAGATCACGGTCTCGCCATCCGGCACGGTCACCCTGACCGCGGCCGAAGCGCTGGCGAGCGGAGTCGATGACGCGTTGGCCCTGACCACGGGCGTGACCTTGGTCGTGACCGGCGCGACCGTCGCCGAACTGGATGCGTTGATGGCCCTGGTGCCGGCGCCGTCCGATATCTCGGTTACCGACACGGCGGCGCATATCATCGCCGACATCGCGGCCGGCAACGCGTCCGACCTGGTGGCAAACCGCGGGCCGCTGTCGGCACTGACGGTCAGCGACTCCGATCCGGTCACCCTGACGCAGGCCCAGGTCCTGGCGACCAACGTCAATGACGGGGCCGGTTCGGCGCTGTCGCATCTGACCAACGGCACGATCGTCGTGACCGGCGTGGACGTGGCGCATATCGACGTCATCGCCGCCCTGCCCGTCGCGGCCGACAGCTTCAGCGTGTCCGACACCGCCGCGAACCTCGCCACCGATCTGGCGCTGGGCGCGTCGTCCGACCTCCTCGACAACCTGGCCGACATCACGGCCATCACGAACAGCGATGCCGGGGCGATCAGCCTGACGGCGGCGCAGGTGCTCTTCGCCGGTGTCAACGATGGGGCCGCTTCGGCGCTGTCCAAGGTGACGGGAGGCTCGCTGGTCGTCACCGCCGTCGCGGTCGCCGATATCGACACGATCGCGGCCCTGCCGGTGGCGCCAGCCTCGATCGCCGTCACCGCGACCGCGGCCATGATCCAGGCCGACCTGGCCGTCGCCGGCACGTCGAACATCCTGGAGCATCTGGCGCTGATCTCGGGCGTCACCAACAACGATGCCGGGGCGATCACGCTGACCGCCGCTCAGGTGGTGGCGGCCGGGGTGAACGATGGGGCGGGGTCTGCTTTGTCCAAGGTGACGGGAGGCTCGCTGGTCGTCACCGGCGTGGCCGTCGCCGATATCCCGGCCATGCTCGCGCTGGGTGTGCCGCCGGCCTCGATCACCGTCAGCGACACGGCGGCGCATATCGAGGCCGACTTCCAGGCCGGCGCGGGATCGCTGATCCTGGGCAACCTGGGGGACATCACGCAGGTCACCGTCAGCGACAACGGCTCGATTGCGATGACGCTGGCCGAGTGGCAGTTCGCGGACATCAATGACGGCGCCGGATCGGCGGCCTCGCTGGTCAGCGGCGGCACGCTGGTCGTGCTGGACGTGACCGTGGCCGATGTCGCGAGCGCCGCGGCGCTGCCGGTGACCCCGGATGAGATCGCGGTGGAGGACACCGCGGCCCATATCCAGGCCGACCTGGCACTGGGTGGTTCGTCCAGCCTGCTGGTCAACCGGCCGCTGCTGAGCGGGGTCCTGAACACCGATGCCGGGGTGATCACCCTGACCTCGGCGCAGGTCACCACCGCGCATGTGAATGACGGGGCTGGCTCGGTCATGTCCCTGGTCTCCGGCGGCTCGCTGGTCGTAACCGGCGTGGCCGTGGCGGATATTGAGACGATCCTGGCCCTGCCGGTGGACCCGGCGTCGATCACGGTCAGTGATACGGCTGCGGCGATTTCGGTGGACCTCGGATTGGGTGGATCCTCCAACCTGCTGTCGAATAGTGGCGACATCACCGCGATCACGAACAGCACGTCGGCCACGATCCTCCTGACCTTGACGCAGGTGCTGGTGGCCGGGGTGAATGATGGCGCGGGGTCCGTGCTGTCCAAGGTGACCGGGGGCGACCTGGTCGTCACCGGGGTTGCCATCGCGGACATCGACACGATCCTGGCCCTGCCGGTGGCCCCGGCCTCGATCACGGTCAGTGACACCGCGGCCAGCATCGCCACCGACCTGGCCCTGGGTGGCTCGTCTGAGTTGCTGGCGAACAATGCCGACATCACCGATATCACCAACAGCAATGCCGGCGCGATCACGCTGACATCCGCCCAGGTGCTGGAGACTGGGGTGAATGACGGCGCCGGGTCGGTTCTGTCAAAGATGACAGGCGGTTCCCTGATCGTCACCGGTGTCGCGGTAGCGGATATCGAGACGATCCTGGGTCTGGGCGTTGCCCCGGCCTCGATCACGGTCAGCGACACCGCGGCGCATATCCAGGCCGACCTGGTCCTGGGTGCGTCCTCGGATATCCTCGGCAACCTCGGCGATATCACCAACCTGATCGTGAGCGACGCGGGGATTGTCTCTCTGACGCTGACGCAGATGCAGGCGACGGGTGTCAACGATGGCGCTGGATCGGCGGCGGCGTTGCTGAGCGGAGGCACCCTGCGCGTGACGGGCATCACCGTGGCGCAGATCGACACCGTCCTGGCGTTCCCGGACGTGCCGGACAGCGCGACGGTCAGCGACACGGCGGCCAACATCGCCTCCGACATCGCGGCGGGCGGGTCGTCCGACCTGCTGGCCAACAACGCGATGATCTTTGCCATTACCAACAGCAACGCAGGGGCGATCACCCTGACTTCGGCGCAGGTTCAGGCCACCGGCGTGAATGACGGCGCGGGCTCCGTGCTGTCCAAGGTGACGGGCGGGTCGCTGGTCGTCACCGGGGTGGCGGTGGCTGATATCGACACGATCCTGGCTTTGCCGGTGGCGCCGGCGTCCATCTCGGTCAGTGACACCGCGGCGCAGATCGCCACGGACCTAGCCTTGGGTGGATCATCCGAGTTGCTGGCGAACAATTCCGACATCACGGCGATCACCAACAGCAATGCCGGAGCCGTTACGCTGACATCGGCGCAGGTCCTGGCGGCGGGCGTGAATGATGGCGCGGGGTCGGTGCTGTCCAAGGTGACCGGCGGTTCCCTGATCGTCACCGGCGTCGCCGTGGCGGATATCGAGACGATCCTGGCCCTGGGCGTGGCCCCCGCGTCGATCACGATCAGCGACACCGCGGCGCATATCCAGGCCGACCTGGCCTTGGGCGGGGCGTCGGACATTCTCGGCAACCTCGGTGACATCACCAGCATCGTTGTGAGCGACGCGGGTGTTGTCTCCCTGTCGCTGGCGCAGATGCAGGCGACGGGCGTCAACGATGGCGCCGGTTCGGCGGCGGCTCTTCTGACCGGAGGGACCCTGCGCGTCACCGGCATCACGGTGGCGCAGATCGACACCGTCCTGGCGTTCCCGGACGTGCCGGACAGCGCGACCGTCAGCGATACGGCGGCCAATATCGCCTCCGACATCGCGGCGGGTGGGTCGTCCGACCTGCTGGCCAACAACGCGATGATCTTCGCCATTACCAACAGCAACGCTGGGGCGATCACCCTGACCTCGGCCCAGGTTCAGGCCGCGGGCGTGAATGACGGCGCGGGGTCGGTGCTGTCCAAGGTCACCGGAGGCTCCCTGGTCGTCACCGGCGTGTCGGTGGCCGACATCGAGACGGTCCTGGGCCTGGGGGTTGCCCCGGCGTCGATTACCGTCAGCGACACGGCGGCGAACATCGCGACCGACCTGGCGCTGGGCGCTTCGTCCGACCTGCTGGCGAACCTCGGCGACATCACCGCGATCACCAACAGCAATGCCGGGGCGATCAGCCTGACCTCGGCCCAGGTGCTGGCGGCGGGCGTGAATGACGGCGCCGGGTCGGCGATGTCCAAGGTGACCGGAGGCTCGTTGATCGTCACCGGCGTCGCGGTGGCGGATATCGACACGATCCTGGCGCTCGATGTCTCCCCGGCGTCGATCACGATCAGCGACACCGCGGCGCATATCCAGGCCGACCTGGCCCTGGGTGGTGCCTCCGAGATCCTGGCCGCCCTCGGCACCATCACCAACATCGTGGCCAGCGATGCCGGCGTGGTCTCCCTGACGCTGACGCAGATGCAGGCGGCGGGAGTCAATGACGGCGCCGGATCGGCGGCGGCGTTGCTGAGCGGCGGGACCCTGCGTGTCACCGGCATCACGGTGGCGCAGATCGACACCGTCCTGGCGTTCCCGGACGTACCGGACAGCGCGACGGTCAGCGACACGGCGGCCAATATCGCCTCCGATATCGCGGCGGGTGGGTCGTCGGACCTGCTGGCCAACAACGCGATGTTGTTCGCCATCACCAACAGCAATGGTGGAGCCATCACCCTGACCTCCGTCCAGGTTCAGGCGGCGGGAGTGAATGACGGTGCCGGATCGGTGTTGTCCAAGGTCACCGGAGGCTCCCTGGTCGTCACCGGTGTGGCGGTTGCCGATATCGAAACGGTCCTCGGCCTGGGGGTTGCCCCGGCATCCATTACCGTCAGTGACACCGCGGCGAACATCGCGACCGACCTGGCGCTGGGGGCTTCGTCCGACCTGCTGGCGAACCTCGGCGACATCACCGCGATCACCAACAGCAATGCCGGCGCAATCACCCTCACCTCCGCACAGGTTCAGGTCGCGGGCGTAAATGATGGCGCCGGATCGGCGATGTCGAAGGTGACGGGAGGCTCCCTGATCGTCACCGGGGTCGCGGTCGCGGATATCGACACGATCCTGGCTCTCGATGTCTCTCCGGCCTCGGTCACGATCAGCGACACGGCGGCGAACATCCAGAGCGACCTGGCGCTGGGTGGGGCCTCCGACATTCTGGCCGCGCTTGGCACCATCACCAGCATCGTGGCCAGCGATGCCGGCGTTGTCTCCCTGACGCTGTCGCAGATGCAGGCGGCAGGGGTGAACGATGGCGCCGGTTCGGCGGCCGCGCTGCTGAGCGGTGGCACCCTGCGCGTGACCGGCATCACCGTGGCGCAGATCGACACCGTCCTGGCGTTCCCGGACGTGCCGGACAGCGCGACGGTCAGCGACACGGCGGCCAATATCGCCTCCGACATCGCGGCGGGCGGCTCGTCCGACCTGCTGGCCAGCAACGCGATGATCTTCGCCAGCATCAACAGCAACGGCGGGGCCATCACCCTGACATCCGCGCAGGTGCAGGCGGCGGGTGTGAATGACGGCGCGGGGTCGGTGCTGTCCAAGGTCACCGGAGGCTCCCTGGTCGTCACCGGCGTGGCGGTCGCCGATATCGAAACGATCCTGGGCCTGGGAGTTGCCCCGGCGTCCATCACCGTCAGCGATACGGCGGCGAATATCGGCACGGACCTGGCGCTCGGCGCTTCCTCCGACCTCCTGGCGAACAACGGCGACATCACGGCGATTGCCAACAGCAACGCAGGGGCAATCACCTTGACCTCGGCGCAGGTGCGGGCGGCGGGCGTGAATGACGGTGCCGGATCGGTGCTGTCGAAGGTGACGGGCGGTTCCCTGATCGTCACCGGCGTCGCCGTGGCGGACATCGACACCATTCTGGCCCTGGGCGTTGCCCCCGCCTCGATCACGATCAGCGACACCGCAGCCAACATCCAGGCCGACCTGGCGCTGGGTGGCTCCTCCGACATCCTGGGCAATCTTGGAGACATCACCGCGATCACCGTCAGTCCGGCGGGCACGATCACCCTGACTGTCGCGCAGGTGACCGCCACCGACGTGAACGACGGCAATGGTTCCGCGTTTGACCTGATGACGGACGCCACGCTTGGCATCAGCAACGCGGAGATCACTGATCTCGTCACGCTGTTCGCCTTGGACATCACGCCGGTCGAGGTCACGATCCTCGACTCGACTGCCAACATCCTCGGTGACTTCGGAGGTGCCGGCGATCTGGGCGTGCACGCGGCATTTGTCACGTCGGTCAAGCCGACGGAAACCACGATGACCGTTGCCGATGCGACGACCATCTTCAACGGTCTGGTTGGCATCGGAAGCTTTGACGAGAGCGCGCTGACCATCACCGGCACCGCCGCGGCCCTGCTGACGGCCCACAATGACGTTCCTGCCATGCTGACCGCCGCGCTCGCGGTCACCATGTCGAACAACCCGACTGGGCTGACGGCAGCGCAGGCGACCACGCTGTCCGGTATCCTGGAGGCCACGTTGGGCGGCGGCCAGACGATGGCCGTGGCCGATACGATCTCCAACCTGCTGAACGAGGCCAACGCCGCGGGCATCGACCTGGCGACCACGGTGGAACTCAGCGGGGCAACGTCCACGACGGCGGCGCTCGCGACCGACCTGGTGGCGATCGAGGACTTCAACGTCGCGGCCCAGGCGATCACGATCGTCGATACCGTGGCGAACATCCTGGACAACGCCAACGCGGCGGGGATCGCGGCGGCAACCACGGTGAACCCATCGGCCAACATCACGGTGACGGCGGCGCAACTGACGGCGCTGGACGCGATCGCGGCGTTCGCCGGCGGCGCGCAGACGATCACCGTGCAGGATACGGCGGCCAACATCCTGGCCCTGTCGCAGGGCAATCTCGGCCTCGCCGACACGGTCCGGGTCGCCGACTCCTCGGCCAATGTCAGCGCCAGCCTCAACAGCCTGAAGACCACCATCACGGACAACGCCCATACGCTCGTCATCGCGCTGTCCGACGGAGTGGCCGACACGCCGACCATCACCACCACGGCGGTGACCTACTCCTCCGTCGCGGCGGTGATCGATGCGATCACCACCACCGGCGCGGTGCGGGTCATCGGCACGGCGGCCCAGATCGCGGCGATCGCGGCGACCCTCGCGGCCGACACGACCGTCAGCGAGGTCTACGTCACCGATACGGCGGCGAACATCCTGTCCAACCTGACGACGCTGAACACGATCGGAGCCAAATTCTCCCAGGCCACGCTGACCGATAACGTCATCAACGCCAGTGAGATCGCGGGCCTGCTCGAAATCCCCAACCTGGCGGCGTCAAGCCTGACCGTATCGGACAACGGCGCGCAGATCGCCGCGGCCATCGCGGCGGCGGACAGCGACGGGCTGGCGTTCATCAACAGCCTGGACATCGAGCTGTCCGAGGACTCGGTCATCACCGCGGCCGATGCCCTCGCTCTGCAAGGCCTGACCAACCTGGACAAGAACGGCTTTACGCTGAAGGTCTGGGACTCCGCGGCGAACCTGACCGATACCATCGACGGCTACCTGGCCGCCGTGAACGATCCCTCTATCGACGCGGTGCATCTCAAGACCACCGGCGGCACGGCCACCGTCTCTCCGGCGACCGCGGCGACGCTGCTATCCATCACCAACTTCAGCAAGGACAACCCGAACGCAACAACCAACAACCTGATCGTCTCCGGCTCCGCCGCGAATATCGAGGCGAACTACGCGACCCTCGACGCCAATGACGCACTGATCAGCGGCGTGGTCGTGAACGCGTCGGGCACGGTGACGGACGCGGTCTATACCCACTTGTTGAACCTGGGCGCGACCGCGGGCGGTGGTGTCAACCTGACGGTACGCGACACGGCAGCCACCCTCGCGGCCAATGCCCCAGGCCATCTGGGGTCCAGCCCGAGCATCACGCCAGCCACCTGGGCCCTGTCGGCCAGTGCCAGCGTGACGGCCGCCAACGCCGCCATCCTGGGTGGGCTGACAGGCTTCAACGCCGGCAACTTCACGTTGACGCTGTCGGCGAGCGCCACGGGCATGAGCGTGGCGAACGCCAACAAGATCGGAGTGCTGAGCAACGCGTTCCAACTGAACGGCAACACCATCCAGGTGGCTGGAGACGTCGCCACCGTGTCCGGACTGAGCAACAACGCACGCCTGGTCGTAACGGCGGATATCACCGACACCTTCGCCAATGTCGCGACCCTGACGAACAACAGCAACCTGCTGGGCGGGACTATCACGATCACCGACAGCTCGACGGTGACCGTGAACCAGGCCAGCGCGTTCCTGGACCTGCTGAAGGTGGGGAACAACCCGGGCATCCTCGCCGCCAGTGTGTTCTTCGGAAACAACGTCGCCTCCGTCACCGACACGTTCACCAACATTCAGACTCTGACGGGGTCGGGCGGCTGGACGGCGAACGCCAGCGTGCAGGACGACTTCAACCTGGTGGTCGCCGACAACGTCTCGACGCTCGTGAACGGGTCGAACACCGCGTCCCTGTCGTCGATGAACGCGACCACCTTCTCCTCCAACCAGTCGACCACGGCCGCCAACGCCACGTCGCTGTTCAGCCTGAAGGATACGATCCACTTCGACCGGGGCGCCTATGCGCTGACGATCTCCGACACCCCGACCAACCTGCTGAACACCTCCTACGACAACGGCAAGTCCCTCGCCGATACCTGGCAGCTCACGGGCAACGCCACGGTGGCGGCGCTGGATGCCGAGGCGCTGCTCGCCGAGGCGAAGTTCGTCCTCAACCATACGCTGACCGTCTCCGACACCTCGGACAGCCTGCTGGATGGTGTCCTGTCGCCGCTGATCAACAACAGCGCCTACAAGGCCAGCATCCACGTCGAACTCTCCGGCGCCGAAACCCTGAATGCCCGCACCGCCGCGCGTCTGGTGGCCCTGCCCGGGTTCACCGACACCGACGATCTGAGCATCCAGGACGGTGCGTCCTACCTGCTGAACCCGGCCAACCTCGCGGCCTTGAACCTCGCGAACACCGTCACGCTCGCGGGTGATGAGACCGCGTCGGCCCTGACCACATACCGCCTGTCCGTCCTGCCGAACTTCACGCTGGGCTCCAACACGGTCTACCTGGCATCCAACGACTACGCGAACGCGGCCACCCTGACGGCCATCGCCAACTTCGATGATGGGTTCGACGACAACGGCAAGACGATCACGCTGACACAGAGCGCCCTGGCGCTGACGCCGACCCAGTATGCCGCGCTTGCCGATGAAACCATCGTGCTGAACGGTCATGCGGTGTCGGCGCTGGCAACGGGTGTCACTGTCAGCTCCACCGCCGGCACCGTGCATGTCACCGGCAACGGTGTCGATGGCGCCACGCTCAAGGTCTATGCGTCCGACGGGACGGTGCTGACGACGGTCAACGGCGCGGACGACGAATTCGACGTCACCGCGGATGTCAACGACATCATCAACGGTGTCGTTGTCACGACGATCGTCGGAGGTGTGGCGGCATCGGGTGAATCGGCCCCGATCATCGGGTTGGAACGCACCGTGCTGACGGATGAAGCCACCAACGCGAGTGCCACCTTCGCGGCTGACGGCGATATCCAGGTCGATACGGGTCAATACATCGATCTCTACACGACCACGACGGCGCCAGACGATCATGCCAATCCGATCCTGGTCTACGATCCAAGCGGCCATACGCTTTCCATGCGTATCGACGATCACGGCTCCCTGACCCTGGTCACGCTTGGCACGGCGACCCATCCGCTGACGCTTGATCCGTCGGAAATCTACATCCGGCACTTCACCTGATACCGAAACTGAAACGGAATCGGTCCATGTCCCAAACCACGCCAATACGGCGTACGATCGCTGCCATCGCCAGCCCCCTGGGCTGGGTGGCGGGGTTCTCCTGCCTTTCCAACCTCATCTACCTCGCGGCGCCGATCTACATGATGCAGATCTACGACCGCGTGCTGCACAGCCGGGGCGTTCCGACGCTCCTGCTGCTCACGCTCGCGGTCGCCATCTGCTACGCCGCCTATGCGATCCTCGATGCCGTGCGGGGGAGGATCCTCGCCGGCATCAGCGACATTCTTGAAAACCGACTGAGCGCCGCGGTCCTGGGCCGCATGACCGCGGTCCGCCGCGGCGGCAGCCCCGCCGCGTCCGTCCATGTCGCCCGGGACCTGGACACGGTGCGTCAGTTCATCGCCGGAACGGGTCCGCTCGCGTTCATCGACCTGCCCTGGGCACCGATCTACCTGGCCGCGTTGGCGCTGCTGCACCCGACACTCGCGGTGTTCGCCATCGCCGCGTCCGTCCTGCTGCTGGGCCTGACCCTGGTCAGCGAACGGGCCGCGCGTGGTCCGATGACCGAGGCCGGACGCGTCGCCGCCCGATCCTACATGTTCGGCGAGGCCGTCACCCGCCATGTCGACTGCGCCCGGACCATGGGCCTGGGCGCCGGTCTGACGGCCCGCTGGCGACAGTTGCGCGGTGAGATGCTCGCCGCCCAGAACGCCGCCAGCCACCGATCGGTCGTCCTCGGCGCCATCGGCAAGGGCCTGCGGCTGTTCTTCCAGTCCGCCATCCTGGGCGTCGGCGCTTGGCTCGCGATTCATGACGCCATCTCGGCCGGTGCGATCTTCGCCGGCTCCCTGCTGCTGGGCCGCATGCTGGCCCCGATCGAGGCGATGATCGGCGCCTGGCGGCCGACGCTGGCGGCGAAGGGTTCCTTCGGCCGCATCCGCGCTCTGCTGGCCGAGAGCGAACGCGACCTCAAGACCGTCACGCTGCCGGCCCCGGCCGGAGACGTTCATCTGGAGACGGTGTCCTGGACTCCCCCCGGGCTGAATCGGGCCGTCGTGCGCGGCGTGGCCTTGCAGATCCAGGCCGGCGCCGTGCTGACCATCGTCGGGCCGAGCGCCGCCGGGAAATCGACCATCGCCCGCCTGCTGGTCGGCGCGATCCGGCCCGACGCCGGGACCGCCCGCCTCGACGGCGCGGACCTAGCCACCTGGGAACCCGGGCAGCTTGGCAAGGCGGTCGGCTATCTGCCGCAGGATGTCGCGCTGTTCCCCGGCACCATCCGCGACAACATCGCCCGGTTCGGAGAGGCAACGGATGAGGACGTGGTCGCCGCCGCCAAGGCCGCCCGGGCGCATGACCTGATCGCCCACCTGCCCGATGGCTACGGCACGGTGCTGGACGAGACCGCCGCCAGCCTGTCCGGCGGCCAGAAGCAGCGCATCGCCCTCGCCCGCGCCCTACTGGGCGATCCCGCGTTGGTGGTGATGGATGAGCCGAACGCGAACCTCGATTCCGACGGAGAGGCCGCGCTGACCGAATGCGTCCTCGATCTGAAGAAGCGCAAGCGGACGGTCGTGATGGTCACGCACCGGGCGGGCCTGGTCCGAATCTCGGACTACGTCGCGACCATGCGGGATGGCGCGATGACCGGCGTGCAGCGCGCGACCGAGTTCATGGCACAGCAGACACCGGCCGTGGTGGCGGGAGGACGGGTATGAACAACGCAATCCGCATCGGGCTGATCACGGTCCTGGCCTTCTTCGGCGGCCTCGGTTCCTGGGCGGCTCTTGCGCCGCTGGATGGCGCCGTGGTCGGCTCCGGCGCCCTGGCCGTGCATGGCAACCGCAAGACCATCCAGCACCGGGAAGGCGGCATCGTCGCCGAACTGCTGGTGCGCGACGGCACGATCGTGGAGGAAGGCCAGCTTCTGGTGCGCCTCGACGACACCCAGGCCCGCGCGTCCTACACCGTCCATCACGCGCAACTGATGGCCGACCGTGCCCTGGTCGCGCGCAGCTTGGCTGAACTGGCGGAAGCAGCCGACATCACGTTCCCCCCCGCGCTCGATGACGACGATCCCGTCGCGGCGGTGGTCAAGGAGCGGGAGCGTCTGATGTTCACCAGCCGACGCGACCTGCTGTCCCGCCAGATCGCGATCCTGGACCAGCGGATCGAGCAGAGCCGCCAGCAGATCAACGGCGTGCGCATCCAGCTTGAATCCACCATCCGCCAGCTGGGCTTCGCGGAGGAGGAATGGCGCTCCGTCTCCGGGTTGGAACGATCCGGGCTCGCGTCGAAGAACCGGCTACTGGAAATCTCGCGCGCCGCCGAGTCGCTGCGCGGCCAGGTCGGGCAATTGTCCACCGAGGTCATGCGCCTGGGCGCCCTGGCCATCGAGCTGGACGCCGAGAAGCTGCGGCTGCGCGAAACCAGCCACGCCGAAGCGACGCGCGACATGCGGGAGGCGCAGATGCGGATCCATGACGTGATCCCGCGCCTGGCCGCCGACCGGGATATCCTGACCCGCCTCGAAATCCGCGCGCCGATCGCCGGAGAGGTCGTCAACCTGGCGATCTTCACCCATGGCGGCGTGGTCGATCCCGGCAGGGCCATGATGGACATCGTCCCGCGCACCCGCACCATCATCGCCGAGGCGGAAATCCGACCGGAGGACATCGAGCATCTGCGCGTCGGCCAAGTGGCCTCGGTCATCGCCCTTGGCTTCAACCCGCGGGAGAGCGCGCCGATCCAGGGGGAAATCCGGGTCCTCTCGGCCGATCGGATCACGGACAGCCGATCCGGCCGGACCTATTTCCGCGCCGAAATCGCCCTTGTGGCTGACCAGGAAAGCGGGCGGCTGCTCGCCCGCCTGGGGCCGGGGATGCCCGTGGACGTGGTTGTGCCGATCACGCCCCGCACCGCGTTCGACTACCTGATCGCGCCGTTGCGGGAGAGTTTCCGGACGGCGGGACGGGAGCTGTAGGGGCTACTCGTCCTCCGGCAGCAGGTCCAACTGGGGGGAGGCGCGGGTGGGCGCCTTCAGCCCCAGATGCCGCCAGCCCGGGTCGCCCATCATGCGGCCACGGCTGGTGCGGAGGATCAGTCCCTCCTGGATCAGATAGGGTTCCACCACGTCTTCCAGCGTATCCCGCGCCTCGGCCAAGGCGGCGGCGAGGGTTTCCACCCCCACCGGCCCGCCGCCATGGTGATCGGCGATCCGGCGCAGATAGCGGCGGTCCATCGCGTCCAGGCCCAGGCGATCAACCTCCAGCCGGGTCAGCGCGGCATCGGCGATCTTGCGATCCACGGTGGCATCCCCGGCGACGGCGGCGAAGTCCCGCACCCGGCGTAGCAGACGTCCGGCGATGCGGGGGGTGCCGCGGGACCGACGAGCGATCTCCTCCGCCCCGTCATCGGTCAGCGTGATCCCCAGCAAACGGGCGCCGCGTGTGACGATGAGGCGCAGTTCCTCGGGCGTGTAGAAGACCAGCCGCAGCGGAATGCCGAACCGGTCGCGCAGCGGCGTGGCCAGAAGCCCGGCGCGGGTGGTGGCGCCGACAAGCGTGAAGGGCGGCAGGTCGATCCGCACGCTGCGCGCCGCCGGTCCTTCCCCGATGATCAGGTCGAGCTGGAAGTCCTCCATCGCCGGATACAGCACTTCCTCGATGGCTGGTTGCAGGCGGTGGATTTCGTCGATGAACAGGACATCGCGCGGCTGAAGATTGGTCAGGATCGCCGCCAGGTCGCCGGCACGCGCGATGACGGGCCCAGACGTCGCGCGGAATCCGACGCCGAGTTCGCGGGCGACGATCTGGGCGAGTGTCGTCTTCCCAAGCCCCGGCGGGCCGTGCAGCAGCACGTGGTCCAGCGCCTCCCCCCGACCGCGCGCGGCCTGGATGAAAATCGCCAGGTTCTCCCGGCTGGCCTTCTGGCCGGTGAATTCCGCCAGGGTCTGCGGGCGCAGCGAGGCCTCGGCCGCGTCTTCCATCTGGCGCGCGGAGGAAACAGGGCGGTCGTCTGGAGCTTCGGCCATCAGCCCACCAGCCTCTGCGCGATCTCACGCAACGCTTCCCGGATCAGGGCGTCGAGCGTGACGCCATCCCCCAGGCGGTCCGCCGCCCGGGCGGTGGCGGCCTGCGCCTCCGGCCGGCGATAACCCAGGTTGACCAGGGCGGAGACCGCGTCGTCCTGCACGCCGCCGGCCGGCGTGGCGATGGCGGGCATGCCGATGCCGCCCGAGGATGGCATGGCGCCGACCTTGTCCCGCAACTCGGTGACCAGGCGCACCGCCAGGCGGGCGCCGACACCGGCGGCGCGGGTCAGGCTGGTCTTGTCGGCCGCGGCGATGGCAGCGACCAGGTCGCGGGGCGACAGGGCCGACAGCAGGGACAGCGCGACCTTGCCGCCGACACCCTGGACGGTGGTCAGCAGGCGGAACCAGTCGCGTTCGGCGGAATCGGCGAAGCCGTACAGCAGGATCGCGTCCTCCCGGACATGGGTTTCGACCAGCACCTTTGCCGGGGCGGGCGGCTGCGGCAACGCCGACAGCGTGCGGGAGGAAGCATGCACCAGATACCCCACGCCGTTGACATCGACGATGCAGGTGCCGTCGGCCAAGGCCTCGATCCGGCCGGTCAGTTGCGCGATCATGGGGGGGACACGCTGGGGGAGGACATCGGGCTTCCGTCCGGGGTTGCGGCTCCTCCCTATACGACGCGCGGGGCATGGCGTCGCGGGGGAAACGGGTTCGGGCGTTCCAGGGGAAACCGACACGAAAGCGGCGCGCGCTATCGATGCACCCCTGACGTGGCGGCCGGCGACGGCTACAATCCCGCGATCAGGAGCTGTTCGCCATGCTGACCGCCACATCCCACGCGTTCAAGGAAAACGCCCACCGCGCTTTGGGCGATCGGGGGCTGCAGAAGGCGCTGGCCCGCAGTGGTCCCAGCTTCATCGCTCGCCGGGCCGCCGCGGTGGCGGGGCTGCCGGAGTTCGAGCAACTGCGGGACACCGCCCGCGACATCAAGAACCACACGCTGGCGCATCTGGACTTCTATCTCGAAGAATATGAGCGAAAGGTCCTGGCGTCCGGCGGCAAGGTGCATTGGTGCGCCGACGCGGCCGAGGCCCGCACCGCCGTGCTGGAAATCTGCCAGAAGGCCGGTGCCCGCACCGTCACCAAGGGCAAGTCGATGATCGGCGAGGAAATCGCGATCAACGAGCACCTGGAGCACCACGGCATCACGCCGGTCGAGACCGACCTCGGCGAATACATCATCCAGCTTCGCCAGGAACTGCCGAGCCACATCATCGCTCCGGCCTTCCATCTGAACATGGAGGATTGGGAGGAAGCGTTCCGCAAGCACCACACCGACCTGCCGGCCGATCGCGTCTTCGCGGAACGGCGCGACATCCTGACCGAGGCGCGGACCCGCCTGCGCGAGAAGTTCCTCGCGGCCGATGTCGGCATCACCGGGGCGAATTTCCTGATCGCCGAAACCGGTTCCAGCGTTATCGTGACGAATGAGGGCAACGGCGACCTGACCCAGACCCTGCCGCGCGTCCACATTGTCCTGGCCAGCATCGAGAAGATGGTCCCGACGATCGAGGACTGCACGTCCCTGCTGCGGGTGCTCGCCCGATCGGCCACGGGGCAGGATTTCTCAGTCTACACCACGTTCTCCACCGGTGCGCGCCGTCCTGGCGACCTGGACGGGCCGGAGGAATACCATGTCATCCTGATCGACAATGGCCGCTCCGCCATGATCGGGACCGAGTTCCAGGAAATGCTCCGCTGCATCCGGTGCGCGGCCTGCATGAACCATTGCCCGGTCTACGGCGCCGTGGGTGGCCATGCCTATGGGTGGGTCTATCCCGGTCCGATGGGCTCCGTCCTGACGCCAGGGCTGGTGGGGGTGCAGGAGGCAGGGCATCTGCCCAACGCCTCCACCTTCTGCGGCAAGTGCGAGAGTGTCTGCCCGGTCCGCATCCCGCTGCCCAAGCTGATGCGCCATTGGCGGGAGCGCGAGTTCGAACGGCATCTGACGCCCGGGGCGGTCAGGACCAGCCTGGGCCTGTGGGCCTTCCTCGCGCGTCGGCCGCAGCTTTACCGGATGGCGACCGGGACGGCGGCGCGTGTCCTGGGCTGGATGGGGCGGCGCAAGGGACGGTTCACCAGCCTGCCACTGGCCTCCGGCTGGACGGCCGGGCGTGACATGCCGGCGCCGGAAGCCGAGACCTTCTTCACCCGATATGCCAGGGAACAGCGGGCGGGGCGCGTGTGATGAGCCGGGAGTCCATTCTCACCTCCGTCCGCCGTGGCCTGCGCCGTGGTCCCCTGCCGACCGACCAGACCGCCATGCTGTTGGCGCGGTTGGAGCGGCATCAACGGCATTTGATCCCCGCCCGGTCCCGGCTGCCGCATCCCGAACAGGTCGACCTGTTCGTGCGGAATATCGAGAAGGAGTTCGGCTCCATCACCCGGCTGCCGGATTTCGACTCAGTGCCCGAGGCTGTAGCGGACTACCTGATGGCGCAGAACCTGCCGAGCGCGTTTGCGATGGCGCCGCACCCGGAGTTGCAGGCCATTCCGTGGTCGAACCGGCCCTTGCTGACGATCCGGGAGGGGCGGGCGCAGGCGACCGACGCGGTCAGCGTCCAGCACGCCTTCGCCGCTATCGCCGAGACTGGGACGCTGATGCTGCCCAGCGCGCCCGTGCGACCGACGACGCTGAACCTGCTCGCGGATACCGAGATCGTGGTGCTGCGGGCGTCCCGCCTGGTCGGTGCCTATGAGGAAGCCTGGGACCTGCTGCGGGCCGAGATGGGCGGCATGCCGCGCAACGTCATGCTCGTGACCGGGCCGTCCCGGTCCGCGGATATCGAGCAGACGCTGGAACTCGGTGCCCACGGGCCGCGGCGGCTGCATGTGTTGTTGGTGGAGGATACGGCCGGGGCTTAACGTCCCGCCACGAAGGGTGGGACACGGGCGAACGCGTCGGCGCGGGCCGCCGGGTCGGTGCCCGCGTGGGCGGTCCCATCCCGGGTCGTGGACAGGCCGGTCAGCACCCGCACCGGCCGGTCTGGCGCGTCGAAGTCATGGTACGCGCCAGGATAGGTGATGAGCGTCAGCAGGTCGGGAAATTTTTCCGTCAGGCGATAGCAGGGGCCGGCG
This sequence comes from Acetobacteraceae bacterium UBA6159, assembly GCA_002422345.1. GTDB lineage: Bacteria > Pseudomonadota > Alphaproteobacteria > Acetobacterales > Acetobacteraceae > Rhodopila. Next base: position 16,816 of record DIUL01000206.1, read on the forward strand.
GGAGTCCAGTCGTCGGACTCCCCCACCAGGATCAGCATCTTCGCCGAGGGCTGCCAGGTGGCGTCGCGGTTGGTGCTGGCGCAGCCGGGGTAGAAGGCCACGAATCGGGCGAACAGTCCGGGCGGCAGGTCGTCGGCCTGCCTGGCCGTGGCCAGCGCCGTCTGGCCGCCATTCGACCACCCCAACAGAACCACGCCGCCGCTCGGCGTCCCGGGCTGAGCGGTCAGCCATGCGGCGGCCGCGATCGCGTCGGTGCGACGTTGGGGGTCAGGGCGCACGGTGCGTTCCTTCACCCGGCATTGGGCGCCCAGCCCGCGCGAGCCGAAGCTGTCCGGCAGCAGGACGACATGGCCCTTGCGCGCCAGCTCCGCCGCCCATGCGCCATCCCGCGCCGCATAGGGGCCGGAGCAGCCATGCAGCGCGACGACGGCCGGTGACTGTGTCGGCTCCGTTGGGCGCACCAAGGCCGCGTCGAGCGTGGCGCCTCCCGGCGCGGGGATGCGGACATGCTGGGGCGACAGGCCGGCGGCGGTCAGGGTCGCGAGCAAAGCGAGGAAGGCTTGCATGGTGGCTCAGGCCCAGAAGGAGGTCCATCAGTATACCGCTTTTGGCGTCGCGCGGGTGTCCCGCCACAGGTCGTCTGTCAACAGAGGATGTCGTCATTTGACCCCAATGTCAGGCAAGACTCCCGGCCGGGAGATGGGGTAGAAGCCGCCACCGTGAACTCCATCATTTCCTCCCCCCTCGGCCTGTCCGAACGCCTTCCGCCGTCCAACCTCCAGGCGGAGCAGGCGCTGCTCGGCGCTATCCTGTCCAACAATCGCGCCTATGAGCGGGTGTCGGAGTTCCTGGCGCCGGAACACTTCGTCGATCCGATCCACGGCCGGATCTACCAGACGATCGTCCGCCGCATCGAAGCGGGGCAACTCGCCGATGCCGTGACGATGAAGGCGGAGTTCGAGCACGCCGGCATCCTGGATGAAGTGGGGGGCACGGCCTATCTCGCCCAACTTCTGACGGCGATGGTGGGCATCATCAACGCCGGGGAATACGGCCGCACCATTCACGACGCCTGGGTGCGCCGACAACTGATCGATGTCGGTGAAAGCGTCGTCAACAACGCCTTCGCCAGCGCGGACAGCCTGAGCGGCGTGGAACAGATCGAGGTCGCGGAGCAGGCGCTGTTCAACCTGGCGACCGATGGCTCCACCTCGGGCGGGTTCGTCACATTCGAACGTGCGTTGACGGACGCCATCCTGGGCGCTGAACGGGCGTTTCGTCGCGCGGGGCGTGTCTCGGGCCTTACCACCGGTCTGCGGGACGTCGATACGAAGCTGGGCGGCCTGCACCCCTCCGATTTGACCATTCTGGCCGGCCGGCCTGGCATGGGTAAGACGGCGCTTGCGACCAAGATCGCGTTCGGTGCCGCGAAGGCCCTGCTGGCCGAGGCCAGCGCGCGCGCTCCGAACTCGCAGCCCACCGGGCAGATCGCGATCTTCTCCCTTGAAATGAGCGCGGAACAGCTCGCCACCCGGTTGTTGAGTGAGGAAGCGCGCGTATCCGGCGACCGCATCCGTCGCGGTGATATCGGGCAGAAGGATTTCGACAAGTTCGTCCAGGTTTCGCGCGAAATCGCAGCCTTGCCGCTGCACATCGACGATACGCCGGCGATCACCATGTCGGCGCTGCGCACGCGTTGCCGGCGCCTCAAGCGCACGAAGGGTCTGTCGCTGGTCGTCGTCGACTACCTCCAGTTGATGCGCCCCTCGGCTGGCACGCGGCCAGAGAACAGGGTGCTGGAAATCAGTCAGATCACCCAGGGCCTGAAGGCCATCGCCAAGGAAATGAGCGTTCCCGTGGTGGCGCTGTCCCAGCTTTCGCGTGCTGTTGAAAGCCGGGAAGACAAGCGACCACAGCTTTCGGACCTTCGCGAGTCAGGCACGATCGAGCAGGACGCCGATACGGTCATGTTCGTGTATCGTGACGAGTATTACCTTGAGCAGCGGATGCCGAAGGAAATCGGCTTCGAGGGCAGTGGCGAGAAATTCCACGCCGCGATGGAAGAGTGGCAGCAGAAGATGGCCAAGGCGCACAACCGTGCCGACCTGATCATCGCCAAGCAGCGCCATGGACCGACGGGCACGGTCCCGCTGTTCTTCGAGGCCGAGTTCACCCGTTTCGCCGACCTCGACCTCGCCCACTCAGACCACGAGTAGGAACCCAGCCCGCTGGCGCCGATTCCCCTGGCGTCACCCAGCCCGGACGATCTCCAGCCAAAGCCGAGCGGTCTCTCCGCGCGGGTCGTGTTCGATGCGGCAGGGGGAATCGAGGACCAGGGTTGCTTTGTCTTTCAGATCGTAGGCCGGCCAGGCGGGGATCGCGTCCGAGACCGGGCGGCCGTGGCGGGCGAAGGCGGCCCAGACTCCCGACATCGTCGCGGACAGACCGCGCGCGGCCGGGGACAGGTCGGTCAGCTTGGTCAGGTCGATCGTGTCGAAGGCGAAGGGCACGTCCATGGCGTGCGGGGCTTTCAGCCGTCCCTCATGCACCGGGGTCTGCCAGTCGAAGGAATACATCCATACCGGCGCGCGCCCCTTGGCCACCCGCCGGCTGGCAAGGATCAGGGAGCGGAGCCGGAAATTGCAGTCGGTTGTCGTGGCGATCAGCCTCTCGGCGGGTGAGGCGTTGGGATACAGGCGGCGATAGGTCTCGATCACCCGGTCGGTGTGGGGGCCGGCCAGGGTGGAGACGCGGGCGCGGAGTTCGCCCTCGGTCAGGGTACGGAACCAGACCTTGTCGTCGGTCGCCATGAAGATGGTGGTTTCGTTCAGCATGTCGCCGATGATCAGGGGCACGTCGGCGGACACGTCGGGCGCGGCCGGATCGAAGGGATGGGCCGGCAGCACGTCCCCGTCGACCACCGGGCCGAACGGATAGCGATCCAGGAACGGCGATGGCGCGGGGCCGAGCGCCTTTTCGGAGGGTTTGACGGCGGCGAGGAGGGCGGCGATGGGCAGTGCCTGCAATTTGGCGATGTCGCCGCGCCCAAGGCCGAGGACCTTCAGCACATGCTCGGTCAGCGCGTGGGCGCGGTCGGGGGTACGGAGGCGGACTCCGGCGCCGCTTTGGATGATCGCGCGGTGGAACAGGCCCTTGGCGCGGGGCATGGCCAGCAGCGTGCTGACCTTCCCGCCTCCGCCGGACTCGCCAAAGATCGTGACGTTGCCGGGGTCGCCGCCAAAGGCCGCGATGTTGTCGCGCACCCATTCGAGCGAGGCCACCATGTCCAGCGTGCCGGCGTTGCCGGACTGCGCGAACTCGGGCGACGCCAGGGCGGACAGATCGAGATGGCCGAAGATGTTCAGGCGCTGGTTGACGCAGACCACGACGACGTCGTTGCGCTTGGCCAGGCGGGAGCCGCGGGTGCGGTCGCCGTTGGCGTTGCCATAGGCGAAGGCGCCGCCGTGGAACCAGATCATGACCGGGCGCTTTGCGCTGTCCGCGGCTGGGGTCCAGAGGTTCAAGGTGAGGCAGTCCTCGGTTTCCGGCGACGGGTCGGGCGTGCCGGACAGGTCGTCGAGTTCCGGGCGGGACGGGTTGCGGAGACCGGCCTGCGGTGCCTTGCCGAGCACGCGGGTGGCGTCGCGCACGCCGGCCCAGGATGCGGGGGGTTGGGGCGGCAGGAAGCGGTTTGCGCCATCCGTTGGCGCGCCATAGGGCAGCGACAGGAAGGCGGTGGTGCCCTCGATCTCGAAGCCGCTCACCCGGCCTTGGGTGGTTTCCACGATGGCGGACATGGTCTGCCTCCTCCGGTGTTTGGAGGAAGCATGCGACCGTGCGGGATCGGAGTCGAGGGCGTGTCCGTCAGGGCGTGTGGGGCAGCGTCACGATCGAGGGCCCGGCGCCCCAGCGCAGGCTGCCGGCCGCGAGGCAGGACGGGCAGGCGGGTGCCCAGGCCGGTTGCGGGGTGTTGCATTCCAGGCAGCGCCAGACCGGGTCGGGCTCCGCCTCGGCCGCGTGCCGCAGGGCGTCGCGCTGGGCCTGTCGGCCATCCTCGGTATCGCCGCGTTCCTTTTCCTCGATCTCGGCCCGCATCATCCAGACCCGGCGCTGGTTCACACCGGCGGTGCGCAGCATGTCGAGGTGATGGCGGGCTTCACCGGTCAGGCCGGCGTCCAGGGAGGCGCGGGCGAGCAGGATATGGCTTTCGGGGTGGTCGGGGTTGCCCGCGACCAGCTTCTGCGCCGCCTGCACGCGGGCGAGGCCGTCATGGATCGGGCGCAGCAGGAAGGCGGCCAGATCGGGATGGGGGGCGGACTTCCAGCCTTCCTGGACGGCCGCAACCGCGCGGGATTCCTGGTTGGCCTTGCGGAACTGTTCCGCCTGAACCAGCGCCGCCTGGCTGAGTGAAGGGTCCTGCTTCCAGGCCTGCCGGGCGAGGCGCTTGGCCGTGGCCTCGTCGGGTGCCACGCGGGAAGCGGCGGCAGCCAGGGCGGCACGGGCGGTGTCGGTTTCCGCGAGGTCCAGGGCCTCGGCCCAGTTGCTGGCGCGGATAGCGAGGTGGGTGCGTTCCTGCTTCAGCCATTTGGCGCCTGGTTGGACGGCCTCTGTGCGGCGGGCGATGGCCGCGGCCTCGGTCCAGTCCTCCCGTGCGATCGCCTGGCGCAGCAGGCCGCGCAGGCCGAGGAAGGCGGCGTCCTTTCGGGTCGACAGGGTGCGGAAGGCCTGTTCGGCTTCATCCTCCCGCCCGGCGAGTCGTCCGGCTTCGGCGGCGAGCAGCAGGGTCTGGGGCGTGTCGCCCAGCATTGCGCGGGCCTTGCCAGCTTCGCGGCGGGCATCGGCCGGGGCGCCGGCGGCGAGGGCCAGCAGCGCCTTGGTGACGGATTCGTCCCCGTGCCGCCGCCGCCGTTCCCGCCGCCACCGGCCGGTGGAGCCGGGGAGGTGCAGAAGACCGCCGAGCAGGCGAAGGGTCAGGTGGAGTCCGCCGAACAGCAGCAGCAGTCCGATCAGTGCGACGGGCGTGGCCACGTCGATGCTCAGGTTGCCGATCCGGGCGGATACGGTGGCGGGAAGGTCGAGGAGCGGCCAGGCGAGGGCGAGCGCCACCCCGGCGACCAGCAGGATCAGAACGACGCGGCGCATCAGGCGGCCGCGGCGAGTGTGGCGAGGGCGGAGCGGGCGTCCAGCAAGGCCTGCGCGTCCGATACCCATTTCGCGGCGGCCTTGGCGGCGTCACCGGTCAGGCTAGTCATCGCCTTGACCGCGCCGGAGAGGTCTCCCGCATCCAAGGCCGTCTGCGCGCGGGCCAGGATGCCGACGACGTCGTCCCCGATTAGGATCTGATCGCCATGGCGCACGGTCACGAGGTCCTGCACCTTGTTCCAGACCTGGGTCGAGAGCGGCTGGCCGCTGGGGTCGGGCCGATGGGCAGCGCGCACGTCCCGCTCCACGCTCGGGAAGGCGAGGCGCAGGGCAGCCTCGGTCGGTGGGGCAATCTCAGCGAAGCGGGCCAGTGCGGGCGGCGCGGCGGGGATGGGGCCGAGCGCCTTGCCGGCGGCGAGGGCGGCTTCGGCGTTGCGCAGGGTCGCCAGGCGGGCGGCGCGTTCCGCCAGGGCGGTGATCTGTCCGGCGGTGGTTTCGACCTTGGCCAGCCTTGTGTCCGTGGCCTTGATCTGGCGATCGAGTTCGGCGGTCTTTGTGTCGATGCGGGCCGTCAGGCCTTCAAGCCGGCCGGCCACGCCATCGAGGCGATCGGGGACGCGCGGGTCGGCGATGGGGCGCTGATCAAGCTTCGTGACCTGGGCCTGGAGGGGTGCCAGGTCGGGCATGGGGCGTTTTTCCAGCAGTTCCACCCGGTCGCTCAGGGCGCGCTGGTCGTCGCGTGCCTTCTGCTCCAGCGCGGCGATGCGGCCCAGGGCGGCGGAGATGTCGCGGATGGAGGATTTTTCGACAGCCTCGACGCGGGCGGCGGTCGATTCGGCGTCGGTGGCGGTCTTCTGTTCGACGGCGGCGATGCGTGCCTGCAAGGCGACCGGATCGCTGATGCGACGCTGCTCCAGCGCTTCCACGCGGGCCTGCAGGCGGTCGGGGTTGGCGGCGGGCTTCTGTTCCAGCGCGTCCAGACGGGTCGTCAGGGGGGCGAGGTCGGCGGTCATACGCTGACCCAGCGCGTCGATGCGGGCGACCAGGGGTGCGGCGTCGATTTCGGCGGGCGGGCGGTTCAGTTTCTGCTCCAGCACGTCGAGTCGCGTCAGGTCCGGAGCGGGGGCCTTTTCAAGCCGGCTCAACCGGTCGGCGATCGCGGTGATGCTGGGTGTGAGGTCGGCTGGCGGGGCCGGGGGGGGCTGTCCGATTCGCCACCAGAGCACGGCGTTGCTGCCGGCGAGGATCACGATGCCGAGTGCCAGCAGCGGCATCCAGGGAGAGCGTGGGTCAGCGGGGCGGGCGGCCGGTTCCGCCTTGGGTGCCGGCGCGGGGAGGGTCGGGACGTCGGGGGTTTCGTTCATCAGAGCAAGGCCAACATGGCATCCTGGTTCGGCCTGGCGGCGACATGGATGGCGCCCCAGGGGTGTCTCTGTAATGCCACGCCCACTGCCGGGCTGATAGCCAAAGCTTCGCAGTTCTGGATTGTGTCTTCCATTCCAGCAGCTTGCAGAAGGCGGCCGAACAGGCGCGCGGCTGCGGCGGAGAAGAACATCACCACGATTGGCGGCCGGGACGGGTCGCTTTCCGTTAGGGCGGCTGCGACGGCGGGCGGCAAATGGACGGCAGGCCGGGCGCGGTAAACGACGCGGCGGATCACCCGAAAGCCACTCTGGCGGAGTAGTCCGCACACGAGGCCCCCATGGCCCTGCCCGGTCACCAGCAGCAGCGTCCCGCCTGACGGGCGCATCCGGCCGGCGATCAGCGCCGCGAGTGCCACCGCGTCGCCATCGGCGCTGTGAATGTCGGTAAAGCCAGCCTCCCGCGCTCGGGTGGCGGTGGCGTCGCCGACCACCCAGGTCGGAAGGGTTCGGTAAGCGGGCGGGATCGGCGCGATGGCGTTGCGGCTGGTCAGCACCAGGGCGGCAACCTGGTCGGGGTCTGGCAGGTGCGCGGGCAGGCTTTCGATGTCCTGCATCGGCGCCTTGATCGGGGTAAGGCCCAACGCCGCGATCCGTGCCGCCGTCTCGGTCGCGCCGGGTTCCGGGCGGGTGATCAGGACGCGCCGGGTCGGCTTCGGCATGGGATCAGGCAAACAGATCCCGCGGGCTGTCCGCACGCAGATGCCCGCCCAGTTCCCGCCCGATCCGTTCGGCGTCCGCCGCCGCACCGTGCAGGCTGTTCTTCAGCAGAAAGGTGCCATCGGTGCGGGCGACCAGGCCGGTCAGATGCAACTCACCGGTCGGCAACAGGCGCGCATAGCCGCCGATCGGGGTCCGGCAGGACCCGTCGAGTTCCGCCAGCATCGCCCGTTCGGCTGTGGAGACGGCTTTCGCCTCCGGGTCCTCGATCGCGCTCAGCAGGTCCCGCAACTCGGTGTCGGCGGCGCGGACGGTGATGCCGACGATGCCCTGGCCGGCGGCGGGCACCATCGCGTCGGGGTCGAGGACGAGGGAGGCCCGATCCTCCAGCCCCAGGCGCCGCAGCCCGGCGAGCGCGAGGAGGGACGCGGCGCATTCCCCCACGGCGAGCTTGGACAGACGGGTCTGCACGTTGCCGCGCAGGGTGACGATGTGCAGGTCGGGGCGGGCGTGCAGCAGTTGGGCCTGCCGGCGGACGGACGATGTGCCGATGATCGCGCCGCCGGGCAGGCAGGCATAGGGATCGGCGGCGTCGACCGGCTGACAGTTGGGGCCCAGGATCAGGGCGTCGCGCGCGTCTTCCCGGCGCATCGTGCAGGCGAGGACGATGCCGGGCGGCAGCTCGGTTTCCAGGTCCTTGAGGCTGTGGACCGCGAAATCGATGCGACCGTCCAGCAGAGCCTCATGGATTTCCTTGGCGAACAGCCCCTTTCCGCCGATATCCGCGAGGCGGCGATCCTGGACGATATCGCCCGTGGTATTGATCGCATGCTCCTCGAACACTTCCAGCCCGCGCAGGACGGGGCAGAAGGTGGTCAGGACCTGGAGAAAATGGCGGGTCTGGTACAAGGCCAGCGGGGAACCGCGCGTGCCGACCCGCAGCGGCAAGGCGCGCCGATGGGCGCGGACCGTCGGATGGGCAGGGGCGGATAGGGGCGTGGCGGCTGTCATCGTCGCGTCCTATTACTGCGGCAAGCCGAGGGAAAGGTGAGAAATGTGTTGAACGGCCCGATACTGGGTCTCGAGTCGTCCTGTGATGAAACGGCCACGGCGGTTCTGGCCCCCGATGGGCGCGTCCTGGCCGAGGCTGTTCTGAGCCAGGAACAGGATCACGCGCCGTTTGGCGGCGTCGTGCCCGAGATCGCCGCCCGCGCGCATCTGGCTGTTCTGCCCCGGCAGATCGAGCAGGTTCTCGCGCGCGCCGGACTCGGATTCGGCGATCTGGCGGGCGTCGCGGCCAGCGCGGGGCCGGGGTTGATCGGCGGGCTGATCGTCGGCAGCCAGGTCGCCAAGGGCATCGCCGTGGCGCGGGGCATCCCGTACGTCGCGGTCAATCATCTGGAGGCACACGCCCTCACCCCCCGATTGCCGGGGCTGGTGGAGGGCGGCGCGCCATTCCCGTATCTTCTGCTGCTGATCTCCGGCGGGCACTGCCAATGCGTGGCAGTCGAGGGCATTGGCCAGCACACCCGCCTGGGCGGCACGGTGGATGACGCGGCCGGAGAGGCTTTCGACAAGGTCGCCAAGCTGCTGGGCCTGGGCTGGCCCGGTGGTCCCGCGCTGGAAAGACTGGCGGCCGAAGGCGATCCCGCCCGCCACGCCTTCCCACGGCCGATGCTGGGACGGGCCGGGTGTGATTTCAGTTTCTCCGGCCTGAAGACGGCCGTGGCGCAGGCGGTGGGGAAGCTCGGCGCCGGAGCCCTGCCGCGTCCGGTGGCGGCGGATATCGCGGCGGGTTTCCAGCGCGCGGTTGCCGAGGTGCTGGCCGATCGCGCCGCACATGCCATGGCGATGATGCGGGAACGGGCGGGGCCTCGGGCCGATCTGCTGGTCGTGGCAGGCGGCGTGGCGGCCAATGGGGTGGTGCGTTCGGCCCTGAGCGCCGCCGCCGATTGGGCCGGGTTCCGGCTGGTCGCGCCACCGGTGCGGCTGTGTACCGACAACGCCGTGATGGTGGCCTGGGCGGCGATCGAGCGGCTTCGCCTGGGACTGGCCGACGACCTGGACTTCGCCCCACGGCCCCGCTGGCCGCTGGAAACGCTGGGTTCGGCTGGATGAACTATCGCCACGCCTTCCACGCCGGCAATTTCGCCGACTGCATGAAGCATGCCCTGCTGGTCTGGCTGGTCGGCGCGCTGCAACGCAAGCCGGCGCCGATCTTCGTGCTCGATACCCATGCCGGGACGGGCGGCTATGACCTGATGGCCGAGGATGCCAGCCGTACCAGGGAAGCCGAGGCCGGCATCCTGCGCCTGTTGGCCGATCCGCCGCCGGCACTGGCGGATTTTGTTGGGTTGGTGCGACGGATCCAGGATGGTGGCGGGTCCCGTGTGCGTTCGGAGAACCTTTACCCCGGCTCGCCTTTGCTGATCCGTGCCTTGCTGCGCCCGGACGACCGCCTCGCCTGCTGCGAGTTGCACGACCAGGACTACCCCGCCCTGCGCCGCCTGTTCGCCCGTGACCCTCAGACCGCCACCCATCACCGGGACGCCTGGGAGGCGCTGGGCGGCCTGCTGCCGCCGAAGCAGAAACGCGGGCTGGTCCTGATCGATCCCCCTTTCGAGGCACCGGACGAGTTCGACCGCCTGGCCCGGGGTCTCGCGGCTGGCCATGCCCGCTTCCCAACCGGGGTGTTCGCCGCTTGGTACCCGATCAAGCGCCTGGCGGCGGTGCGTGGATTTCACCACGCGATGCAGGCATCGGGCATCCGCGACATCGTGACCGCCGAACTCCTGCTGCGGGAGCCCTTGGATCCTTCTCGCCTGAATGGCTGCGGGCTGCTTGTCATCAACCCCCCCTTCCGCTTTGAAACGGAGGCTCTGCCGCTGTTGCTGGCCTTGCGCGACGCCCTGTGCGGGGCCGAACCCGGTGCCGCCGCGACAATCCTGAGGCTGGCGGATGAATAGGATCACGGTCGTTGGCGCTGGCGCCTGGGGAACCGCCCTGGCCATCCAGGCAGCGCGCGCCGGGAACGCGGTGACCCTATGGGCGCGCGACCGAGCAACCGCCGAGGCGATCGAGCAGACGCGCGAGTCCCACCGCCTGCCGAACCACCGGCTGCCCGGTACTGTCCATGTGACGTCGGCCATGCCGGCCCACACAGACCTGACGCTTCTGGTCGTCCCGATGCAGCACATGCGCTCCATCCTGCCGATCCTGCCGGCTGCCCCGGTCGCGATCTGCGCCAAGGGGGTCGAGGGGGGCACGCTGTGTCTGCCGCTGGAAGTCCTGACGGCGGAGCGGCCGGATTGCCCCGGCGTGGTGCTGACCGGCCCCAATTTCGCGCATGAGGTCGCGACCGGCCTGCCTGCCGCCGCCGTGGTCGCCGGAGTCGACGCCGTGCTGCGGGATCAGGTGGCCGCGATGGTGGGAACGCCCGCATTCCGCCTCTACGGCAATGACGACCCGATCGGTGCCCAGCTTGGCGGAGCGGCCAAGAACGTCATCGCCATCGCCGCCGGAGCGGTGATTGGCGCGGGCCTGGGGGAAAACGCCCGTGCCGCGCTGATCACGCGCGGGTTGGCCGAACTCGGACGACTGACGGTGACGCTGGGTGGGCGCGCGGAGACGGTGATGGGCCTCTCCGGCCTCGGCGACCTGCTGCTGACCTGCACTGGCACGTCCAGCCGCAATTTCAGCCTTGGCCTGGCCCTGGGGCGCGGGGAGACGCTGGACAACATCCTGGCAAACCGTGTCACGGTGACCGAAGGCGTGGCAACCGCCCCCGCCTTGATCGCCCGAGCCGCCCGCCATGAACCGTTGGTGGAACTGCCGATCTGTTCGGCGGTCGCCGACCTGCTGCAAGGCCGCGTCACCCTCACCCAGGCCATTGCCCGCCTTCTCGCTCGGCCGCGGCGGGATGAGCACGACGAACGATGACCCGTGATTCCGATCTGGCCCAGGCACTCAGCCACCATCAGGCCGGCCGGCTGGAACAGGCGGAGGGGCTATATCGCGCCCTGATCGGCGCCAATCCCGACGACCCCGATCCCCGTCATCTGCTGGGGCTGATCCATCTGTCCCGCAATGAGGTCGAGGCAGCGGTGGGCCAGATCGCCCGCGCGGCCGCGATTGTGCCGGGGTCTGCCCGGGTGCAGGTCAACCTGGGTGAGGCACTGTTCCGGGCCAACCGCTATGCCGAAGCCGCCGCGGCCATGCGTCGAGCGGTCGATCTTGATCCCTCCCAGGCGATAGCGTGGCACCGGTTGGGTCGTACGCTGGCTATTCTCGGGCAGACAGCCGAGGCGGCGGCGAGTCTGCGGCGCTGCCTCGCTCTGGACCCGCATCATGTGGGGGCGTTGCGTGATCTCGCGGATTCCGGTGCCACGGACGTGATCGAGCCGCTCCGCGTCGTGCTGGCGCGCGAAGACCTGCCTGGCCGTGACCGGATCGATGCGGGGTTCGCGCTCGCCGCTGCGTTGGATCGGGCGGATGACTTCGATCAGGCCTTCGCCGCCCTCGCCGAGGCCAACCGGCTGATGCGGCACCATCTGGCGGAGACCGGGGAGGCCTTTGATCCGGTGGCATTGCGCGCCTATGTGGACGGGCGCATCGCCGCCTTCACGCGGGATCGGATCGAACGGGCCAGCGCGGCGGGACATTCCACCGAACAGCCGGTCTTCATCGTCGGCATGCCACGCTCGGGCACCACCCTGGTGGAGCGGATGCTGGCCAGCCATCCCACCATCATAGGCATCGGAGAGGGGCCGGCCATCGGGGAACTCGCCGGTGCGCTGGGACAGGCCGAGCAGCCGGAGGCGATACGGGCGGTTGCGGAACGACACGTGTCGTGGTTGCGGCTGATGGGTGGGTCTGCCCAGCGGGTCGTCGACAAGACGCCGGACAATCTGTTCCACCTGGGCGCCATTGCCTGTCTGTTCCCACGCGCACGAATCATCGTTTGCCGCCGCGACCCGCGGGACATCTGCCTGTCGTGCCACTTCCAGGGCTTTGCCCTGCCGATGCCCTACACCACCGACCTTGGTGACTGCGCCTTGCGCGTCCAGGAGGCGGATCGCATGCTGACCCATTGGAAGGATGTGCTGCCCCTGCCGATGCTGGAGGTCGATTACGAAGCCGTGGTCGCTGACCCGGAGCGGGAGGGAAAGCGGATGCTGGCGTTTCTCGGTCTGCCCTGGGATGCGGCCTGCCTTGGGTTTCACTCGGACCCGGGCATCGTCACCTCCGCCAGCGTCTGGCAGGTGCGACGACCCGTGTATGGTGGGTCGTCCGGGCGGTGGCGACGCTATGAACGCCATCTCGGCCCGCTGCTGGCCGCCTTTGGCCGCGACCGATCCGCGCGCAGACGATCGACAAAGGCATGATTCGCGGCATCCTGACGGTCGGCGGCTGGACCATGGCGAGCCGCATCCTTGGCTTCGTCCGGGATGTCCTGATCGCATCAAGCCTGGGCGCCGGGCTGGTGGCGGACGCGTTCTTCGTCGCACTGCGCCTGCCCAACCTGTTCCGACGTTTGTTCGGAGAGGGCGCGTTCAACGCCGCCTTCGTGCCTCAGTTCGCCAGCATGCTCGCCACCGAAGGCCCGGGCCCCGCCCGCCGCTTCGCCATCGAGGCATTCAGTCTGATGACCGTGTGGCTCGGCACTCTGACGGTCCTGGGTATGATCGGGATGCCTTGGATCGTGGCCGTAATCGCGCCAGGGTTCCTGGGAATCCCCGAGAAATTCGGCCTGGCGGTCGAACTGTCCCGGATCACCTTTCCCTATCTGGTCCTGATCTGCCTCGCCGCGATGGTTTCGGGCATCCTGAACGCGCTGGAGCAGTTCGGCGTGGCGGCGGCGTCCTACGTCCTGTTCAACGTCTGCATGATCGTGGCGCTGCTGGGACTGACCCCCTTTGTCGCGACCGGGGGTCACGCTTTGGCCTGGGGTGTCGCGGCGGCGGGGGTGGCGCAGCTTGCCTTGCTGATGGTCGCTGCCTCCCGCGCTGGCATGGGGCTGACGATTGGCTGGCCCAAACTGACACCGGCGGTTCGGCAGTTGCTGAAGAAGATGGCGCCGGGCGTGGTAGGAGCGGGGGTGACCCAGCTTAATCTCGCGGTTGACGTGGTGATCGCCAGCCTGTTGCCGGCCGGCACCGTATCGCTGCTGTATTACGCCGACCGCATCCAGCAACTGCCACTGGGGGTGATCGGCACGGCAATCGGAACGGCCATGCTGCCCACCCTCTCGCGCCAGGTTGGGGCTGGGGACAACGCGGTCGCCATGTCCACTCAGAACCGGGCGATTGAGTATGCGCTGATCCTGACCCTGCCCGCGACGATCGCCCTGATCATCGTTGCCTGGCCGATCATCTGGACGCTGTTCGGCCGCGGAGCCTTCGATGTCGGGTCGGCGCATCTGACCGCGCAGGCGCTTGCGGCCTATGCGATCGGGTTGCCGGCGTTCGTGCTGATCAAGGTCCTGGCTCCAGGCTTCTTCGCGCGCGGCGATACGGCAACGCCGGTCAAGATCGGCATGGTGATGGTCGCCGCGCATTTGGCCATGAATCTCTCATTCATGGGTCCGCTGGGGCATCTGGGGCCACCGACGGCGACCAGCCTCGCGTCGATCATGAACGCCGCCTGTTTGTGGTTCGTCCTGCGTCGGCGAGGCCACCTGCGGATCGACCAGAGGCTGCGCTCCCGCGCGCTGCGCGTCATTCCGGCCCTGGCGGCGATGGGCGGCGTGCTCTGGGGGATGCAGCATGTCCTGTTCCACGAGGCAATGTCGGGAATTGTCCGGCTGGCGGTTCTGGCGCTGCTGACCGCGACGGGACTGGTGGTCTATGGGATCGGCCTGCAACTGTGTGGCGCGGGCGGGATAAGGGAAATCATGGCGGGCATCCGGCGGCGGCGGTAGGTCCTATCCGACCTGGGCCATGATCGCCTGATGGACCGCCTGCTCGGTCCCATCAGCGGGAATCAGCCGGCAGCGGGCTGGTTCAGCCTGGGCGATTGCACGAAACCCCTCATTCACGCGGGTATGGAACGTGGTGTCCTCCCGCTCATATCGGTCGCTGTCCCCACCGCGCCCGCGCAGGCGGGTCGCGGTGACCGAGGCGCTGACGTCCAGCACCAGCGTCAGGTCGGGCCGAATGCCGAGCAGGTCGATCTGTGCCCGGATGAGGTCGCGATCGGCGCCTTGTCCGTAGCCCTGGTATGCCATGGTCGAATCATAGAACCGGTCACAGATCACCCACATTCCGGCCTCCAATGCCGGGCGGACCGTGCGTGCCACGTGATCGGCCCGGGCGGCGAAATGGAGCAGCGTCTCGGCCTGTGGCGCCCAGGCGACCTGCCCGGACAGCAACAACGTGCGCAGGACCTCGGCCCCAGGGGAGCCGCCGGGTTCCCGTGTCCGCAGCGTCGCGATGCCGCGTTGGCAGAGCGCGTCCGACAGCAGGCGGGCCTGGGTGGTTTTGCCGGCTCCTTCACCGCCTTCGAGGGTGATGAACCGCCCGCGTTGGATCACCCGCCGGTCACCCAGTGCGACACCACCGCGAGGGCGCGTCCCGGTAGTCCGAGTCGCGGCACATCGGCGCCGGCGAGCAGCGTGACGTCCATCGGCGGGACGCCCTGCCCGGACATGACCAGCTTGCCAAGCGCGTCACCCTTGGCGACGGGCGCGTTGACCGGAGTCTGGTAGCTGACCTTGACCGAGGCGTTCTTCCGCCAGGTACGCGGCATGGTCACGACCAGATCCCGCCCGCTGACCAGCGGGACGGTCGGCGCGGCGCCAAGCCAGACGGGAACCTGCTCGATGACGTCGCCCGCGGTGAACAGGGTGACGTTCTCGAAATTGGCATAGGACCAGTCCATCAGGCGCTCGGACTCCTCGGCCCTTTCGCGCATCGTGGTGAGGCCGTTCAGAACCAGGATCACGCGCCGTCCGTTCCGCATGGAACTGGCCACGAGGCCATAGCCGCCCGCCTCGGTGTGGCCGGTCTTCAGGCCATCGCCGGTGCCCTTCTGGACCATGGGATTGCGGTTCTGCTGTTCGATCCCGTTGTATTTGAACGCCTTCTCGGAGTCGTAGTGATAGTGCTCGGGGAAGTCGCGGATGATGCGGCGTGCCAGTGTGGCGATGTCGCGGGCGCTCATGCGCTGTTCGGGATCGGGCCAGCCGGTCGAGTTTCGGAAGGTCGACCGGGTCAGGCCGATTTCCTTACCCTTCTGGTTCATCATTTCGGCGAACTGCTCCTCGGACCCCGCGAGGGCTTCCGCGAAGACGATGCAGGCGTCGTTGCCGGATTGGACGATGACACCGCGGATCAGGTCTTCGACCTTCACGGTCGAGCCGATCTGGACGAACATCTTCGACCCGCCCATCCGCCAGGCTTTCTCCGAGACGGGCAGTTCGTCTTCCAGGCGCAGGCGGCCCTGCTTCAGGCGGTCGTAGACCAGATACATGGTCATGAGCTTGGTCATCGAGGACGGCGGCATTTCGTCATCCGCGTGCTTTTCCAGCAGCGTCGCGCCGGTCGTGAAATCCTCGATATAGGCCCACTTGGCGTTGGTATCGACGGGCCCCAACGGGGTGTCGGCGGGGGAGCCGGTGGCTTCCTTCGGTCGATTACGGCCGCCACCGGGCCGGGGCGGCGTGCCCTGGGGTCGCTTGGGCTGCTGCTGCGCCGCGGCGGGGCCGGCGGCGAGCAGGGCAGTGGAGGCCAGAATCGTCATGCGACGGGTAAGCATCGCGTCGGGTACTCCTAATCGACCACGATCCGCGCGTCGGGCACGCCGGCCGCCAAGGCCTGGTCCTGCGCCGCCTCGGCCTGGGCCACGGACAGGAAAGGGCCGGATTCGACGCGATAACGCCTGGTCCGTCCCTCACGTAACTGTACGATGTTCGGCCAAAGCCCTGCTACCCGTGCGCGTTGGATAGAGGCGTATTGGTATTCCTCAAACGTCCCGAGTCGCACCATCAATCGGCCGGGGCGCGGGGTTTCCTGGCTGACTGTCTCCGGCAGGCGCAGCGCCACGGCGGGGGTTGCCCGGTCCTCGGCGTCGCCGGACAGTGTTCT
Organism: Acetobacteraceae bacterium UBA6159; assembly: GCA_002422345.1. GTDB lineage: Bacteria > Pseudomonadota > Alphaproteobacteria > Acetobacterales > Acetobacteraceae > Rhodopila. The sequence continues at coordinate 33,122 of DIUL01000206.1, forward strand.
GGCCGAACCCCCGCCGCGACCGGCGGCAACGCCGGGTGGTGGGGCAAGCTCAGCGACCTCGATCCGGCTCCGCGGGGCGGCGGCGACATCCAGCGCGGGTGCGCCGGGCAAGCCCGCGACGGCGTCGCGGCTGTCATTCGCCAGGACGGTCATCCGGATCTGTGCCGCTCCGGTCCGAGTGACTCCGAGCAGGCTGCCAACGCGCGGGGTGTACTCAACCAGCCGATGTGGGTTGCCCGTGCCACGATCGTTGATGCGCACGACGACGGACCGGCCGGTCTCCAGCGCGGTCAGGCGGACGATGGCGGGCAGTTGCAGGGTCGGATGGGCACCGGCCATGGCGGAGGGGTCGTAGATCTCTCCATTGGTGGTCAGGGGAGGGCGGTTGCCCGGTAGTTCGGACCCAAGCCCCGTGTCATTCAGGTCGTAGCTCTCCCGTGGGTAGTACCAGACGCCACCGGCCTGATACGAACTGCCGAGGTGATAGCGCGGGTTCGGTGTCGGGGTCTCACAGCCGGTCAGCAGCAGGGCCAGGATGGAGAGCACGCCAAGCGCCGACGAAAATGCGTGCCGTTGCGCGGTCTTCGCGGCCTGTGTCGGGCTCGTCCCAGGCCTCGCACGGTGCGCGGCTCTCATCGGAGATGGTTCGGCGTCGTCCAAACAAATCCTCGCGTTCGGCGTCGGCGGGAGGCGATTCCGCATTTGTTCCAGACTACCCGATGGGCTGAGTCGAAGACAACCGTTCGTCGCGGCGGATCATGCCGCGCGGTCCCGCCGGTCGGCGATGATGGCGGCCTGCAGGGCACGCAGGACCTCCGGCACGCCTTGCCCCGTCGCACCGGACAGCAGCATCACCGGCCTTCCCGACGCCTTCCGCAGGGCGGCGGCGCGGGCGGATGTCTCCCTCGGGGTCATGGAGTCCGACTTGTTCAGGCCGATAATCTCCGGCTTTTCAGCCAAGCCGCCGCCATAGGCCGCGAGCTCCTCCCGCACCGTGCGCCACGCCTGGACCACATTGCCGGCGGGGCCGTCGACCAGGTGCAGCAGGACGGCGCATCGCTCGACATGGCCCAGGAAGCGGTCGCCGAGACCGGCCCCCTCATGCGCGCCTTCGATCAGGCCCGGGATGTCGGCGAGGACGAACTCCTCGGTCATCGAGAGGCGTACGACCCCAAGCTGGGGGTGCAGCGTGGTGAACGGATAGTCGGCGATCTTGGGCCGAGCGGCCGAAACAACCGAGAGGAATGTGGATTTGCCGGCATTGGGCAGGCCGACAAGTCCGGCGTCCGCGATCAGCTTCAGGCGCAGCCACACCCATCGTTCCTCTCCGGGCCAGCCCTTGGTGGCCTTGCGCGGCGCCCGGTTGGTGGAGGTCTTGAAGCGCGCGTTGCCGAAACCGCCGTCGCCGCCGCGCAGCAGGGTGACGCGCATGCCTGGCTGGTCGAGATCGGCCAGCATGGTTTCCTGGTCGTTGTCCATGATCTGGGTGCCGAGCGGGACCCGGATCACAACGGCCGGGGCACCGGCGCCTGTGCGGTCGGCGCCCGAACCGTTGCCGCCCTTCTTGCCGCGGAAATGCTGGGAGTAGCGGAAATCGATCAGGGTGTTCAGGTTCTGGGCGGCTTCAAAGATGATATCGCCGCCCTTGCCGCCGTCACCGCCGTCGGGGCCGCCGAACTCAATGAACTTCTCGCGCCGGAATGCCACGACGCCGTCGCCGCCGTCACCCGAGCGGAGATAGATCTTGGCCTGGTCGAGGAATTTCATTTTCGTTCCAAAAGACAACGGGGGCCGGCTGGCGCCGACCCCCGGTCAAACTGTGGGAGCGGGCAACGCCTACTCCGCGGCGAGGGCCACGGGCTTGACGGAGATATGCACGCGACCGCCGGACTTGGTGGCGAATTCCACCTTACCGTCGATCAGGGAGAAGATGGTGTGGTCGCGGCCGAGGCCGACATTCTCACCGGGATACCACTTGGTGCCGCGCTGCCGGATCAGGATGTTGCCGGCCACCACGGACTGGCCACCGGACTTCTTGATCCCGAGGCGGCGGCCTTCGGTATCGCGACCGTTGCGGGATGAACCGCCTGCCTTTTTATGTGCCATTTCGGATTACTCCTGCGGATCGGCCGCGGGCGCGGCAGCCGGTTCAGCGACAACCGGGGCGGTGAAGGTCTGGCCGTCGGCTGTGATCGACGCGACGCGCAGCACGGTGACGTGCTGGCGATGGCCGTTCTTGCGACGGCTGTTCTGCCGACGGCGCTTCTTGAAGATGATAACCTTGTCCAGACGGTCCTGGGCGATGACCGTGGCGGCCACCGAGGCGCCCGCGACGACAGGAGAGCCGATGGTCAGGCTGCCCTCTCCGCCCACCGCGAGGACATCGGTGAACGTCACCGTCCCGCCGGGTTCGGCGTCCAGTTTTTCCACCTTCAGCACCACGTTCGGCGATACGCGGTATTGCTTCCCGCCGGTGCGGATCACAGCAAACATGAGTACGACTTTCCAACACATCGCGAGCGGACAGGATGCCTGGCCGCCGAGGAAGGGCGGGTTATAGCGGTGCGGCCGCCCGTGTCAACGCGGATGTGATCGCAAAGCCATGATCCCGTGCTGATGATGCACGTTCGGCTCGGGATTCCCGCCCTTGTCAATGTGACGCGTGCGCGGCCGAGATCAATTCATCCCGGAGGTGCGCCACGGAGTCGTCGATCGCGTTCAACAGCTTCAGACCAGCCACCCCGCCATCGCCCAACAGGCGCTTGCGCGCGACCTGCCGGATCGCGGTGGTGATGGAGCCGATCGCGGAACCGATCTCGACATGAAGCCGGCGCAGCGCCGCCCCGTCCCGCTCCGCCGCACGGAGCAGGGACACAGCCCGGTCGCAAAGCGTGCTCACGAGCTCATAACCAAGCGTCCGGGCCAGGTCCTCGATGTGATGGAGCGTGTTGAGGAGGGCGCGCAGCAAAGCGGGCAGGTCCCGCTGGCGATAAGGCAGCGTTGCCAGAACTTCCTCGAGCGCCGTGATCCCCGCCATCATCTGCGTATGGTATCGCTCGGCCGTCGCATCCGGTCCGGTGGTGTCAATGGGACCTGTCGCGCCCTTGCCCAGCCCAAGCACGGCGCCGATCCGTTCAATCAGGCGGATGACCGAGATCGGCTTGGGGACCCATGCGCTGATACCCAGGTTCTGCGCGGCGGCGATCGTGGCCGGATTTCCTTCCGCGCTGAGCATGATGACCGGCCACCCGGCCCCATACCCGGCGTCACACAGGGCACGCAGGAACATGAGGCCGTCCATGGGCGCCATCTGGTAGTCGCAGATCAGCAGGTCGAACGTGTGGCTGGCACACAGGTCCAGGGACTCGTGGCCGCCTTGCGCCTGCTCGATGTGGCGGCAGCCGCGCTTTTGCAGGGCGGCGCGCACCACGGCCCGCATCAGCGGATCGTCGTCGACGCACAGAACGCGAACATTGGACAGATCGATCAGGGAGGAGGATGACATTGTACGCCTGTGCAACAACGGGCAGCCCCCATTGTCGCGGCAAACGGTAAACCGGTGGTTAACGGCTCAGCCGGTGATCGGGATCAGCCGGATCTTTCGGCCCGCCACACCCAGCGAAACCTCTCCCCGTTTCAACGCCAGCGCGTCGTTGCCGAACACGACACGGCGCCAGCCATGCAGTGCGGGGACATCGGGTTCGTCCTCGGTCGCGAGACGGTCGATGTCGTCGGAGGAAGCGACCAGTCGGGGCGCCACGTGGTTGTCCTCGCACTTCCCGGCCAGCAGGACCTTCAGCAGGGCGACCAGCGCGGCGGACGGGCGTCCCCCGTCACGCGCCTGCGCGGGCTTGGGCAGATCGGCGTCCGGCAGGCGGCGGACCTGTTCCACGACTTCCAGCAGCGCGACGCCGGTGCGGCCTTCGGCGAACCCGCGGGTCACCCCGCGTGCGCGGGAAAGCTCGTCGGCGGTGCGGGGCGCGGTCGCGGCGATCTCCAGCAGGGACTCATCCTTCACCAGACGCTGGCGGGGAACATTGACGCGCTGGGCCTCACGCTCCCGCCACGCCGCGAGGGCCTGGACCATGGCCAGGAACCGCCGGTTGTTGCCGCGGGGGCGAAGCCGTTCCCAGGCGGTCTCCGGATCGGCGCGATAGGTGGCCGGGTCCTGCAGGACGGCCATCTCCTCGGTGACCCAGTCGAGCCGACCGTCGGCAGCCAGCCTGTCACAAAGTTTCTCATAGACATCGCGCAGATGCGTCACATCAGCGGCCGCGTAGGTGATCTGGGCCGGCGAGAGGGGACGTGCCGCCCAGTCGCTGAACCGGTGTGCCTTGTCGATGGTTCCGCCGGTCAGGCCGGAGACGAGCGAGTCGTAGCCCACCTGGTCTCCGAAGCCGGCCACCATCGCCGCGATCTGCGTGTCGAACAGCGGACGCGGTGTGTCGCCGAACAATTGCACGAAAATCTCGACATCCTGGCGGGCGGCATGAAACACCTTCGGGACCGTCGTATCGGCGAGCAGGGCGCCCAAGGGCGAAAGGTCGATGCCCGCGGCCAGTGCGTCCACGACGGCGACCTCCGCCACACCGCCCAACTGGACGACACAGAGTTCGGGCCAGTAGGTTTTCTCTCGCATGAATTCGGTGTCGATCGTCACGAACCGCTCCTGCCGCAGGCGCGCGCAGGTCTCGGCCAGGGCGGCCGAGGTGGTGATCAGGGTCGGGGCGGGATGATTGGACGGGATGTGACGAGGCATGAGCGGCTTCTACACGCACCCGCACCTACGGGGAATGGCCGCGGGGAATGTCTTGCTCCGCGGGGTTACGTGAGCTAAATGCCCGCCCGCGCCGGCACCCCTGGAGGCCGGCGCTTTGTCATTCAGGAGCAGATCATGGCCAATGTAGTAGGAATCGAGGCCGAGATCCGTCTGCGAGCCGGTAAGGGGGCGGCGCGGGCGACTCGGCGGGCGGGCAAGGTGCCCGCGGTGGTATATGGCGGACATCTGGAGCCGACGCTGCTCGCGCTGGACCCTCGGGTCATTGTGCGCGAACTGCATCGCGGCGGCTGGCAGTCCCGCCTGTACGAGATCACGGCCGGTGAAGGCACGATCCGCGCGCTGATCCGCGGCGTGCAGTTCCACCCGGTGTCGGACGCGCCCGAGCATGTCGACTTCCAGCGCCTGGTGCCTGGGGAGCGGATCAAGGTTTCGGTGCCCGTGCACTTCGACAATGAATTGATCAGCCCCGGCCTGAAGCGTGGCGGCGTGCTGAACGTCGTGCATCACGCTGTCGACGTGTTCTGCGACGCGGACAACATCCCCGAGCAGTTCACCGCCGACATGGCGCCGCTGGACTTCAACGACAACGTCCGCTGGCACGACCTGAAGGGCACCGAGAACTCACGCCCGCTGGTCGGCACCGACTTCGTCGTCGCCACCGTCGTGCCGCCGGCCAAGGTTGAGGTCGCGGCCGAGACGGCCCAGGCGGGTGGCTCCAAGGCCCCGGCCAAGAAGGCCGCCGCCAAGAAGGGCTGATCCGGATGAAACTGTGGGTCGGCCTCGGTAATCCAGAGCCGGGGATGGCCCGCAACCGGCACAATATCGGCTTCATGGCGCTCGACGTCATCGCGCACCGCCACGGGTTCTCCCCGTGGCGGCAGCGCTTCAAGGGGCTGGTGGCGGAAGGCACGATCGGCGGCCAGAAAATCCTGGCGCTGAAACCGATGACCTACATGAACGTGTCCGGCGAGTCGGTGCAGCCAGCGGCCGCGTTCTACAAGCTGCCGGTCGAGGACATCGTCGCGTTCCACGACGAGCTTGACCTGGTGCCCGGCAAGATGCGGGTCAAGCAGGGTGGCGGGGCGGCGGGCCATAACGGGCTTCGATCCATGGATCGGTCGCTGGGCTCTCCCAACTACTGGCGCGTGCGGCTGGGCATCGGTCATCCCGGCGACAAGGACCGCGTCCTTGGCTACGTTCTCGGTGATTTCGGCAAGGACGACCGCGACTGGCTGGTCGGTCTGCTGGATGCCGTGGCCGATGCCGCGCCTCTGCTGGCGGGCGGCAAGCCCGCGGATTTCATGACCAAGGTCGCGTTGTTGACCAAGGAAGGCGCATAGATGGGCTTCAATTGCGGCATTGTCGGCCTTCCCAACGTGGGCAAGTCGACCCTGTTCAACGCGCTGACCGCGACCGCCGCGGCCCAGGCGGCAAATTATCCGTTCTGCACGATCGAGCCGAATGTCGGCCGCGTCGGCGTGCCTGATCCACGATTGGATGTGCTCGCCGAGATCGGCAAGTCGATCAAGGTTGTCCCGACGTCCCTTGAATTCGTGGACATCGCCGGCCTGGTGCGCGGCGCGTCCCGGGGCGAAGGCCTGGGCAACCAGTTCCTGGCCAATATCCGGGAAGTGGACGCCATCATCCACGTCCTGCGGTGCTTCGAGGACAGCGACGTCACGCACGTCGAGGGCTCGATCGATCCGCTGCGCGATGCCGACGTGGTCGAGACGGAGCTGATGCTGTCCGACCTCGACAGCCTGGAGCGCCGCCTGAACACCGCGCAGAAGCGCGCCCGCGGCGGCGACAAGGAAAGCATCGCCGCCGTCGCGATCATGGAGCCGTTGGTGAAGGCGCTGCAGGACGGCCGCCCCGCCCGCACCGCGATCCCCGAGGGGCAGGAGGAAGCGGTCCGCCGCCTGCAACTGCTGACCTCAAAGCCCGTATTGTATGTCTGCAACGTCGAGGAATCCTCGGCCGCGACCGGCAACGCGTTCTCGGCCAAGGTCGAGGAGAAGGCGAAGGCCGAGGGTGCCCGGGTCGTCATCGTCTCCGCCGCCATCGAGGCTGAAATCTCCCAATTGCCGCAAACCGAGCGGGTGGAGTTCCTGGAGGGGCTGGGGCTGCACGACAGCGGCCTGGATCGCGTTATCCGCAGCGGCTACGACCTGCTGGGCCTGCTGACCTATTTTACGTGCGGGCCGAAAGAGACCCATGCCTGGACCATCACCCAGGGCACCAAGGCGCCCCAGGCCGCCGCCGTGATCCACAAGGATTTCGAGCGCGGCTTCATCGCGTGCGAAACCATCGCCTATCCGGACTATGTCGCCTGCCGTGGTGAAGCCGGCGCCAAGGAAACCGGCAAGATGCGGGTCGAGGGCAAGGAATACGTCGTCCGCGACGGCGACGTTCTGCTGTTCCGCTTCAACGTCTGAAGGCTGGCCGAGAGTCCGTGTTCCCGGCGTGCTCGGGCTGATCTGCCCTCCGGGCATGGCTGAACACATGACGGCGTGTTAATCCGACAAATCGCGCACCCCCGGCACGCCCATCCCGCCGGATCACGACCTTGCCGGGAACGCCTTCATGCCGATCTGGATACCCATCGCGGTCACGGCTGCGCTGTTTCAATGCTGGCGTACGGCCATGCAGCAGAAACTGCGCGGTCAGATGTCTGTCAATGCAGCCGGTTTCGTGCGCTACCTTTATGGCGCGCCCATGGCGCTGGTCCTGTTCACGATTGCCCTTTCCGTGACGGAACAGCCCGTACCCACGCCGAATCCCACCTTCCTGATGTGGTGCGCCGCCGGCGGTCTGTTCCAGATCCTGGCCACGAACCTGCTGATCATGTCCTTCGGCTATCGGAACTTCGCCGTCGGCACCGCCTACTCCAAAACCGAAACGGTGCAGAGCGCGATCATCGCAATGGTTATTCTGGGAGAAGTCCTCAACCCCTTCGCCTGGATCGGCATTGTCGTCGGGTTGATCGGCGTGATGACGCTGTCGCTCGCGGGACGAGGGCTGAATGTGGCCGCACTCATTCAAGCGACCATCCAGCCGGCGGCCCTGTGTGGCCTCAGTTCTGGTCTGATCTTCGGGTTCACCACGGTATTCATCAAGCTGGCGAACATTGCCCTGCCGGGCGAAAGCCTCGTCGTCCGGGCATTGTTCGCGTTGGTGGTCACCAATGGCATGCAGGTCATGATGCAGGGTGCCTATCTGCTTTGGCGCGAACCGGCGGAACTCAAGAAGGCGTTCACAAGCTGGCGCACGTCCATGTGGGTGGGCACGCTTTCCGCCTGCGGTTCGGCCTGCTGGTTCACCGGTTTCGCCATCGCCGATGTCGCGCTGGTACGCGCGGTCGGTCAGGTTGAGATCGTCTTTACGTTGCTGTTCAGCCGCTTCTACCTGAAGGAGACCCTGAAGCCAGGTGATGTCGCCGGCCTGGTACTGGTGGTGTTCGGCGTGCTGCTGATCATTGTCTTGCATTGAACACCAACGTGACGACACCCACCCACGCGGTTCTCCTCCGCCGGATCGGCAGGCTCGCGGCCCCGACTACCCTGGTCGTCGCGCTGCAGGTCATTGGGCAACTGGCTGAAACCTGGCTCGCCGCTCGCCAGGGTACCGCGGCTCTGGCGGCGTGGGCCGTCGTTCTGCCGTTTGCGCTGCTGATGCAGATGGCCTCCGCGGGGGCGATGGGCGGTGGGGTCGTCTCCGCCGTCGCACGCTCCCTGGGCGCCAGGCAGCCTGACCAGGCCGCGGCCCTGGTGCTCCACGCCCTGGTGATTGCTGCCATAGCGGGGATCCTCTTCGCGGTCCTTCTCGCCGGCATGCCGCATTGGCTCTTCGGCTTGATCGCTGGCCCAGAGACGGCCGCCGAGGCCGCACCCTATGCGTTCTGGCTGTTCGGCGTTGGCGCGATCCCTGTCTGGCTCACGAATACCCTCGCCTCGGTTCTGCGCGGCGGCGGACGGCACGGATTGGCCAGCCGCATCCTTTCGGTGGGCGGGTTCGTGAGCCCGATCCTCGCCTGGTTCCTGATGGAGCCCTGCGGCTTCGGCCTGAAAGGGGCGGGAATGGCGGTAGCCTTCGTCTTCCTTGCCTCCACCGTCGCCATGGCCATCCCGGTGCTCCGGGGGTCGGCGGGCTTTGTCCCGATCCTCATGGTCCGTCCACGCGCGGCTCTGTTCTCGCGCATCTTGTCGGTGGGGTTGGTGGCCTCGATGATGGCCGCGATCGCCAACCTGACCACGATCATGGTGACCGCGCAGATCGCGGCGCACGGCCCGGCCGCGGTGGCTGGCTATGGGATTTCCGCGCGGCTCGAGTTCCTGATGATCCCTCTCGCCTTCGGGATTGGGTCGGCCCTGACTGCCTTGGTCGGCCAGGCGGTCGGTGCCGGAGACTGGGTGACCGCTCGGCGTACCGCATGGACAGGTGGACTGCTGGCATTGGCGGTGGCTGGCTCGGTCGGGCTGACAGTCTCCGTGTTTCCATACGGTTTCGCGACCGTATTCTCTTCTGATCCAGCCGTGGTGGCGATTGCCGCCCGCGCCCTGACATTCATCGCGCCGGCGTGCGCGGGATTCGGCGTGGGAATGGCGCTCTATTTCGCATCGATTGGCGCGGCCCGTATGCGCTGGCCGGTTGTGGCGGGACTGTCCCGCATCGGCCTGGCGGTCGGAGGCGGCTGGCTTCTGGGTCGGCATTTTGGCTACGGACTGGATGGTCACTTCATCGCCGTCGCGGTTGGCATCACCGCTTATGGCTCGATCATCGCGGCGGCGGTTCGGCCGGGTGTCTGGTCTGCTCCAAAGCATGTGGCGTAGAACCGCCCCGGACCACGCATCGGACACCTGGGGGTCTTGTTGAGCGTCACTGCCGCCGTCGGTGCATCGCCAGCAACACCGCGGAATAGCCAAGTTGCGCGAGAAGCGCGGTCGCCATGCCCCACCATGCCCCCACATGATTGGCGGTCGCGCCCAGAACGGCCAGCGCGATGGCGAATCCTGGCATCGCACGCATCGTACCGGCGAACAGGGCAGCCGACGCGACACCTCCCATCCGCGGCAGGGCCATCAACGCCAGTCCGCTGAGCATGATCGGGAAAACCGCTGCCATGCCGGTCAGGGTTGGGCCCATCCAAGTGCTCGCCGTCACGACGGTGGCCACCAGGACGCCAACCATCAGGCCGCGAAGGGGAAGTTCATACCAACGCCGGCCCGCGGGGCGCTTTGTCGGCAGGCCGGCGCGGAGGGCGGGCCGCGTGAGTGGCACGAAGACGCCGATGATCACGACATTCAGCAAGACGGCGGTTGCCAGGGACCACTCCCACTGACGCAGCAGTCCGACTGTGAGGAACCAGCACACGATCGCGCCGAGGAGCACGAACGGCCATCGCCAGCGGGGGGCCAGCAGGACCACTGCCAGGATGAAGGTCTGTGTGGCTGCGTTGGCGACCAGGCCGCCGACGGCTCCGGCTGCGATGAAGGCCGCATCCTGTTCCATCGCCAACATCACGAAGGCCGGGCCCGCGGAAATCGGCAGGCTCACCAGCAGCCCGCCCCAGAACGGGCCGAGCAATTCGGCGACGGTCGAGACTGTGACGACGAAACCCGCGCCGATGACGGCGCGGAGCAGAACGATCCACCAGATCACGGCAGGGTCAACTGTCCGCGAACGGGTTCTTGGTGCCGCGCAACTGCAACCGGATGGGCGTACCAGGCAAGGAGAACATCTCTCGCAGGCTGTTCACGAGGTAGCGCTGGTAGTCCTCGGGCATTTGTTCCGCGCGGGTGCCGAAAGCAACGAAGGTCGGCGGGCGGGCCTTTGCCTGGGTGATATAGCGGAGCTTCAGACGGCGGCCGGAAACCAGCGGCGGCTGGTGTCGCTCCAACGCGTGCTCGAACCAGCGATTGAGCTCCCCGGTCGGAACCCGGGTGTTCCAGACCTCATGGGTCTTGCGCACGGTCGGCAACAGGCGCTCGACCCCCGCTCCGGTCAGGGCCGAGATGGTTACCACCGGGATGCCCTTCATCTGCGCCAGACTGTCTTCCAACCGCTCCTGGATGAGCTTGCGGGTGGCGTTCCGGTCCGGCACCGCGTCCCACTTGTTCAGGGCGAGAACGCAGGCCCGTCCCTCTCGCTCGATCAACTGGGCAATGCGCAGGTCCTGATCGTGGATCCCCTCCACCGCGTCGACCGTCAGGATCACGACCTCCGCCATCTTCAGCGCGCCGATGGCGGCGCCGACGGACATCTTCTCAAGGTCCTCCTCAATCCGGGCGCGGCGGCGTAGTCCGGCGGTGTCGACGACGCGGTAGCGATGGCCCTCCGCGTCGGACAACTCGACGGCAATGGCGTCGCGGGTGAGGCCTGGCTCGGGGCCGGTGATCATCCGGTCCTCGTTCAACAGGCGGTTCATGAGGGTGGATTTCCCGGCGTTTGGCCGTCCGACGATCGCGATCTTCATGACCGCGTCCTCGGGTTCCGCATCGTCGCTTTCCGGCAGGGCCGGCAGGCTGTCCGCGATCTCGGACATCAGGTAGGAAATGCCATCGCCGTGTTCGGCCGAGACGGCGATCGGCTCTCCCAACCCCAGGGCATAGGCGTCCAGCACGGACGACTCTGATGCGCGGCCTTCCGCCTTGTTGGCGATCAACAGCACTTTCCGACCCTGGCGGCGCAGCCATTGGCCAAAATGGCGATCGGCCGGGGTAAGGCCGGCCCGCGCGTCAACGACAAACAGAACGACGTCTGCCTGGGATACAGCGGTCTCGGCCCCGGCGCGCATCCGGCCCGCGAGGGTCTCGGGCGCCGCTTCCTCCAAACCCGCGGTGTCAATCAAGCGCACCTCTCGGCCGCGCAGCATGGCTTCCGCTTCCTTGCGGTCGCGCGTGACGCCTGGCGTATCGGCGACGAGGGCAGAGCGACGACCGGCAAGGCGGTTGAACAGGGTGGATTTTCCCACGTTCGGCCGGCCGGCAATGACGACAACAGGCAACATCCAAGGATTTCCGCGATCAGAGACGTGGTTGTGTCCCGAAGCGCGGGAGACGGCAATCTTTTCCGTTGCCCCAAGAGCGGGTCTGGCAGGATTGGGGAAGCCGGATCGGACCTGTTTCCGCCACCGCCGCGTAACGCCTTGACGGTTGGTGTGTCAGAAGGCGGAACCCATATCCCTGGTCCCCGGAAATCCTGAGGAGTGTACGACGGTGCGAGTGCCCTGGCTTGACCGACACGGCCGCTTCCTGCCGCTAAAGGCGGTGGTGCTTCTGCTTGGCGCGATACCGGGCATCCTGTTCGGCTATTGGTGGATTGCCGGAGACCTTGGCGGCCGCGCGGTGAACGACGTGATCCATGCGAGCGGGCTATGGGCCATGCGGTTCCTTCTCGTCGCACTCGCCATCACCCCGTTCGCTCGGCTTCTGGACTGGAGCCGGTTGCTGACCGTGCGTCGCATGGTAGGGGTGACCGCCGCAGCGTATGCGATCCTTCACCTCCTGCTGTACGTGGTCGAGCAGAAATTCGCGTTGCTCGTCGTGGTGACCGAGATTTACACGCGCTTCTACCTGACCATCGGCTTCGTCGCCTTGGTGGGGTTGATCGCGCTGACGGCAACCTCCACCGACGCCTGGATCCGGTGGATGGGAAAGTCCTGGAAGCGGCTGCATCGGCTGGTCTATCCGATCGCGGTTCTGGCGCTTTGGCATTACGCCCTTCAAAGCAAGGCGAATGTGTCGGAAGCCGTGTTCGCGGCTGGATTGTTCGTTTGGCTGATGTTGTGGCGCGCGCTACCCGAGACGTGGCGACGGTCGGTTTTGGCCTACCCGCCGCTTGCCGTGGCGGCGTGTCTGCTGACCATGGGGATTGAGTTTGGCTGGTATGGGATTGCCAGCGGCGTCGACCCCTGGCGTGTGCTGGGGGCGAACCTCTCGGTGGCTTTCGGCCTGCGGCCCGCTCATTGGGTATTCATTGTCACCGCTTGTGTCGCGGCGGTGTTCACGCTTCGACGGTTCGTGCCGTCGAAGCGTGCCGTTTCCGTCAACGTAGTCCGGTCATCCGGTCCCACTCGCGTACGTACTGCGAGTGGCTCTTGAGAAACGCCTCCCAGTCGCCCGGCACCATCATCTTTACCCCCACCATGGACTGGCCGCCGGGCGGGGGCGGTACGTCGGGGCGCGGCGAATAGTTGAGTGTTGCCTTCGCCATCGCTGTTTGCCCGGGCACACCGAGGTACCAATCCAGGAACAGACGGGCGACGTTCGGATGCGGTGCCTTGTCCACGACGCCGAGCACGCCGGGCGTAACGCCGAGGCCTTCTTCGGGCACGACAAAGGTGATGGGCGCGCCCTTGGCCTTGGCGATCAGATATCCGGAATACTGAGCCGTGGAGATCATCCGGTCCTGCCCGCTCACGGTGCGGTCGTATTGCTGGACATAGGAATCAAAGCCACGTGGCTTGAGTTCGGAGAATTTTGTCCAGTACTCCGCGCCATAGCGCTCCCGCAATGTGTACCATACCGCGTGCTGCAGTCCGGACGTGGAGAGTTTGACGTTGATCGATCCCGCCCATCGGGGATCCAGCAGATCCTTCCAGGATTTCGGTACTTCCTCGGGCTTCACGAAGTTTGGATTATAGGCAATACCGGCGATGATCTCGTTGTCCCAGGTAAAGTAGCCTTCCGGCGTGCTTTTCTGGTGGGCCTTGTAGTACGCAAGTTCCGGGGACAGGTAATGGGCGTACCCGCCGCGCTTCTGAAAATCGAGGGCAAAGCCGATCTCGGTCAGGATCAGCGTGTCCGGAACATAGGTGCGTCCCTGACGTTCCGCGTTCAAGCGTGCGTACAGCGCACCCGTTTGAAGGCGTAGGAAGTTGGTCTTGATCTGCGGGAACATCGCTCGGAATTCGGCCAGGTACTGGGCCTGGGCCGTTTCCGTGTCGGGTGCATAGTGGACGAGCTCTGCTTCACGAAACGCAGCGTCTACGTCGGCGCAGGTCTTGAAGCCGTCCATCTGGCGTGGCTTCTCGCAGGCAGCGGCTGACCATGCTGACAGAGCCAGGGCCAGCACGGCCAGGACGATTGCATATCGACGTGCATGCATGGTCCGGTCTCCCTTGATGTTGGAACGGAGCGGTTCCGATCGGTCCGGTAGGGGCAGCCGATCGGAACCCGGTCGGCCCAGGTCAGCGCATGCCGACCATGCGATCCCATTCACCGACGAACTGACGATGTGTCTTCAGGAATGCATCCCAATCAGTTGGAGACAGCAGCTTGAAGGACGTCATCGGGTCACCGCCGTCCGGCGGGGCGACATCTGTCCGGGGTGAATAGAGCGCACTCGCCTTTACGAACGCGGTCTGACCGGGAATGCCCAGCAACCAGTCCATGTAGAGCTTCGCAGCCTCCGGATGCGGCGCCTTGTCGACCACGCCGGCGGGATAGGGGGCAGCGGTTACGCCCTCGGTGGGGTTGACGAAGGCAATCGGCGCGCCCTTGGCCTTGAACTGCAGGTAGCCGGAGTACTGTGCCGTGTGGATGACCTGGTCCTGTCCATTCACGGTCCGGTCGAATTGCTGCACGTAGGAATCGAACGCCCGGGGCTTCAATTCCCCGAATTTGGTCCAGTAGTCCGGTGCGACGTGTTCCTTGAGCATGGCCCAGGTCAGGTGCTGCAGGCCGGAGTTGGACACCTTCGCGTTGATGACACCCTGCCATTTGGGGTTCAACACGTCTGCCCAGCTCTTTGGAGCGTCCTCGGGCTTTATCTGTGTCGGGTTGTAGGCGATGCCCGCGACGATCATCGCGGTCCAGGCCCAATGGCCTTCGGGGCTGCTTTTGTGTTCCTTCCGATAGGGGCCGAGTTCCGGAGATTCATATTTCATCCAGCCGCCGCGCTTTTGGAAGTCGAGCACGAACGTCATATCGGAAAGCCACAGAACGTCCGGCAGGAAGACATTGGCCTGGCGTTCGGCCATCAGCTTGGCATACAGCGCGCCGGTCTGAAGGCGGATGAACGTCACCTTGATCTTGGGAAACATCTGCATGAACGGGGCATGCTGCTTCGCCTGGTTTGTTTCCGGCTCGGGTGAGTAGACGGTCAAGGCGCCTTCTTTCTCGGCCTGCTCGACGTTCGCGCAGGTCTTGAAGCCGTCCATCTGTTTCGGGTTTGCGCAGGCGGCCGCGTCGGCGGCGGCAGGGGTAACAAGCATAACGGCCGCCGCAATCGCGGCTGATCTGATCCAAGCCATCGTTTCACTCCCATGTTTACCGGATGTGACGGCCTCCGGCATTTGTATTCAGGCTATCGAGATATACTTGTCCGGCTACCGACCCTTGGCGAACGCGGCGGCTCCAGCGCCCGCGATCCTGCCGAACGTGACACCGGCGACCAGGCCGGTCCCGCTACCGTAGTTGTGGTAGTACAGTCCCCCCACGATCTCACCCGCGGCAAAGAGCCCGTTGATCGGCAGACCGGAGGTATCGGAAACCTGTGCTTCTGTCGTGACCTTCAGGCCGCCGAACGTGAAGGTGACGCCCGCGGTGACGCCATAGGCATGGAATGGCGGTGTATCGAGCTTCTGCGCCCAGTTTGTCTTATCGACGGGCAGGCCCGTCGTGCGAAGTCCATCGTGGATGTTCGGGTTGAACGCGACATCAGGCCGGGACGCGGCGTTGAAGGCGTGCAGGGTCTCCAGGGCGGCCTTTGGATTGACGCCTGTCAATTTCGGTACAAGAGCTTCCAGCGTGTCCGCGGTTTCCTTGGTGATGCGTGGGATACGATACTCGCTGCGCAGCAGATGGTTGATCTTGGAGTCGAAGATCTGCCAGGCGAACAGGC
The DNA here is from genome assembly GCA_002422345.1 of Acetobacteraceae bacterium UBA6159. Lineage (GTDB taxonomy): Bacteria > Pseudomonadota > Alphaproteobacteria > Acetobacterales > Acetobacteraceae > Rhodopila. The sequence continues at coordinate 48,744 of DIUL01000206.1, forward strand.
CCGGCTGCTTCATCACCTCGTGCCCGTAGGCGGCATAGGTATAGCTATGGAAATCCTTCCCTTCGTCCAGAAACCGCTCTCCGCGCGCGTTCAGCAGCACACCGAAGGGATAGTTATGTTTCTGAAACTGATCGCCTACGGTCAGGTCGCCGAACGGCGGTGCGTTCATGTCCCATTGCACCGCATGGGCGCCGGACCAATGGCCCGCCGGCGCGGCACCGATATCCATCGCCATGCGATGGCCATAGCCCTGGTTGAACCGCGTGCCGCGCACTTTGGCCAGGTCCCAGTTCGGGCCGATGTAGCGAGCCCGCATCTCGGCGTTGGACTCGAACCCACCGCAGGCAAGAACGACGGCCTTGGCGCGCAGCTCAAGAACGTGTCCCCGGTGGCGTGCCCGGACACCCTGAACGCGGGCGTCATCATGCAGGAGCTCGAACGCTGTCGTTTCATAGATCACGGGGATGCCGGCCGCTTCCAGAGCGGCATGCAGCGTGGCGACCAGATGCTCCCCGCCGCCATGGATGTGGCAGGCCAGGCCTCCCCAGAACTTGAACTTGCCATCGACCTTGAAGGCCTGGCGGCCAAGGGCGGGCTGAAATTTCACCCCATGCTTGCGAAGCCATACAGCGGAGGCATAGGAGTTGCCGATCAGCACCTCGGTCAACTCGGGGTCGCAGCGGTACTCTGTCAGGCGGCCCATGTCGTCGAAATACTGGCCCTCGGTGTAGGTCCCGAAATCGATGCTGCCGAGGTCGAGTTCCGCAATATCCGGGGCAAGCTTCAGCAGGTCGTCCACGCCGTCGTAGATGAAGCGGAAGGCGCCGCCGGTGAAGGCCGAGTTACCCCCGCGGGCGTTGCGTGGCGCCGTTTCCAGCATCGCGACGCTGGCACCGGCCTCATGCGCCGAGAGTGCCGCATTGGCGGCGGCATTGCCTGCCCCGACGACCAGGACATCCACTTGCGTGTACTGGGCCGGTGTCATGGTGGTTTCCCCCGCTGGAATTATCTCGGGCGTGACGGTGTGGCCGAGGGTGCCGGCTGTCAACCTGCGCGCGGACCAGAACCGCGGGTATCAGGCGGAATCCATTCGCCATGATCCATGCGGGTCGACCACGTCTCCGTCACCGCGTGGTGGCAACCCTCAGTGCATTGGTTGTCCCCGCCTGGCCGAACGGCACACCGGCGGTCACGACGATCTCCTCTCCGGGGACCGCGAATCCCTCCGTCACGGCGGTTCGGCTGGCGCGCGCCACGGCCTCTGTCATCGAATGTACCTCGGGCGTGACGATCGCGTGTACGCCCCAGACGACCGCCATGCGGCGAGCCGTGTCCATGTGTGGGGTTATGCCGATCACCGGCGCCTCTGGCCGCTCCCGCGCCACGCGCAGCGCGGTGTTGCCCGACGCGGTAAAGGCCACGATCACCTTGGCTCCGATCGTACGGCAGACCTGTCCCGCCGCGGCGGCGATGGCGCCGGGTGCCGAGGGTTCCGGCGGCGGGCGGGAGGCATCGATCATTTCCCGCCACGCCTGATCCTGTTCCACGCGGGCGACGATCCGGTCCATCATGTTGACCGCTTCGTACGGGTATTGTCCGGCGGCGGTTTCGCCCGACAGCATGACGGCATCTGATCCATCATAGACGGCGGTGGCAACGTCGGACGCCTCGGCGCGGGTTGGCGCCGGGGCCGAGATCATGCTTTCCAGCATCTGGGTCGCGACAACGACGGGCTTACCGAGGGACCGGGCGAGGCGGACGATACGCTTCTGCGCCAGCGGGACTTCCTCGGGCGGCAGTTCCACGCCGAGGTCGCCACGGGCGACCATCACGGCGTCAGTCTCCGCGAGGATGGCATCCAGGTTGTCGAGCGCCTGCGGCTTTTCCAGCTTGACCATGACCCAGCAGCGGCCGTCGATCAGCCGTTTCGCCTCTATCACGTCATCGGCCCGTTGCACGAACGAAAGCCCGATATAGCTGGCACCGTGGGAGACCGCGAATTCAAGGTCCTCCCGGTCCTTGGCGGTCAGGGCGGGGATTGGCAGAACGACATCGGGTACGTTGACGCCCTTGCGATCGGACAGTGGGCCGCCCACGACGATTTCGGTCTCCAGGGCGTCCGGGAGCTTGCGGACGACGCGCAGCCGCAGTTTGCCATCGTCAAGGAGGAGGTTTGATCCGATGGACGCGGCCTCGATGATTTCCGGGTGGGGCAGGTTCACGCGCTGCGCGTTGCCGGGCGTGGCATTCAGGTCCAGCCGGAATGACTGGCCGGTCTGCAGATGTACGCGCCCGGCCGAGAACCGTCCCACCCGCAACTTCGGTCCCTGGACGTCGGCAAGGATACCGATCGGCCGATCGAACTTTGCCTCCAGTTCCCGGATCATGGCGAAGCGCGCCGCGTGATCTTCATGCGTGCCGTGTGAGAAGTTGAGCCGGAAGACATCTGCCCCGGCCTGGAACAGGCGTGTCAGTATCTCCATTGTCCCGGACGCCGGACCCAGCGTTGCGATGATCTTTGTACGCCGACGCCGGCGCAGCTTGGGGCGAGAGGCCACGAGGCGTTGCTCCTTCAGTTGATCAGAATCGCGCGGAAGTCGTTGACATTGGTCAGCGTCGGACCTGTTACGATCTGGTCCCCGATGAGCCCGAACAGGGTGTGGCTGTCATGGCCAGCCAGCATGGTGCGAGGATCGAGCCCGCGGGAGCGTGCGCGCGCCAGCGTGTCCGGGGTGAGGAGGGCGCCGGCCACGTCCTCGATTCCGTCTATGCCGTCCGTGTCTCCCGCAATGGCCCAGGCGCCGTGTGCCCCGTCAAGCGCGACGGCAAGGCCGAGCAGGAACTCGGTATTGCGGCCTCCACGGCCCGTGGGCCCGCCGCCAAGAGTGACCGTGGTCTCACCGCCCGAAAGCAGGAGCGCGGGGGTTCTGGTCGGATATCCGTGCGACTGGATGCTCCGTGCGATGCCGGCCATGAGGATGCCAACCTCCTTCGCTTCGCCTTCCAGCGCATCGCCCAGGATGAGGGGCGTCAGGCCCATTTCCCTCGCGGCCTCGGCCGCGGCCCGCAGCGCCATGACCGGCGTGGCGATCATTCGATAATCTTCCGGTGGGAGAGAGCCAGGTTTCGGGGTCTCATCCCCGTCGTCCCGCAGTCGGGCCGTTACCGCCGCGGGCGGTGTCACGCGGTAGCGGGCGATGACGGCGCGCGCGTCCGCGAAGGTTGAAGGGTCAGCAACGGTGGGGCCGGACCCGATCACCGCCGGGTCGTCCCCCGGGACGTCACTGATGGCCAGTGTAATCACCCGGGCCGGCGCCGCGGCTGCCGCGAGCCGTCCGCCCTTGATCGCGGAGAGATGCTTCCGCACGATATTCATCTCGGAGATCGTCGCCCCGCTTGCCAGCAGGGCGCGATTGATGGCCTGCTTGTCGGCCAGGGTCAGGCCAGGGGCGGGGGCCGCCAGGAGGGCCGAGGCGCCCCCCGACATCAGGGCGATCACCAGGTCCTCTGGCCCGAGTCCCTTGACCCGCTCCAAAAGCCGGTATGCACCACGCTCACTGTTGGCGTCGGGGACCGGATGGGACGCCTCGATCACCTCGATCCGGCGGGTTGGTACGCTGTGTCCGTGGCGCGTGACGACGGTGCCTTCCAGCTTGACATCGGGCCAGGCGTCCTCGAGCGCGGCTGCCATCATGGCGGCTGACTTTCCGCCGCCGACCACGATGCAGCGGCCCCGTGTCGGTTTGGGGGGGAGTTGCGCCGCGAGGACCTTGCGTGGATCAGCCGCGGCGATGGCGGTATCAAAGAGCCTCCTTAATGCCACCCTCGCTTGCGCGTCGTTCCACTCCTCCCGCTCCGCCATCGGCGATTTCCTTCTTCCTGGCATCCCTGGCAGTATGGCGAAGAGGCATCGGACGCGCCATCTACTGGTCACAAGTAAGGAGGATATTCATGCCCACACCTGAATTGGACGCCGCCGTTCGGACGGAACTCGAAGCCGCCGCGTTTCGCCGGCTGGTCGATCACCTGCGTGAGCGTACTGACGTGCAGAACATCGATATGATGAACCTGGCAGGCTTCTGCCGGAACTGCCTGAGCCGCTGGTACCGGGAGGCGGCCGATACCAAGGGTCTCGGCCTTACTGATCCGGCGGCGCGTGAGATTGTCTATGGCATGCCTTACAAGGAATGGCAGGCGAAGTACCAAAAGGAAGCAACTGCTGAACAGAAGGCCGCTTTCGCCAAGGCCAACCCTGGTCATTGACCTGCACTTGGCCGGAAGCTATGCCCGGCCGCCTTGTTTGTGCCTGGAGACTGTTTGATGGCGGCCAAGCCGATTTCCGAAGATGAACTTCAGACCGGGGGCCTTGCGGTCGATCGTCTGCGTAGCCTTGTCGACCGCATCGAGCGCCTGGAAGAAGAGCGGAAAGCCCTTGGCAGCGACATCAAGGATATCTACGCCGAGGCAAAGTCGGCGGGGTTCGATCCCAAGGTACTTCGGCAGTTGATTCGGATCAGGAAGCAGGAGGCCGCCGAGGTCGAAGAATTGGAGACGATGCTCGACGTCTATCGTCGTGCGCTGGGCATGTAGCGACCGCTTCCCGCAGCCTGGGTCTGCCGCCGCGGCTAGGTGAGGCCGGCAAAAGCCGACTTCACCTGGTTTTTGTCATGCCGCGTGACGCAGCAGCATGTTCTGGGCGATCAGTGTCTCGGCGATCTGCACGGCGTTGAGAGCGGCGCCTTTCCGAAGATTGTCGGATACGCACCAGAACGACAGCCCGTTCTCGACCGTCGGGTCCTTCCGGATGCGGCTCACGAAGACCGCATCCTCACCGGCACACTCCAGTTGGGTCATGTAGCCGCCGTCTTCCCGCACGTCGACGACTTCGATACCGGGGGACTCGCGAAGCAGGGCGCGCGCCTGACCGGCTGTGACGGGTCGCTCGAATTCGACGTTCACCGCTTCACCATGGCCGATGAACACAGGGACACGTACGCAGGTGGCGTGGACCGCGATCTTCGGATCAAGGATTTTCTTCGTCTCGACCACCATCTTCCATTCTTCCTTGGTCGATCCGTCGTCCATGAACTTATCGATGTGGGGAATGCAATTGAAGGCGATTTCCTTGGTGAACTGTTCGTGCGGATGCTGTTCGTGCACGAATGACGCCTTGGTGTGCTGGAAGAGTTCATCCATCGCTTCCTTCCCGCCGCCAGAGGTTGACTGGTACGTGGAAACGACGACGCGCTTGATCCGGAACTCATCGTGCAGCGGCTTGAGGGCAACCACCATCTGGATGGTGGAGCAGTTCGGGTTCGCGATTATTCCGCGCTTTCTGTATTGGCTCAGATGGTGTGGGTTTACCTCTGGAACGACCAGGGGGATATCCGGGTCCATACGGAATTGGCTGGTGTTATCAATCACGACACAGCCCTGTGCTGCCGCGCGGGGGGCATGCACCGCCGAAATGGACGCGCCCGGGCTGAACAGGCCAATATCCCAGCCTGTGAAGTCGAACGTGTCGAGGTTGCGGACCGTGAGAATGTCTTTCTCACCGAAAGAGATCTGCTGGCCGGCTGAGCGTCCCGATGCGACCGCGGCAACCTCACTGACCGGAAAGCGGCGCTCGACCAGGGTCTTCAGCATTTCGCGTCCGACCGCTCCGGTGGCTCCGACGACGGCGACCCTGTAGGCCATCTTGTGGTCTCCTGTGCAGAATTAGAAGGCGCAGTTACCGGTCCCAGCCCCGAGGAGCAAGAGATTTGCGTACACCGGGCCGGGTACTCCTACACCAGACATGAAGTAAGAGGCCCCTCGTCAAGCCTGCCGAGATTGCTCCGTCAGTGCCGGCTAGCGGCAAAGAAAGCTGGCGCGCTCCCGATTGCTGGCGATGATGTTCAGGCTTTCCAGAACCGCCCCGTTGCCGCCGAACAGAGCGCATTTCTGCGTTGCCATCGCCCTTGCCTGATCCAGGTCGGCCGCGCTGTTGGGCGCCATATCAATGATGACCGTGCTGCTGTTCGCGGCAACGAACTGGGCACCCGCCACCTGATTGGCCGTGGAGGCATCACAGCCTGCCATCAGCGGGACGAAACAAGCCAAGGTGAGCGCGGCGACCAGCCTAGTCATTGTCCCGTTCCTTATGCAGCGGTTAGGTGCTCTGATCGGTGTCAATCAGGCGCTTCGCATAGCCCGGCGGGCAGGCCCTGACAAGTTCGGCGTGGCATGTGTCGCCGCAAAGCCGGATTGTCCCCTTCTGGGGTTCATGCCCCACCTGCTGGTCCAGGACCGCTCGGCAGGCAGTCGGACCAGGGCTGCGTGACCATTGCATGTGCAACCGGCTGGCCCGCGGGGACTTCCCGGCCGAACACCGGGCGACGCCGCACCGAACTTCCGGTCGTGCGCCGCCCGCCTGTGCTCAGATGTCCAGTCGGTAGAAACGGGACGCGGTGCCGCTGAACAGATCGGTCCGTTCCGCGCGCGTGGCATCCTTCGCCAGGATCTTGCAGGCGTTCCAGAAGGCCTGGTAGCCGTACGAGCCCTTGTCGACCGGGAAGTTGCTTTCGAACATGCAGCGATTGGCGCCGAACGCCGTGATGCAGTGATCGACATAGGGCTTCCACGCGGCCGCCAGGGCCTCGGACGACGGCGGGTCGGCCTGCTCGTGGAAATCCCAGCCATTGATCCGCATCGCCATGCCGCCCAGCTTGACGACGACATTCGGGCAGGTCGCGAGTTCCGTGATCGACTTGGCCCAGGCGGCGAAGACCTGGTCCCGCTTGCCCGCATAGGCGCCGATCGCCAGCGGCCCGCCGATATGGTTCAGGCAGATGCCGGTGTTCGGGAACGCCCGCGCCAGCGCCGTCACGTCGCCGATCTGCGGATGATACAGCCAGGCGTCGAAGGTCAGGTTCAGCGGCGCGAGCTTGCTGAAACCCTCCCGGAATGTCTTGTCGAACATCAGGCCGGGGGGCGGGGTGTAGGCAGGGTTCAGCAGCGACGGATCAGGGTCGTAGGCGGTGATGTGGCGAATGCCGCGAAAATAGCCGCCGCCGACGCGGATATGCGCCTCCAGCACCTCCTCGGCCGCCGCGCCCAGGCTCAGGTTCACATGCCCGACGATCCCGGCATTGACCTTGGTGGCACCGTAGCCGCCACTGCGGCTCATGGCGCCGACACCGTTCACGAACTCGGTCTCGCCCACGGGCTTCATGCCCTCGGGCCCGTCGACGCGGTGCATCGACCGGCATTGCACGAAGACGGTGCCGACGATGTTGTGGCCGGTGGCGCAGTCGGCCAGCAGATCCTCCAGCATGTAGCGCCAGCCGGGGCGGTCCCACAGATGGTGGTGCGGATCGACGATGGGCAGGCCGGGGTCGATGATCGACTCCGTGCGACGCGCCAACCACTCATCGCGGACGGCAAGATAGGGACTATGGGCCTGGGTGCTGCTGCTCATGGCGGGGTTTCCTCCGTTTGTGGCCGCCATGCTAAACCGGATTCAAGGTAAGGAGGAAACAGACCATGCGGTTGCAGGGACGGGTAGCCATCGTCACAGGTGCGGCAGGCGGTATCGGAGCGGCGATCGCTCGGCGATTCGCACAAGAGGGGGCTGATCTTTGCCTCGCCGGCCGGCGCGGTTGTGCCGCCGTGGCAGCTGAACTGACGGCCGCCGGGCACCGGGTCATCGATGTCCAGACCGACGTTACCAGCAAGGCCGCCAATCAGGCCATGGTTGCCCGCACGTTGGAGGCATTCGGAAAGATCGACATCCTGGTCACCGTCGCCGGCGTGGTGTCGCAGGGCAATGCCGAGACACTGGAAGAAGCCGAGTGGGACCGGGTGATGGACGTCAATCTGAAGGGCGTGTTCCTGTCCTGCCAGGCTGTCATTCCGGCGATGCGCAAGGCCCGCTACGGTCGCATCATCAATATCGGGTCGCTGCTCGCCAAGAACGGTGGCAATCCACGCCCCTGGATCGACCGATCGGAGCAGGATCGCGCCGGCAATGTCGCTTATGGTTCAGCGAAGGCGGGCGTACACGCGATCACGCTGTTTCTGGCCAAGGAATTGTCGGCCGACAATATCACGGTGAATTGTGTCGCACCGGGTCCGATCGCCTCGGCGATGACCACGAACCTTCCCGATGTCTTCAAGACACTGCTACCGGTCGGACGTCTCGGGCGAGCCGAGGAAGTGGCGGATGCGGTGACCTATCTGGCGGGGGAACAGGCGGGTTTCACCACCGGCGAAATTCTCGACGTAAACGGCGGCGCGTTCATCGACTGAACCGCCCGCGGCCCAGGTCGGTCGCCAACGCACGACCGGCCTGGCCTCGGCAAATGCGCGCGCCCATCCGGCGCGGGCCAGGTCTATCCCGAGAACATCGCCGTCTCGCCCAACCGTATCCGATCGGGACCATTCAGACGCGCGACGCCGCCGCCTGCCAGGACAACGTCCACTTGCAGCCCGTGTTCCCCGTCGACCGAACTGACACCGCCGAACGCCAGTTGTTCCGCGAGTCCACAGCACAGTGCGTTCCACGCGGCGTACTGCCCTCGTTGGTTCAATGCCTGCTGCACATCCGGCCGAGGCAACCACAGGGGCGCGTCCTGCGACGTCCCGTCCAGCGTGACGCGAATCCCAACAACATCAACGTTGGAGATGTACCATCCATCGACTGCCAGGACCGTGCCCTGGGCACTCGAACTCGCGACCACACGGATTTGCCAATGAGGCGCGACCCCACCCATGTTCGGCCCCACGGGCCGCGTCGGAGAACGGTCTGGCTGGGTCTGAAACGTGTGTACCGACGGACCATGGCCCTTCGTCACCCACAGCAGGAAGCTCGGCGCCCAGTCCGTTGGACCCAGGAGTTTCATGAAGCGGTTGCCGACGGCCGGCATCATCGTGACGATGACATCTCGGAAGGGCTTGGCGATACCAAGTTCCGCGCACAGAAGCTGCACGGTGCCCACGCCAGTGCGATCGTTGCCGAAGGGAATGGCCTCCGCGGTCGCGAAGCCGATGCTGCCCGCGAGAGCGGCGAACTCCTCAGGGACGAACTGGTGCTTGTCCTCAAGCCTCTCCAGGAAACTTTGGTCATCCTTGTGCATCAGCGACTGCCGCTGCTGGGCCAGCCAGTTGAGCAAAGGTTGAAAGCCCTCGGTCTTGCCGCCTTCGCGCGCCGTCAGGAATACCGCGATATCGGCGAGCGACTGCGCCATGGCCTGGTGATACCGACGAACCGGTTCAATGAAGAACGCTCGCCCGCCGGGCTTCAGCCCACGGTAGACGTCCTCCAGAAAGGACCGCACATCCAGGATGTGATGCAGGACGGACGTGCCAATGAACGTGTCGAAGACCGCGTCACGGATACAGGCCTCATTGCTGCTGTAGGTCGCGAACGCGACGTCCCGCCCTTCCAGCACACCCAGCCGCGTCAGGTGGTGTCGGCATTCCCGCAACATGCCAACCGAGACATCTGTCAGGATGACATCCCGCGCCTCATTCCCGGCCAGCAGCGCACGAGAGAAAAGTCCGGTGCCACAACCGACTTCAAGCACGGACCCGAGGCTGGGCGGCCAACGCCCCCCTGCCTGCGAGCGGATCTGATCATAAAAACGGTTGGGGCGCTTGTCGTCGATCCCGTGCTCCTGGTCGTAGGCGGCGACATCCAGGATCGTATCGAAACGCCCACGCACGAAATCCGCGATGCCCTCGCGCACGGGAACGGATGAACCGCACGCCCAACAGACGAGCGCGTCCTGCCGTTCAGACAACGGGCCGCCGCATTCGGGGCATCGGAATTTCGCCGTAAGCATGGTCGTCGTCTCGTCAGCGACCACGGAATGTTGGCTTGCGCTTCTCCTTGAACGCCTGGATGCCTTCCTTCATGTCCTCGGACTGCCGGACGGTCGCGAGCGTCTGGCTGATGCCGACCATGCGCTCGATCGGGCCGAGCGGCATCACTTCGCTGACGAGACGCTTGAGCGCGCCGATGACCAGCGGGGCGGAGTCGAGCAGTTCCTCGGCCATCTTCAACGCTTCCGCCTCATGCTGACCGTTCGGCACAACCCGATTGGTGAAGCCAACATCATAGGCGCGCTGGGCACCGACCTTGGAGCCGAGAAGCATGATCTCCATGGCCAGCTTGTGCGGCATGCGGGACACGAGCGAGCTGATCCCGCCGGCCGTCGTACCCAGCTTCGCTTCCGGGTAGTAGAATGTCGTGCTCTCGGTCGAGACCATAAGATCGCACATCATGACCATGACGATCGCGCCACCGATGACCCAGCCCGTGGTGGCCGCGATGATCGGCTTGTCCGTGTTGAAGCCGATGGTCGGAATGGCCCGCCACAGCTCCGGCAGATCCGTGACGTCGGCACCCGATGAGAATGCCCGGTCGCCAACGGAACTCAGGATTGCGACGCGCTTTTCTGGGTTCGCATCGAACTCCTTGAACGCCTGCTGCATTTCCACCGCGACCGCCTGGCTGATCGCGTTCAGGCGGTCCGGGCGAGCGATACGGATGATCGAGATCGGGCCGCGATCTTCAACTGTGACGGCTGGCATGGAGTTTGCTCCCTTCTTGTCGGTGATCGTTCAGGCCAAGTCAGATTCGTAGGCCGCCCAGGCATTCGGGCTTTCGCGGAGGGTGATCTTGATCCCGCTGACCGCCCGTCCACCCTCACCCAGTTTGCCCTCATGGCAGGCGGCGGCGAGCTGGCCGTGGATGTGATACGCAATATATTCCGTTGTCGTGTTGATACCACGGAACATCGGATTGTCGTCCAGATTGGTGTAGTCAAGCTGATCAAGGACGCGGCGCAGCTCGACCTTGGCCAGCCCGATATCGACCAGAAGCTGGAGGCGATCCAGCTTATGTGCCCGGAACTCCGCTTCGATCACGAATGTCGCGCCATGCAGGCGCTGCGCCGGGCCGAATTCCTCGCCATGAAAGCTGTGGGCGATCATGACGTGGTCGCTGACCGTGAGGCTGAACATCTATTCATTTCCGTATGTTATGACGTGGCACAAGCCGCCCGGGCACAGGATATCAGGCATCCGCGCCGGCATGTCGTCAAATCGCGTCGGCCCCTCCAACAGCGCATCGTAGGTGGAGGCGGCCAGCATATCGAGGGCGATCGCCATCCGCTCCGCGTGCGTGCGTCGCCCGCGCATGGGCGCGGCGACCGCGCCGACCTGAGACGCGATGATACGCAGGCGGGCGGCGTGGAACGCTTCGCCCAGCGGCACCACGGGGGCATTGTCCCCGTACCAGCTTGCCTCGATGATCCGTCCCTCGTACGCCGCGTGGGACAAGGCCAATCGCAGGCCGGCCTCCGAGGCGGACGCATGCACAATGAGCTCCTGGTTGTCCGGCGCCGCGTCCGGCAGGGCAAAGTCACAGCCAAAATGCGCCGCAAGCGAAGCCCGGCCGGGGTCGATGTCGACGATCGTGACCCGCGCGCCCGGGATGCCGGCCAGCAACGAACCGGTCAGAAGCCCGACGACGCCCGCCCCGATAACGAGAATTCTCTCCCCCATCAGAGGTGCCGCGTCCCAGCAGATATTGATGGCGGTTTCCAGATTGGCCGCGAGCACGGCCCGCGCGGTGGGGACGGCGTCCGGTACCGGGATGCACATCCCCGTCGGCGCGACGAACACATCCTGATGCGGATGCAGCACGAAAACCCGCTGCCCGGAGTTCAGCATGCCAACGACCGCGTAGCCGTACTTCACGGGAAATGGGAACACGCCCGCCATAAGCGGCGCCCGCATGGTGTCATGCTGGCTGGCCGGCACCTTGCCACGAAACACCAGGGATTCGGTGCCCCGCGAGACGCCGCTGGCCAGGGCGTGAACCAGACACTCATCCGGGCCAGGGGGCGCCAACCGTTCCTCCAGGATCACGCCTGCGCCGGGCGCGACAGTCCAGAAGGCGCGCGCGGGAATTACGCCCGGCATCGCGACGACCAGCCCCGCCCTACCGGTAAGGGGATGCCATCGGATTGTCCCCACTCATTCCCAGGGGGCCGCACAGGTGCAGGGCCGAGCGAACGATGTGGCGATCGCGGCGACGACGATGACAGGATTTGGTCCATGACGAATCCTAACACGCCCGCGACCGACCCGGTAGGCGGCTTGACCGATGGCCCGTCCGATCGTCATCCTGTGCGTTCAGCATTCATCGGGGCTCGTCATGACCCACGCCATTCCCGTGATCGATCTGCAGGACTACCTGCGCGGGCAGAGCGGTTCGCTGCAACGGACCGCGCGGGAAATCCACGACGCGCTGACACAGGTCGGCTTCTTCATCATTACCGGGCACGGCGTGCCGCCAGACTCGATCGCGGGTATCTTCGAGGAGGCGAAGCGGTTCCATGACCAGCCGATGGACGCAAAAGTCGCCCTGAAGCTGAACGAGCACAACAACGGCTACATGTCGCTCGGCCGCTATGCGGTGTGGACCTCGGACGTCAACGACAACGACAAGCCCGACCTCAACGAAGCGTTCTTCATGAAGCGGGAACGCGCGCCCGAGCACCCGATGCGCGCGATCAACCGTCGTTTCGCCGGTGCGAACCAATGGCCGGCAGAGGCCGCCTTGCCCGGGTTCCGAGAGAGAGTTCTCGCCTATTATCGCTTGATGGACGATTTCACGAACCGCCTGCTGCCGGCGGTCGCCGTGTCCCTGGACCTTGATCCCGGGTTTTTCCTGCCGTCATTCGTCGATAGCCAGTCGAACCTGCGTCTGTCGCATTACCCGCCCGTGCCCGCCGAGACCAACCAGTTCGGCATCGCCCCCCATACCGACGCCAACTTCATGACCTTCCTTCCGCAGTCCGAGGTCGCGGGGCTGCAGGTACGGATGCCTGACAAGCAATGGCTCGACGTTCCGCTCGTGCCTGGATCGTTCGCGGTCAATTCCGGGGATACGCTGCGCCGCTGGAGCAATGCGCGGTTCAAGTCGACGCCCCATCGTGCGTTGCCTCCGGTCGGGCGGCACCGCTACGCCGTTCCGTTCTTCATGGCGCCGCACCTTGATGCGCGGATTGACTGCCTGCCAACCTGCACCGGCCCCGACAATGCGCCGCGGTGGGAGCCCATTTCGTACGAGGGCTGGATCACCAAGTGGACCGACGCCAATTACGACCCGAAGGTGCAACGGGATATCGCGGCCTGAGCCGGTAGCCGGGGCGCGCCGATCGAGTGGGAATTGGATAAGACCGCGTTGCGCCTGCTGACCTTCTCGACGCTCTACCCCAGCGCCACGCGGCCGAACCACGGTGTGTTCGTCGAAAACCGCCTGCGGCATCTGGTCGCGAGCGGTCAGGTGAGCAGTGTCGTGGTCGCGCCAGTGCCGTGGTTTCCGTCCACGAACCCGCGCCATGGTGACTGGGCACGCATCGCCGCAACGCCGGCCGAGGAAACGCGGCACGGTCTGCGGGTCCTGCATCCGCGCTATCCCCTCGTGCCGAAAATCGGGATGACGCTGGCACCGTTCCTTCTCTATCGCGCCATGGTCCCCGTGCTGCGGCGCCTGCTGGCCGAAATCGGACCGGTCGACGCCATCGACGCCCATTATTTCTATCCCGACGGTGTTGCCGCGGTCTGGCTGGGGCGGACCTTCAATCTTCCCGTTGTCGTGACCGCGCGAGGCACCGATATCAGCCTGATCCCGAGCTTTCGCTGGCCGCGGGCGCTGATTGGACAGGTGATCCGGGATTCCGCCGCCATGATCACGGTCAGCGCGGCCCTGAAAGAGGCGCTTGTGACGCTGGGGGCACCGGACTCGAAGGTGACCGTGCTGCGAAATGGGGTGGATACCGACCTGTTTCGCCCCCCCGAGGATCGGGCAGCCCTTCGGATCAGGCTTGGGTTTCATCGGCCAACATTGGTCTCGGTGGGCTTGTTGATCGCGCGCAAGGGCCACGATCGGACGATCGAGGCCATGCTGCAACTGCCGGAATACGACCTCGTCATCGCGGGGGAAGGGCCGGAACGGCAAGCCTTGCTGGACCTCATCGCACGCCACGGCCTGACCGACCGGGTGAAGCTCCTTGGGCCCCGGCCCCATGCCGAACTCCCGGATCTCTATGGTGCATCGGATGCTTCGGTCCTGTCATCGTCGCGGGAGGGGTGGGCGAACGTTCTCCTGGAATCGATGGCCTGTGGCACACCGGTCGTCGCCAGCAACATCTGGGGGAATCCGGAAGTGGTGCGGCAGGCCGAAGCCGGGGTGATCACCGATGAGAACACACCCTCGGGCATCGCCCGCGGCGTGCGCCGCTTGTTCCAGGACCCGGCGCCCCGACCGGCAACGCGGGCCTATGCCGAACAGTTTGGTTGGGATGAGACGACCCAGGGGCAGCTCACCCTTTTTGCCCGGATCGCCGAACGCCGGGCGCGGTCGTGCGGCGCTGATGGGTTCGGCCATGGTGCGCCCGTTGCGTTGCGCGGCAATCCGCCATAGCGTTCCCGCCTGGTTCCTAAAGGTGCGGGCGGCTATAGGGGTGACACCAACGCGAAGCAGATTGATTGGGTTGATCGTGGCGGTCCTGGTGTTGCCTGGCGTCGCCCGAGCCGACGCCATTGATGGCCATTGGTGCCACGATGACGGTCGACGGTTCGAGATCGCTGGCCCGGCGATCGTGACCCCCGCACGCTCTCGGACCTCCGGCCAGTACGACCGCCACTATTTCTCGTATGTCGTACCGACGGATGATCCCGGCGCCGGCTCCACCATCGAGATGGTTTTGATGGGTGAGACCGCCTTGCGCCTGAAGGCCGGGAACACGGCCGAGGAAATTTGGAATCGCTGCGGACCACCGATCAGCCTCCGTGGCTGGCCGGTTTTCGGATAGCCAAGGACAGGAAACGCATGACCGACGACAGCCCGCCGCTTCGCCCGCAAGCGACCTCCGACCAGACGACCAAGGCAGCGCCGGTCGGATGGGAGCCGGAGTTGGAGGAACTGCGGCTCCGCCAGACCATTGCCCGACAGATGGGCGGTGAGGAGCGGGTCGCACGCCAGCACAAGGGCGGCCGCCTGACGGTGCGGGAACGGATCGACCAGATGCTCGATCCCGGCACGTTCAAGGAAATCGGCAGCATCGCCGGCAAGGCGTCGTACGACCTCAAGGGCAACATCACCGAGTTCATGCCCGGTAACTGCGTGTTCGGACGCGGGCTGGTCGATGGGCGCCCGGTGGTCATCGCCGGTGACGACTTCACGCTGCGTGGCGGATCGGCGGACGCTTCCATCAAGGGCAAGCCCAAGATGTCGGAGCAGATCGCGACCGAGTACCGCATGCCGATCATCCGCCTGATCGAAGGCTCGGGCGGCGGCGGGTCGGTCAAGACGATCGAGACGACCGGACGCGCGAACCTGCCAGGTGGATTGAGCGAGACGACCTCGTTTGACCTGGTGGCGAACCAGATGGCCACCGTGCCCGTCGTCGGCCTCGGTCTCGGCTCCGTCGCCGGCCTTGGCGCCGCTCGACTCGTCGCGTCGCATTATTCCGTGATGGTCAAGGAAATGGCCGCGGTGTTCGTCGCCGGCCCGCCGGTGGTGGAACGCCTGGGCGAACCGCGCACCAAGCAGGAACTCGGCGGCTGGGAAATCCAGCTTTCCTGCGGCGCGGTGGACCATGCGGTCGACACCGAGGAACAGGCGTTCGACGCCGCCCGCCGGTTCCTGTCCTATCTGCCAAGCTCGGTTCATGATGTGCCGCCGCGGGTGCGCGGCTGGGACGATCCGGGCCGGCGGGAAGAATCGCTGATGACGGCGATTCCGCGGGTCAAGAAGCAGGCCTACCACATGCGCCGCATCATCGAGGCGGTGGTCGACAAGGGCAGCTTCTTTGAGCAGGGGCGCATGTTCGGCCGCTCCATCATCACCGGCTTTGCGCGCCTGGATGGCTGGCCGGTCGCGCTGATGGCCGGTGACCCGCTGTTTGAGGGCGGGGCCTGGAACGCGGATGCCTGCAACAAGATCATCCGCTTCGTCGACATGGCGCAGACCTTCCATCTGCCGATCGTGCATCTGGTCGACTGCCCCGGCTTCCAGGTGGGTCTGAAGGCCGAGAGCAGTGCCGTGATCCGCTGGGGCGTGCGCGCCCTGTCCGCGATCAACCAGACCACCGTGCCCTGGTGCAGCATCATCGTCCGGAATTGCTATGGCGTCGGCGGCCTCGGCCATCAGCCGGTCAGCCATCTGTGCCTCCGCTATGCCTGGCCGTCCGCGAGCTGGGGCTCGCTGCCGCTGGAAGGCGGAATCGAAGCGGCTTATCGCGCCGAGATCGATGCGGCGGACGATCCGCAGGCCAAGCTGGAGGAGATCGAGGAGCGGCTGAACCGTCTGCGCTCGCCATTTCGTACGGCGGAACCCTTCTGGGTTGACGAGATCATCGACCCGCGCGACACCCGACGTCTCCTGTGTGAGTTTGCGAGCCTGGCTGCCCCCTTGCGGTCTCCGGGACCGTCCTCATTTGGGATGCGGCCCTGATATGCGAACCCGAAGGTTTATCGGGATACGGGTTGGTAGATAGTAAGACTTGACGCGCGCGCCTGGGGACCGCAGAAGCCCCCGCGCGCCGAGAGATGCGAGTGCCCCGGCGGACCTCGCGGAACGGGTCCAAGATAGCAATCCTCCGCCATGCCGGAGGTAAGGAGCAACAGTTGCAGCCGACGGATATCCGGGACCCGGATTATTTCCACAAGGTCGTGGACTGCCAATGGGCGTGCCCCGCCCATACCCCCGTACCTGAGTACATCCGGTTGATCGCCGACGGCCGTTATGCCGACGCGTTCATGATCAACTGGAAGTCGAATGTGTTCCCGGGTGTGCTGGGCCGTACCTGCGACCGTCCATGTGAACCGGCATGCCGCCGCGGCCGCGTCGAGGACGAGCCCGTGGCGATCTGCCGGCTCAAACGCGTCGCCGCCGACTACAAGGGTGACGTGTCCGACCGCATGCCACCCGTGCCGACGACCCGGATCGGAAAGAAGATCGCGCTGGTTGGCGCGGGTCCCGCTTCATTGACCGTGGCACGCGATCTGGCGCCGTTGGGCTATGAACTGGTCATCTACGACTCGGATCCGCGTGCCGGCGGGTTCATCCGCAGCCAGATCCCGAAATTCCGCCTGCCGGAGGAAGTGATCGACGAGGAAGTCGGTTACGTCACCCGTCTCGGCCCGGAAATGCGCCTTGGTCAGCGTGTCGACAGCCTCAAGGGGCTGCTGGCCGAAGATTATGACGCGATCTTCGTCGGTTCGGGCGCGCCGCGTGGCCGTGACCTCCCGATTCCCGGTCGCGACGAAGGTGCCGCCAACATCCATATCGGCATCGACTGGTTGTCGTCCGTCTCTTTCGGGCACATCACCAAGGTCGGCCGCCGCGTCATCGTGCTGGGTGGCGGCAATACCGCCATGGACTGCTGCCGCTCCGCCCGTCGCCTGGGCGGCGAGGACGTCAAGGTCATCGTCCGTTCGGGCTTCGAGGAGATGAAGGCCTCCCCCTGGGAGAAGGAAGACGCGATCGGAGAGGACATCCCGATCCTGAACTACCTGGTTCCCAAGGAATTCAAGCACCACAACGGCAAGCTCATCGGCATGACCTTCGAGAAGGTGAAGGCCGAATACGACGCCCGTGGTCGCCGCAACCTGGTGCCGACCGGAGAGCCCGAGCACTTCTTCGAATGCGACGACGTTCTTGTCGCGGTCGGTCAGGAAAACGCGTTCCCCTGGATCGAGCG
>DIUL01000206.1:66659-67979 GCA_002422345.1 Acetobacteraceae bacterium UBA6159
AAGATGGGCATCCATGAGTGGAGCTACGACAACGACGTGTCGTTGGACCTCCGCTTCAAGGTGCCGCATCGCGACAAGTTCATCGCGCTGAAGGACATCAAGTCCGAGGTCGAGCTTGGCTTCGATGAGAAGCTGGCCTTCCAGGAAGCGCAGCGCTGCCTGAACTGCGACGTGCAGACCGTGTTCAGCGACAAGCTGTGCATCGAATGCGATGCCTGCGTGGATATCTGCCCGGTCGACTGCATCACCTTCACCGAGAACGGTGAGGAAGCCGAACTTCGCACGCGCCTGAATGCGCCGGCGCATAATCTGACGCAGGATCTCTACGTGTCGGTGCCGCTCAAGACCGGCCGCATCATGGCGAAGGACGAGGACGTCTGCCTCCATTGCGGTCTCTGCGCGGAACGTTGTCCGACCGGCGCGTGGGACATGCATCGTTTCCTGATCGACGTGGCACAGGCGGAGAGCGCATGCTGCAAATCCTAGACCGCGTGGAAGGTCTCCAGCGGGTCAACGACTTCGTCGTCAAGTTCGCGAACGTGAACGGATCCGGGTCGGCCAGCGCCAACGCGCTGTTCGCGAAGTCCGTGCTTCGCATGGGCATCACGGCGACGCCGCGCAACATCTTCCCCTCCAACATCCAGGGCTTGCCGACCTGGTACGAAGTCCGCATCTCGGGCGACGGCCATATGGCGGCGCGCGGCGGCGGCGTCGACCTGATGGTCGCGATGAACCCGCAGACCTGGGATGAGGACGTGAAGTCCATCGTTCCCGGCGGCTACCTGTTCTACGACAACACCAAGCCGATGGCGCCGTCCAAGTTCCGCAACGACATCGTCGTCGTGGGTGTGCCGCTGACACGCATGACGAATGAGGCATACAGCGACCCCCGCCAGCGGCAGTTGTTCAAGAACATCGTCGGTCTCGGCGCCCTCGCCTGCCTGCTGGACATGGACTTCGCCGCGGTCGAGCAACTGCTCGCGGAACAGTTCAAGGGCCGGGACAAGCTGATCAACGCCAATATCCAGGCCCTGCACATGGGCATCGAGTGGGTGAAGGCGAACCTCGACGACCCGATCAAGCTGAAGACGAAGCGCGCAGACACCGTCGGCGACCGCATCTTCATCGATGGCAACACCGCGGCGTCCCTCGGCGCCGTCTATGGCGGTGCCACGGTCTGCGCCTGGTATCCGATCACGCCGTCTTCGTCAGTGGCGGAAGCCTTCATGTCGTATTGCGCCAAGTATCGCGTCGACCCGGTCAGCGGCAAGAACCGTTTTGCGATCGTGCAGGCCGAAGACGAGCTGGCCTCGATCGGCA
>DIUL01000216.1 GCA_002422345.1 Acetobacteraceae bacterium UBA6159
CAAAAAGGCGTTAAAGATGGGTTAATGCTTGGCTAACGCCGGAAGAATTCCCGCGCGTTAACCGTTTCTGAAGGGTCTTCCTGTATGCGGGTCCTGTCCGCCCTTCGTTCCCGACAACCGAGGAACCCGACCCGTGCGCCTGCTCCACCTGATCCTGCCGCTACTCGCCGTCCTGTCCGCCTGCGCGCCAGGCCGCGACCTGTCCCCCTTGCCGCCGGCCGACTCGGCCGACTACCGGCTGGGGCCAGGCGACGCGGTCCGCATCATCACCTTTGGCGAGGAATCCCTGACCGGGGAATTCCGCGTCAGCGACAGCGGGACCATCGCCCTGCCCTTGGTCGGCCCTGTCCGCGCCGGTGGCAGCACGCCGGCGGAACTCGAAGCCCGCGTCTCGGCGGCGATGAAGCGGGCCAACCTGCTGCGCAACCCCTCGGTCGCGGTGGAGGTGATCCTGTATCGCCCGATCTATGTGCTGGGAGAGGTCAACAAGCCCGGCCAGTACCCCTATCAGCCGGGTATGACCGTGGTGACTGCCGCGGCGGTGGCCGGCGGCTTCACCTATCGCGCGGTCGACGCCTATGCGTCGGTCGTGCGGTCCTCGGGCGGAGAGGCGGTGGAGGGGAAAGCCTCCCGCCACGCCTCGGTCCAGCCGGGGGATGTGATCACGGTGTTCGAACGGCGGTTCTGACCGGTTGGTTCAGGCCCGCCGACGCAGCAGGCCGAGACCGGCCAGGCCGATGCCGAACAGCGCGAGGCTGGCGGGTTCGGGTGCGGCGACGCGGACATAAAGCTGTTCGAAGAACTCATCGGTCGGACCGGTCGCCCAGGCGCCCGCCTCTCCATCGCCCCAGTCGCAATAGTTGGATGTCGTGCTGAAATAGGCCGCGGCGCAGGCGGCTGCACCGGGGGCCGGGCCGCTCAGGAACGAGGCCGCGCTGATCGGATCGGTCCCGTTCTGCGGCACGTTGGCGCCGGAATAGACGAACATCAGGGCGAAATCGTCCGGGATCAGGTCCAGTTCCAGAAGCGTCGGCAGCCGCCAGCCCTGGGTGCCCTGATAGGCCAGGCTGCCACCGCCGGCGGTCGGGTTCTCCTCGATGCCGCACAGACCCTGGTAGGGGCAGGAGCCGCCCCAGGCCCATTCCAGCCCCTCAAACACGATGGTCGCGTTGCCCGGCACTGGCGTGTTGAGCGGCACGGCCGCGGCGCAGGCGAGCAGGCCGAGCATGGCCGCGTAGACCGTTCTGGTCATGATGTTCCCCAACTGAAGGACGGCCCGGGCGCTCCCGCCAACCGCCGCATGGTCCCCGGATGTGTTTGACACACCAATTATTGCAGACTCTCTTCGATTTTGGACCTTGCATCAAGAGGCCCCCGGCCCTGCGTCCCCGGGGCCATCGCCGCCCTTGCCACTTGTCGCAGGCCCGCACATAACCGCCCGATGCTTCGTCGTGCGACACGCTCCCGCGCCTACGCTCCCGACCCGGCCGCGCCGGGCCGGCCGTGCGACATGGCGGGCTGCGAATGCGCCGGCGAGTACCGTGCCCCCAAGTCACGCCGAACCCTCAATGATTACTGGTGGTTCTGCCTGGAGCATGTGCGCGCCTACAACAGCACCTGGGACTTCTATAAGGGCATGTCCCCGGCCGAGGTCGAGGCGCAGATGCGCCACGACACGTCCTGGCAGCGCCCGACCTGGCCGCTGGGCAGCCTCGGCGCCGCCGCGCTGGATGAAGACGTGGTGCGCGACCCGCTCCGCATCCTGGCGGAGGCAAGGATCGGCCAGGCCCGCAAGCGGCACGCCGACCGCGCCTCCTACCAGGCGCCACCCGACCTCCGCGAATCCCTCGAAACGCTTGGCCTGCCGTGGCCGACGACGCTGGACGCGGTGAAGACGCGCTACAAGGAACTTGCCAAACGTCATCATCCCGACGCAAACGGCGGCAGCCGTGACGCGGAGGAGCGCCTGAAAACCATCAATCTTGCCTATGCCACGCTGCGGACGCGGCTGGTAACGGAACCACGCATGGCTTGACCCGGCGGCCATGGAAAGGGGGCGCACTTGCGCATCCCGGCGTCCGGGGTAGACTTTTCGAGAATTGAAACAGGACACGCTGGTCTATGAACACGGTTGCCGCCAACGCCGACCCCCGCCCGACCTCGGATATCAACCTGCCGGACACCAAGGTGTCGGTGCGGGAAGTCTTCGGGATCGATATCGACATGGAGGTACCGGCCTTCTCGATCCGCACGGAACACGTGCCCGATCTTGATACCACCTACAAGTTCGACCGGGAGACGACGCTCGCGATCCTGGCCGGCTTTGCCTACAACCGCCGCGTGATGATCCAGGGCTATCACGGCACCGGCAAGTCGACCCATGTCGAGCAGGTCGCCTCCCGCCTCAACTGGCCCTGCATCCGCGTCAACCTCGACAGCCACATCAGTCGTATCGACCTGATCGGCAAGGACGCCATCGTCCTGAAGGACGGCAAGCAGATCACGGAATTCCGTGAAGGCATCCTGCCCTGGGCCCTGCAGCACGCCTGCGCCCTGGTGTTCGACGAATACGACGCCGGCCGCCCGGACGTGATGTTCGTGATCCAGCGCGTGCTCGAAGTCGAAGGCAAGCTGACCCTGCTGGACCAGAACCGCGTGATCCGGCCGCACCGCTCGTTCCGCCTGTTCTCGACCGCCAACACGGTCGGCCTCGGCGACACGACGGGCCTGTATCACGGCACGCAGCAGATCAACCAAGGCCAGATGGACCGCTGGAACATCGTCGCCACCCTGAACTACCTGCCGCACGCCATGGAAACCGGCATCGTTCTGGCCAAGATGGGCATCGACCCGTCGAAGGACCCGGCGATGAAGAAGCAGGTGGAAAGCATGGTCGCCCTCGCCGACCTGACCCGCGCCGGCTTCATCAACGGCGACATCTCCACCGTCATGTCCCCGCGCACCGTCATCACCTGGGCCGAAAACGCCCGCATCTTCGCCGATGTCGGCTTCGCCTTCCGCGTGACCTTCCTGAACAAGTGCGACGAAGCCGAACGCAGCACGGTCGGCGAGTACTATCAGCGCTGCTTCAACGAAGACATCGCCACCGGCGGCTTCACCACCCGGAAGTTCTCCTAAGCCATGAGCGGCAGCGCGGGCAGCAAGGACAACGCACGGGCGGAGGAGTTCAAGCGCGCCACCGCCGGCGTGTTGCGAGCCATCGCGGAACAGCCTGACGTTCAGGTCGCGTTCCAACCCGGACCCTCGGGCGTTTCCGGCAAGCGCGCGCGCCTGCCGTTGCCGACCCGCGCCCTCCCCGAAGCCGAAATGGCTCGGCTGCGCGGGCAGTCGGACGCCATCGCGCTTCGCCTGCGCCATCACGACGACGCCGAACATGCGCGACGCATGCCGGCCCGGCGGGAGGCGCGGGATGCCTACGACGCACTTGAACAGGTGCGGGTCGAGGTCGTCGGCGCGAAATTCATGGAAGGCGTGAAGGGCAACCTGCGCGCCAAACTCGCTGATGAATGCGAGTCCGAAGGCTACGACCGCATGACGCGGAAGGACCAGTTGCCGATCGACAAGGCACTGGCCCTGCTCGCCCGCGAACGCCTGTCCGGCGAACCCGTGCCGGAAGCGGCGCAGCGCGTCCTGAATATGTGGCGCGATTCGCTGGGCGATAACGCGGAACAGGCGATGGAGGAGATGTTCTCGGTCCAGGAGGACCAGACCGCCTTCGCCCGCGCCGCCCGCAAGCTGCTCGCCGCCCTCGACCTCGCGGAAGCCGAGATCGAATCGGAACCCGACGACAGTTCCGAGGACGGTGAGGACGGCGAACAGTCCGGCCAGCAGGACAACTCCCAGGACGGCGAAGGGCAGTCGGAATCCGATTCGGAATCCATGCTCGGCGCGCAGCCCGAGGAGATGGAAGGCGACGCCGCCGACGATGACGGGTCCGAGTCCGATGACGAGGCCGCGGTGGCCGAGGGTGACGAACGCCCCGGTGGCCCGCAGCCGCGCCGCGAACGCCCGAACCCGGACAGCGACGCGACCTACAAGGCCTATACGCGCTCCTTCGACGAAGAAGTGGACGCGGAAGACCTGTGCGACGCCGATGAACTCGCCCGCCTGCGCCAGCAGCTTGATCAGCAGCTGCAACACATGCAGGGCGTGATCAGCAAGCTCGCGAACCGGTTGCAGCGCCGCCTGATGGCGCAGCAGACCCGGTCGTGGGAGTTCGACCTGGAAGAAGGAATGCTCGACGCGGGCCGCCTGGCGCGCGTGGTGATCAATCCGCTCCAGGCGCTGTCCTACAAGCGGGAACTGGATACGGAGTTCCGCGACACCTGCGTGACGCTGCTGATCGACAACTCGGGCTCCATGCGCGGGCGGCCGATCACGGTGGCGGCCATGTGCGGCGATATCCTCGCCCGCACGCTGGAGCGCTGCGCGGTCAAGGTCGAGGTGCTGGGCTTCACGACGCGCGCCTGGAAGGGCGGGCAGAGCCGTGAACGCTGGGTGCAGGAAGGCAAGCCGCGCAATCCGGGCCGGCTGAACGACCTGCGCCACATCATCTACAAGGCGGCGGACTCGCCCTGGCGGCGGGCACGCAAGAACCTCGGGCTGATGCTGCGTGAGGGGCTGCTGAAGGAGAACATCGACGGAGAGGCGCTGCTTTGGGCCTATCGCCGGCTGCTCGCGCGGTCGGAGCGGCGCCGGATCCTGATGGTGATCTCGGACGGCGCGCCTGTCGATGACTCGACGCTGTCGGTCAATCCGGGGAATTACCTGGAGAAGCACCTGCGCGACGTGATCCGCGACATCGAGAACCGCAACGAGGTCGAGCTGATCGCGATCGGCATCGGCCACGACGTAACCCGCTACTACCGCCGCGCCGTGACGATCGTGGACGCCGAGGAGTTGGGCGGCACGATGATGAAGAAGCTGACCGAACTGTTCGATGAGGACATGGCGGCGGCTTGGGCGCGCGCGGCTGGGGAACGGGCGACGGCGATTATGTGAGGCCCTGCCCTTCCTTCCCCCCCTCCCCTTGAGGGAGGGGGTGGGGGGAGGGGTAGACACCCCCCAGTCCCGTGCCGCTGCATACCCCCCACCCCAACCCTCCCCCTCAAGGGGAGAGGCGGCGTCCGATCTGGCAGCCACTCCTCGTATCCCTCAGCACACCCCTGGCAGCCCCCGCGGAACCCCGCGCATTACCCCAGCAACTCCAAAGCCGCCCGCGACAGCGCCTGCACGCCATACCCGATCGCCGCCTCGTCCGGCTGATACGCCGAATTATGCAGCCGGTCCCGCCGCCCCGCCTGCGATGACCCGATCCGCAACTGGAACCCGGGCACGATCTCCGCCATGAGCGCGAAATCCTCCCCGCCCAGATTGGCCTCTCCCTGCGTGATCGCCTCGTCCCCGAACTGCGCCCGCACCGCGGCGACGGTCGGGTCCAGCACGCGGTCGTGGTTGACCAGAGGCGGCACGCCCCTCCGATACGACACGTCGCAGGTCACGCGCATCGAGCCCAGCATCCCCTCGGCCAGGCGCTTGATCGCCGCCTCGGCCGTGTCGCGGGCGCGTGCGTGGAGCGTGCGGACCGTGCCCTTGATCAGGCAGGAATCGGGGATGATGTTGTAGGTCGTGCCGCCCTGGATCGCGCCCACGGTCACGACGGCCGGGTGCATCGCGTTCACCTCCCGCGTGACCACCGTCTGCAACTGCGTCACCAGATAGGCCGCGGCCACCAGCGGATCGACGGTCGTATGCGGATAGGCGGCGTGGCCCGACTTGCCCTTCACCACGATGTCGAACCGGTCGGAGGCCGCCAGCGTCGGCCCGCGCACGAAGCCGAAAGTCCCCGCCGGCATGTCCGGATGGTTATGGAACCCCAGCGCCATGTCGACCTTGGGGCCATCCATCACCCCGTCATCGATCATCGCCTGCATCCCGCCCAGCCCTTCCTCGGCCGGCTGGAACACCAGCTTCACCGTGCCGGCGAGCTGCGGCGCCATCTCCTTCAGTACCGCCGCGACGCCCAGCAGCGTGGTCGTGTGGATGTCATGCCCGCAGGCATGCATCTTGCCCTCGATGGTGGAGGCAAAGGGCAGCCCGGTCTTCTCCAGGATCGGCAGCGCGTCCATGTCGGCGCGGATCGCCAGCACGGGGCCAGGCCGCCCGCCCTCGATGATCCCGACAACGCCGGTCCGGCCAACGCCCGTCTCGTGCGGAATGCCCAGCCGAGACAGCTCCCCGGCCACGACGCCGGCGGTGCGAACCTCCTCGAACCCCAGTTCGGGGTGGGCGTGGATGTCGCGGCGGATTTCGATCAGCCCGGCCTCGATCCGGTCGGTGATGGCGCGGATGGCGGCGGCAGGGTCGTTCGGCGTGGCGTGGGTCATGAAGGCTCCGTGCAAGACAATTCTCCTCATGCTGAGCACATTCCGCGCCTCTGCAAGGGGGGATCACGAAATCGTGGCCAGAATCTCAGGAATTGTCGGGAATCGGCCGACCGCCAGCTTGGAGAAGCCCAGGCGTCCGTCCACGGTGATTTCAAATGCCCCACCGGCGCCGCGCGTCAGGGTGACGGTGGCCTCGGGCTTGCGGGAGAGCAGAAGATCGCGGGCCACACGGGCGCGCCCCTCATAGCCTCACATACCGCAGTATTCGATCCGGATTTGTGTCACGGGGCCCTCCAGGGGGTTCGACATGCGATCGAAGCTTGGCATTCGCGCCCCGGTCCTGCAAGGAAGCACCATCACAGGCAGGCATGGCGCCGAACCCATGAACGACTCACGCATCGTCCCGGTCATTCTCTCTGGCGGCTCCGGCACACGCCTCTGGCCCGTCTCGCGGGAGAGTTTTCCGAAGCAGCTCTGGCCCCTGGTCTCGGATCGCACGATGATCCAGGAAACCGCCCTGCGCGCCTTCGGTCCAGGCTTCGCGCCCCCCATCGTCGTCTGCAACCAGGAACACCGATTCCTGATCGCGGAGCAACTGCGCGAAGCCGGGATCACCGGCGCGCGCATCCTGCTGGAACCGGTCGGCCGCAACAGCGCCCCCGCGATCGCCGCGGCCGCGGTGCTGGTGGCCGAGGAAGACCCCGACGCGATCCTGTGGATGATGGCGGCCGATGCCTCGATCGCCGACCTCCCTGCCCTGCACACGGCCCTGACCAGCGCCGCCGCCGCCGCGGTCGCCGGCCGGATCGTGACGTTCGGCATGCGCCCGACCGGGCCCGAGACCGGGTATGGCTATATCGAGACCGGACGGCCGCTGGATGAGGCCGAGGGCGCCTTCACCGTCGCCCGCTTCATCGAGAAGCCCGACGCCGCCACCGCCGCGCGCCTGATCACGGATGGGCGGCATCTGTGGAACTCCGGCATGTTCGTCTTCACCGCGCAGACGCTGCTGCGGGAGATGGACCTGCACGCCCCCGACGTCCTGCCGGCGGTGCGCGAAGCGGTGGCGAAGCGGCAGGTCGACCTCGACTTCATCCGGCTGGATGTGGACGCCTTCACCGCCTGCCCGTCGATCAGCCTCGACTACGCGGTGGCGGAACGGACGCGGGAGGCCGCGGTCGTCCCGGCCGCGATCGGCTGGTCGGATGTGGGAAGCTGGGGCGCGTTGTGGGAACTCGGCGCCAAGGATGAACACGGCAACGTGGTCCTCGGCGACGCGGTGCTGGAGGACGCGTCCGGCTGCTATGTCCGGAGCGAGGGCCGGCTGTCGGCGGTGATCGGGCTGAAGGACGTGGCGCTGGTGGTGACCGGGGATGCCGTGCTGGCGATGCCGCGCGACCGGGCGCAGGATGTGAAGAAGATCGTCGACCGGCTGCGCGCCGATGGCCGGCCCGAAGCGACCGAGCACAACCGCACCTACCGCCCCTGGGGCTTCTATGAGAGCCTGATCCAGGGCGACCGCTTCCAGGTCAAGCGCATCGTCGTCCAGCCCGGCCGCCAGCTATCGCTGCAAAGCCATTTCCACCGCGCCGAACACTGGGTGGTGGTCAATGGCACGGCCCGTGTCACCCGGGACAAGGAAACCATGATCCTGCGGGAGAATGAGAGCGTCTACTTGCCGTTGGGTTGCGTCCACCGCCTGGAAAACCCGGGCAAGATCCCGCTGACCCTGATCGAGGTGCAGGCCGGCGGATACCTCGGGGAAGACGATATCGTTCGTTACGAAGACACCTACGGGCGGACCTGACCGCCCCCAGGCGGTCGGTGGTCAGCCCGGCTTGATCTCGAAGGGCCGGCGGCCTTCCAGGTAGCCATTCTCATCGAAGTGCTGCTGGCCGTTGACGATCACTTCCTTCTGGATCGATTCGACCAGCTCGGGGTAGCGCGCGAGGTAATATTTCTCGTCGACCTCGATCTGGAAGGGCATCCGTCCCTCGAAATAGCCGTTATTGACGAAATGCTCCTTCGCCGACTTGAAGGTGCCGGCGCACACCGCCTCGGCCACGTCCGGGTAACGGCGGAGGTACCAGGCCTCATCGATGTCCATGTTGATGATGATCGAGCGGAGCATTTCGACGAGTTCGTCGTGCGACATATGGACCATCGTCTGGCCGGCCACGGTATCGACGGTCGCCTTGGATTTCAGGAAGTCAAACGGCGGAAGATAGCGCACGATGGATAGCCCTTGACGATGATGTCCCATGATCGCCCGCCGGGTCGGCGCGGGCAATCGCGAAAATTCAACCCGGACAACCTAGCCGCCCTGCAACCGATCCAGTTCGGCCAGGACGGCCGTTCCCATCCCGGTTGTCGAGACAATTTCGCAGCCGGATTGACGCAGATCCCGCGTCCGGACGCGGGTCAGCGCGGCGCCCACGGCCTGTTCCAGCAAGGCGGCATCGGCCTCGGTCCCGATCGCGTGGCGCAAGGCGAGTGCCACGCTCAGGATCGCGCCGACCGGATTGGCGATTCCCTGCCCGGCGATGTCGGGCGCGCTGCCATGCACCGGCTCGAACAAGGCCCGCCGGCGGCCATCCTTGTCACGCGCGCTCAATGACGCGGACGGGAGCATCCCCAGCGAACCGGTGATCATGGCGGCGCAGTCGGAGAGGATGTCGCCGAAGATGTTGTCGGTGACGATGACGTCGAACTGCCGAGGATCACGCACGAGCTGCATCGCGGCGTTGTCGACATACAGATGGTTCAGCGCCACGTCGGGGAACTCGGCCTTGTGGAGGCGCTCCACCTCGTCGCGCCACATGACGCTGCTTTCCATCACGTTGGCCTTGTCGACGTTGGTCAACCTGCCACGGCGCGCGCGGGCGAGTTCGAAACCGACGCGGGCGATGCGCTCGACCTCATCGGATGTATAGACCTGCGTGTTGAAACCGCGGCGGCGGCCGTCAGGCAGGGTCTCGATCCCGCGCGGTTCGCCGAAATAGATGCCGCCGGCGAGTTCGCGCAGGATGATCATGTCGACGCCCTCGATCACTTCCCGCTTCAGGGTCGAGGCATCAAGCAGCGCCGGCTGGGCGAGCACGGGGCGCAGGTTGGCGAACATGTCGAATTCGCGCCGCAGCCGGCGCAGGCCACCGGCGGCCTGGGCTTCCTTCGGCATGGCGTCGATTTCGGGACCGCCGGCCGCGCCGAACAGGATCGCGTCGGCGTTGCGCAGCGTTTCCAGGGTCTTGTCGGGCATCGGCGTGCCCAGCGTGCGCCAGGCATCGGGGCCCGAGGGCGGGTGCTGGATATCCAGCGGCAAGGCTCGCTTCGTCGCGAACCATTCCACCACCCGCAGGGCCTGGGCCGTGACTTCGGGGCCGATGCCGGTGCCGGGCATGACCGCCACCCGCCGCATGTTTCCGCTCATGGATGCCGCCTCCTGATTTTCCCCGAGTGTATCCCGGGTTGGCGGCGGCATCCAGGCGGACGGATCAGAAGCGGTAGCCGATACCCGCGCCGACGACGGTCGGGTTCAGGGAGGTCTTCGCCTGGATCGTGCCGCCATTCACGCTGGCGGTAGTGTTCACGAAGATCTGCTTCACGTCGAAGTTGGCGAACCAGTTGCCCGAGAAGTTGTAGTCGAAACCAGCCTGGATCGCGGCGCCCACGCCGCTCGTCATCGAGACGTTGTTGATGCCGGTCGCCGCAGACGTGCCGTAGAAGAACGACAGGTTCAGGCCGACGCCGACATAGGGGCTGAACCGCTCCTTCGGCTGGAAGTGGTACTGCAGCAGCAGGGTCGGGGGCA
The DNA here is from genome assembly GCA_002422345.1 of Acetobacteraceae bacterium UBA6159. Lineage (GTDB taxonomy): Bacteria > Pseudomonadota > Alphaproteobacteria > Acetobacterales > Acetobacteraceae > Rhodopila. Next base: position 10,219 of record DIUL01000216.1, read on the forward strand.
GGACCCAGGTGCTGCCGACCTTCGCCTTGCTGCCCAGCGCCGAGTTCATCGCATAGAGGTCATGCTTCGACGTGGCCGCGATCAACTCCAGGGCGATGTTGTCGGTCAGGAAGTAGGAGAAGTCGACTTCCGGCGTGGCCGACGCCGTGGTGTGGACCTTGCCGCCGATGACGGAGATCGAACTTGTGGAATCGAGCGGAATGATCCCGAGGATGCGGCCACGGATCATGAACGTCCCCGCCGCCTTGCCGACCGGCGCGTCGCCGGACGCGGTCTGGGCGGTGGCGGGAAGCGCCGCTGTCATCGCGGCCAGCAGGGTGGTTGCAAGCAAAATCTTTTTCATCGTCGTTCCTCGCGTCCGCGACGCATCCCCAACAACCGAACTTGATTGTTCGACCGGGACGAGTCTGCGGCGGAACGGATGGCCCTGCCTTGACATGGATCAAGGGTCGATACCGAACGCGAAAATTGTCAGCAGGCGTTGCCGCGAAACGAGAAGTTGAGCACGACGCCATTCCGGATCACGACCGTTGTCTCACACTGCCATTGCACAACCTGCATCGGGAAACCGGCGCTCGCGCCCCAGTACGGAGGGCCGTAGAACGGCATCGGCTGCACCGCGTCCACCTGGTTCTCGACGAAGGCCAGGAACTTCACGCCGTCGGTTTCGTAGACGCGATCGGGCACGCCCAGAGCGTTGATCAGGTTGAGCTCGGGCTGACCGACGAACTGCGACAGATAGGCCTGGCGCGCCTGCCCGGGCGGGGTGCAGGCGGAGATCAAGGGAAGCGCCAAAGCGAGCAACGGGAGGACGGGGAGGCGGCGCATCCGTGGGGCATCCTTGGTTGTCGTGCGCCGATCCTACGCCAGGTCGGGGGGAGGAAGCCACAGAACCTGACCGATCCGGTCGGCGCCGGTGGCCAGCATCGCCAGCCGGTCGAACCCCAGCGCGATTCCGGATGACGGGGGCATGCCATGGGCGAGGGCCGCCAGGAACGCCTCATCCATCGGCCAGTCGGGGCCATACAAAGCATGGCGGCGGGCGCGATCCTGCTCAAACCGGACACGCTGTTCGGCGGCATCGGTCAGTTCCACGAAGGCGTTGGCGAGTTCGATGCCGCAGACAAACAATTCGAACCGCAGCGCGACACGGGGATCGTCGGGATCGCGGCGCGCCAGGGCAGCCTGGTCGGCGGGCCAATGGGTCAGGAAGGTCGGGTGGGTGCGGCCGATCGCCGGTTCGACGCGGTCGAGCAGGAGGCGGAAGAACAGATCCTCCCACCTCTCGTTCTCGCGGAGGCTGACCCTGGCCGAGGCCGCGAGGGCCGCCGCGTCGCCGGCGGTGCCCAGGACATCGGCGCCGGCGTGGCGGGTGAAGGCCTCGGCCACCGTCAGGCGTTCGATGCGGGACAGGTCGGTGGTGACGCCGCGGCAGGTCACCACGGGCGGCAGGACGGCGCGCAGCAGGTCGGTCGTTTCCGCGATCAGGGCGTCCATGCCGGCGTGGGGGCGGTACCATTCCAGCATGGTGAACTCGGGCGCATGCAGGGCGCTGCCTTCCTCGTTCCGCCAGACGCGGGCGAACTGGAAGATCGGGCCGGCGCCGCCGACCAGCAGCTTCTTCATCGCGAATTCGGGGCTGGTGTGCAGCCAGAGCGGTTCGGCGGTGCCGTCGGGATGGGTGCGGCTGGTGGCGAAGGGGCGCAGATGCACTTCCTCCCCCGGCGCGGGGACGGCGTAGGGTGTTTCGACTTCGAGGTAGCCACGGGCTTCGAGGAAGGCGCGGGTGGCGCGCGTCAGTTCGCCGCGCCGGCGCAGGAAGGGCATGCGGCCGGCGAGGCTTTCCGGGTGCCACAAGGGGGTAGGCGTTCGGGAAGGTCGGGGTGTGGTCGCGCGCGGGCTCGCGGCGGCGCCTCGAAACGCGTCGTAGAGGTCGTTCAGCACCGATCGCACCGCCGGTTCGGCCATCGCCCCGTTCGGGAGGTAGGGCAGCGCGCGGGTCCCCGGCGTGAACAGCCGGCCGGGCTGGACAGGGGGCACCATCCGGTCTCCCCAGGTGTTCAGCAGCGCGTCGTGCAGGGAGGCCAGCCCGGGATCGCTGTCGGCCAGGGTCAGTTCGGCCATCCGCGGCTCGACCAATTGCCGCAGGGCGTCCTGGTCCAGGGTCGGCAACGCACGCAGGAACCAGAGCCTCGGCGCAGTACCTCTCGCGCGCCCCTGTTCGGCGTGCAGGGCATTGAGGCCGCGGATGATCTCAATCCGCCAGACCGGCATCGAGGGATGCGCCGGCTGCCCGAACAGGGCGGTGGCGGCGGACAGATCGGGCATGCGATCCGGCAGGAATGTCCGCAGAAAATGCTCCGCTGGATCGAGGCCGGCGTCGATGACATGGTTGAAAGAGACCAAGCGGATATTCTGCCGCCCGAACACCCCCGACCAGGCCCGGAGCGCATGGCCCCAGTTGGTCGTCAGCGCGCCGGAGGGGTTGGCAAGCAGCGGCGCCAGAAAGGCCGGCAGTTCGGAATCCAGCCCATGGCGGATGGTTTCCTGCCACATCGACGGCAGGGCATCGGACCAGCGTCGGGCATATAGGACAATGGTGAGGGGGGCGCCGCCGAGGGCGGAACGGAGGACGGCGATCCGGTCGGGGGGCAGACGACTCAGGTCCTCGGCCGACAGAAGGACGACCGGGCAGCCGGCATCGGTGATCTCGGCGACATCGCGGGCCAGTTCGGCATGCGAAGCGGTCCGGAGGCGGACCGGCAACCGATGGTGCCCGGGTTGCCCGGGGGAGGGACGCCAGATATCGGGATACAACACGCCCTGTTGCCGCAGGGCCGGGGCAAGGGCGGCGAAGATGCGTTGCAGATAGGTTGTGCCTGTCTTGTGTGCGCCGATATGCAGGATGAAGTGCGGAGTGACCATGGCAGGCCGACGTATTGCAGAAACGGTTCTCCGGAACCAGCGCGCCGGCCATCACCGGGCGGGCCCGGGGGCGTGAACGCGACCGTGCCTGACCGGGTGCTGCGCGACGCGGAGGCCCTGCTGCGCGCGGGGCTGATCGCGCCGGACGCCCTGGCGGACACGCATGCGGTGGCGGCGCGGTATGCGATCGCCCTGACACCTGCGGTGCGGGCGCTGATCGAGCGGGCGGATGATCCGATCGGGCTCCAGTTCATCCCCGATCCCGCCGAACTGCTCACCGCGCCGCATGAGAGCGTGGACCCGATCGCGGATGACGCGCTGTCCCCGGTCAACGGCGTGGTCCATCGCTATGCCGATCGGGCGCTGCTGAAGCCTTTGCTGATCTGCCCGGTCTATTGCCGGTTCTGCTTCCGGCGGGAGCATGTGGGACCGGATGGCGGGCTGCTGACAGAGGCGGAACTGGATGCCGCCTATCGCTGGTTCGCCGATCACCCGGCGATCCGGGAGGTGATCCTGACCGGCGGCGACCCGCTGATGCTCTCCCCCCGGCGGCTGGGGGCGATCGTGGCGGCGCTGTCGGCGATCCCGCACATCGAGACGATCCGTATCCACACGCGGGTTCCCGTGGCGGACCCGGAGCGTGTGAATGATGCCCTGGTCGCCGCGGTGGAGACGGACCGCTCGGTCTGGGTCGTCGTGCATGCCAATCACGCCCGGGAGTTCTCGGCGGAGGCCCGGGCGGCGCTGCGGCGCATCCAGGCGCGGGCGGTGCCGGTGCTGGGACAGTCGGTGCTGCTGCGGGGGGTGAATGACTCGGCCGAGGCGCTGGAGGCGCTGTTCCGCGCGATGATCGCGGCACGGGTGAAGCCGTATTATTTGCACCAGTTGGATGCCGCGCCGGGGACCGCGCGGTTCCATGTCCCGATCGAGGAAGGCCGGCGGCTGCTGGCGACCCTGCGCGGTCGGGTCACGGGATTGGCGTGGCCAACCTATGTGCTCGATATCCCGGGCGGGCACGGGAAGGTGCCGATCGGGCCGGATTACCTGGAGGCCGATGGGGGTGTGCGGGACCCCGGCGGGGTCCGGCGGGAGGAAAGAACTTCTCCCCTCCCCTTGAGGGAGGGGTCGGGGGAGGGGTCGATCCACGAAGGTAGTTGATCGGGGGGGTCCTGGATACTTCGTGCCGCGATGACCCCTCCCCCCAACCCCCTCCCTCAAGGGGAGGGGGGGGCGTGGGATCGGATTTGTCGGCTCCTCCACCAGAACAAGAGGAGCGCGTCGGGGCTACACGCCCCCCTACCTTTTCACCGGGCTGCACGCCTCGGCGGTGATCGAGGCCAGGCGATACAGCCGCAGCGCCGTCACCCCGCTGCCCGGCAGGGCGGCCAGCAGATGGCGGGCGACCGGCAATGATGTCAGCGCCTGGTCCGCCACGGTCTGTGACAGCAGGTCGATCCCCGCCGTCCCCGCCGCCGTCCAGGCGACCTTGCGGACCAGCGCGGCCGTTACCGCCGGGCCCGGCCGCATGCCATAAAGCCGAGCGACCTTGCGGATCACGAGCAGGCCCTTGAAGGCGGCGATCATGCCGTCCCAGCTCGCATGCGGGCTGATGGCCACCAGGGCCGCGCCCTCGACCGCGGCATCCTGGCCGATGCGGCGCACCGCCTCCCGCAGGGGGGCATCCACCCGACCACGCAGGATTGCGCCGATCTCGGCCACCGAGGTCGCGTCGCGCAGCGCCTGCCGCACCGCCAGGGCGTCGGGAACATGGGCCTCCACCCTCGCCAGCCAGTCCAATGCGGCATGGCGCACCGGCGGCACGGGGGAATCGGGGTCGGACAGCGTGGCGCGGGTCAGATCCACCGTCCGCAGGCGGCGGTAATCCCGCCACTCCGCGCCCATGCCAAAGCCGGCGATGGCCAACCCGCCGCTGATCCCCAACGCCGCCGCGATACTCAAGGGAGTCGGCTGGGTGAAGGCATCGACGACATAGGACGCCGCCGAGACACCCGCCCAGGTGCCAAGCGCCACCAGCACACCGGTGGCCATCCAGAACCCGTTGCCGGCGCGACCAGGCGCGGTGGCGATCGGCGGCGGCGCCCAGGCGGGTTGCAGGCTGGACGGCGCGTCGGGCGTGGGATCCAGCAGCATCGGGCGAGCCTGGATCGGCGCCTCGGCCACCACCGGACGGATCGGTTCCGCCGCGGCCGGTTCATCCAGGAAGCGGGGACGGTTGGTCATTGCACCAGGTCTCCGATCAGGTCGGCCAGGACCCGGTCCAGGCCGAGATGCGGCAGTCCGGTCCGGCCCGAGGGGTCGATCGGCGGCGGGCGGAAGACCGGCAGCTCAAAGAAGGACTCCGACCAGAAATCGGCGGGCGGCGGGCCGGAGGGGACCTCGCCCACGAAATAGGGGCGGACCTTGTCCTCTCCCATCACGATCCCCTGCACGACCGGGATGGCTCGGCCGTCCATCCTGGCGCTGCCGTCCTCGGTCGACAGCAGGGAGGCAGCGACGTGGTGGCCAATGGCGGCCCCGGCGCCGGCGGGGTGTTCTGCGATCGGATCGACCAACGCGCGCAGCAGATGGCGCAGGTTCTCGCGCTTGAGCGCGGGGACGTGGTCGGCCTTGGTGGCGACGAAGGCGATCCGGTCGATGCTGGGGTCGCTGAGGTGACGGGCCGCCGCGTCGGTGGCGCGCCCCAGGACGGGCGGCAGGACATGACCCATGCCGCGCAGCAGCCAGGACGCCGTCGTGGGGATGACTCCGCCACCCGAGCCATACCGCAACGCCCCCGCGATCGCCTGAATCGCCCTCACCGTATCCTCAAACGCCGCTCGGCCGGCCACCAGGGCGCCCAGCACGTCGACGAGCATCACCTGGCGGGAGAAGGAGGCGAAATGCGGCTCGAAGAACTCGGTCCGGACGGCCAGCTTGTACGCCTCGAACCGTTCGGCCAGCAGGTTGGTCATGCCGCCGCGCTGGGCGGGATCGGCGGGGTAGAACCACATATAGGGCACGTCGCCGCGGGGGCCGGGACACAGGAAACGCCCGGGCTGGAGGAAGCGCAGGCCGCGTTCCCGCCGGCATTGATCCAGCGCCGCCCGGTAAAGCTGGTGCCCTTGGCGAGCCAGCGCCTCATCTGGCGTCACGGTCGCCCCCTGGCGGTCGAGGAAATCCAGGAATGGCTGAAAGATCGCCCGCCGCGGCGGCTGGCGCAGCAGATCGAGCGTCTGGACCGACCACGCGGCAAAATCCTGGTGCAGCAGCGGCAGGTCGAGCAGCCACTCGCCCGGGTAGTCCAGGATATCGAGACGGACCCGGCGCGGCCCGATCCGGCGGCCGAGGCCGGAGGGACGGGCGATGGTCAGCATCAGGGAGATGGTCGCCAGATCCTCCGTCCGGTCCGGCCAGGCGGGTTGGGCGGCGGACAGGCGGGCCAACTTCGCCGCCTGGTCGAAATGCGGCAGGGCAGACGCGCCGGCCGGCAGGATGGCGACGTCGAGCAGGCGGGAAACACCATCCGTCCGCAGCACATCGGCGAAGGCCGGCAGCGTGTTCACACCATGGCCAAGGGCCAGGAGATTCTGGATGAGGGAGGTGACAAAGACGGTCTTGCCGGACCGGCTGAGACCGGTGACGGCGAGGCCGATCCGGTCCTCATTGAGAGAGCGGGCGGCGCGGTCGAACAGACCGGTGCCCATGTCGTTGAAGCCTAGCGCCATCCTCTCCCGCCCATGCGTCCGCCGGGTCGCTGGCCGGGATGGCGGGCGGGGCGGAGGTGTTCAGATAATGCGTCCGCGTGGCGAACAAAGGGGATGGCACCACCGCCTCCCCCAACCAATGGACATCCAAGCCCCGATCCGCTTCAACGGCGCCGCCCAACCCGCAAGGATGCGAACATGAGCCGTCCCCCGCCAGGCCGCCGGTCCGATTATCGCTGGTTCCACCAGATCACCACGCGGTGGATGGACAATGACGTGTTCCAGCATGTGAACAACGTCAACTACTTCTCCTATTTCGACACCGCCGTGACCTACTACGAGATGAAGGAGAAGGTCGTCGGCCTGCTCGATGGCCCCACCCATTGCGTGGTCGCCGAGGTGTCCTGCCGCTACCACAGCTCGGTCGCCTTCCCCGACCTGATCACGGTCGGCATCCGGGTCGCGAATATCGGCCGCAGCTCGGTCCGCTATGAACTCGCGGTCTTCCGCAATGACGAGGACGCCGCCGCGGCCGAGGGCCATTTCGTGCATGTCTTCGTCGAGCGTGGGTCGCAGCGCCCGGTGGCGATCCCCGACGACTCCCGCGCCCTGCTGACGAAGATCAGCGTGCCGGCGGCCTGATCACGGCCGGAGCAGCATCTCGTGCCCATGCTGGGAGATGAACAGCCGCCGCGTCGGGAATGACACCCACATCCGCCGTCCGTGCAGGAAGTCCTGCCCGATCAGCGCGTCGCCAAAGCCGATATCCATCGGCAGCAGCGGCAGCAGGACATTGGTGCCGACCACGGGGCCAAGGCGCACGGTCCGGAACCGCTGGATGCGGGCCTGTAAGGTGCCCGGCCCGACGCCACGGATCGTCAAAGCCTGGCTGCTGGCCAGCACCTGGTCAGTCAGCCCCAGCCGCCGGGCGAAGGACGCGCCCAGGGTGCTGGTCTGCGCGCCGGTGTCGAGCAGGGCGATGCCCTCGACGCCATTGACCTCGATCGGCACCATCATCCGGTCCCGCCTGGCCGTGACGCCGGCGATGGGGACGGCCCGCTCGGGCCAGGGCGGGTCGGCCACGGCGCAGCGGCGGATGCGATACAGGCTGAGCGCGCCGCCCGGCACATCGATATCAAGGTCGAAGGCCAGCAGGATATCGGCGCCGAGGATCCCCTCGAACGGCACGCCAGGTCCCAGGCGATTGACCGAGACACGATCGATCGGGAAGCCGACCCCACCCAGGACGAAGCTTTCCACCCTTGCATCGGCCGACTGGGTCACCCCGCCGACGCCGCCCGAGCGGGTCATGAAGCGCGGGTCGCGCGTGACCTTGAGACGTTCGGCTGTCTCCTCGGTGATCATCGTGCGTTCGGCGCCGGTATCGACCAGCATCGAGACCGCTTGGCCGTTGATCCCCACCGGCACCGTCAGCAGCCGGTGGTTCACGCTCAGCGGCAGGTGGGTGATCCGCACCAGGTCGCACTCGTTGACCGGCTGGGCGCAGGCCGCCAGCAGCAGGCACAGGACAACGATCGGCGCGCGCAGCCAGGCGAACGTCATGGGGCGGCTCTCTCTCCCGGTTCCGGTCCTTTCTGCACGCGGAACAGGCCCCAGGGAAGGCAGGGCGAAGCCGGGGGGAAAGGCGGCGGCCGCGGCCCCCTGGTCTTGCGGGGTTTCGTCCCCCGCGCCACCCTGGATATCGGTAACAGGGGAGAACGCCGATGAGCGGCAACATGACCAAGGTGGCGGTGCTGGACGACTGGCAGGGCGTCGCGCAAGGCAGCGCGGACTGGTCCCGCCTGCAGGCGCGGGCCGACGTGACCTTCTTCGCCGAGGCCTTCGCGGATGAGAACGACGCGGCCGCGAAGCTCGCCGATTTCGACATCGTGCTGTCGATGCGGGAGCGGACGCCCCTGCCCGCCTCCCTGATCAACCGGCTGCCGAAGCTGCGGATGATGGGCATGACGGGCGCGCGCAACGCGTCGCTGGACACGCCCGCCTGCACGGCGCGGGGCGTGGTCGTGTGCAACACGCAGGGCGGCGGGTATTCGGATTCGGCGACGGCGGAACTCTCGCTGGGCCTGCTGATCGCGGCGGCGCGAGGCATTCCGCGCGGCGATTCCAACATGAAGTCGGGCACGTTCCAGATGGGGCTGCCGATCGGCATGGGCCTCGCCGGCAAGACCATGGGCGTGGTCGGGCTGGGGCGCCTGGGTGGCTACATGGCGACCTACTGCAAGGCGCTGCGGATGAATGTCATCGCCTGGAGCCAGAACCTGACCGCCGAACGCTGCGCGGAGGTCGGCGTCAAGCTGGTCTCCAAGGAGGAGCTGATGGCCACGTCCGACGCCATCTCGATCCACCTGGTGCTGTCGGACCGCTCACGCGGGATGATCGGCGCGGCCGACATCGCGCGGATGAAGCAGGGGGCGATCCTGATCAACACCTCCCGCGGGCCGATCGTGAACGAGGCCGCGATGCTGGCCGCCCTGCACGCCGGCAAGATCACCGCCGCGCTGGACGTCTATGACAAGGAGCCCCTGCCCGCCGGTCATCCGCTGCGGAACGCCCCCAACACGGTGCTGATGCCGCATATGGGCTACGGCACGCGGGAGACGTGGGAGACGTTCTATCCCCAGATGATCGAGAACGCGCTGGGCTTCATGGACGGCAAGCCGGTGCGCGTGACCAACCCGGAAGTGCTGAAGGCCTGACGCCGACGTGGGGGTGGGGTGACGCCCCACCCCCAGGGCACTCGCACCGGACCGCGTACCGTCATGGGCGGGCCTGACCCGCCCATCGCCAGGCACGCAGGTGCTTGGAATCAAAAACAAACACCATCAACGGCGTCCCTGGCGATGGCCAGGTCGAGCCCAGCCAGGACGGAGAGCACCGTCCCAGCGACAAGGGCGACTACCCTGGGGGGACCCCCTCCGTTGCGCGACGCGGGCAAACACGGGCAAGCTGTCGTCACGATGCCGCACAGGGGATGACGATGGCCGAACTGAAGACCGATCCCGCGCGATTCGAGGTGGTGAAGAACGCGCTCTACTCGGCGGCCGAGGAGATGAAGATCGTCCTCGCCAAGACCGCCTACTCGCCCTTGCTGAAGGTGGCCGGCGATTATTCCTGCGGCATCTTCGATACGCGCGGCGAAATGGTGGCGCAGGGGCCGGACCTGCCGATCCATCTGGGCTCGATGCCCGACGCGGTGCGGGCGATCGTGCGGGCGTTTCCCGATGTCGCGCCGGGCGATGTGTTCATCCACAACGATCCCTATGACGGCGGCTCCCATCTGCCGGACGTGAACGTGGTGGCGCCGGCCTTCCATGACGGCGTCCTGCTGGGCTTCGGCTGCGTCCGCGCCCATTGGCCCGATATCGGCAGCGCCACACCCGGCTCCTACGGCGCGGTCACCGAAATCTATGGCGAGGGCCTGCGGCTGCCGCCAATCCGCCTGTACCGCGACGGCAAGCCCGACCCGGCGATCGAGGCGATCATCTTCGCCAATGTCCGCACGCCGACCGAGCGCCTCGGCGACCTGCGCGCGCAGGTGGCGGCGAATATCCGCGCGGCGCAGCGGATGGGGGAACTCGCGGCCAAGTATGGCACCGACACGTTGTTGCAGATCATGCAGGAGGTGCTGGACTACTCCGACACCATGATGCGGGCCGCGCTGCGCGCCCTGCCAGACGGGGAGGCCAGCTTCACCGACATCTTCGACGGCGACGGCGTGATCGGCGTGGGTGAGACCGAGGACCAGACCTTCACCGTGAAGATCAAGGTCACCAAGAAAGGTGACACGATCATCGCGGACTTCGCGGGCTCCGACCCCGCCGTGGCCGGCCCGATGAACGCGCCGCTGACCGTGACGGCGTCGGGCGTGTTCTGCGCCCTGAAGATGATCGCCGATCCGAAAAGCCTGATCCCGCCGAACTCCGGCTGCTGGCGGTCGGTGACGGTCACGGCCCCGCCTGGGTCCGTCGTGCATGCCCAGCACCCGTCGCCCGTCGTGTATGCCAACCATGAGATGTCGCACCGCGTCGCCGACATGGTGATGGCGGCGATGTTCCAGATCACGCCCACGACCGTGATGGCGGGATCGCAGGGGACCTCGGCGGTGATCACGTTCGGCGGCGTCGACTATCGCACCGGCGACCGCTTCGTCAGCTACGAATCAGTCAAGGGCGGCTTCGGCGCTCGGCCGACCAAGGACGGGATCAACGCGGTCGCCTCCACCGTTTCGAACATGAGCAACACGCCGATCGAAATCCTGGAAATGAGCTTCCCGCTGCGGGTCGAGGAATACACGCTGGTCCCCGACAGCGGCGGCGTCGGCAAGTATCGCGGCGGCCTGGGCGTGCGCCGGGTCTGGCGGGTGCTGGAGAAACAATCCCACGCGTCGGTCTGCTGTGAGCGGACGGTCACCCCGCCCTTCGGCCTGTCCGGCGGGCAGCCCGGCGCGCCGGCGAAGATCGAGCTGACCGCGCCGAACACCAACGCGCGCAAACTGACTAGCAAGGGGGGGTTCCTCGCCCCGGCCGGGTCGCTGGTGGCGATGGAGGCGCCTGGTTCCGGCGGCTACGGGCCGGCGGCGGAACGCGATCCGGCGGCCCTGGCCGAGGACCTGCTGGACGGTTACATTACGCCAGCCGCGGCACTCCGCGACTACGGTTACAAATCCCCCTAGCCTTCAGCCAAACGGGAAAACGTCCATGTCCGAATCCCTGCCGATCGTTTGCCAGACCAGCCCGTATCGTATCGATGTCGAGGCCGGAAAGACCTATTGGTGGTGCGCCTGCGGCAAGAGCGCCAAGCAGCCGTACTGTGATGGGTCCCACAAGGGCACGGGGTTCGCGCCCGTGAAGTTCGAGGCCGAGCGGAACGAATCCTATCCGTTCTGCGGCTGCAAGAAGACATCGAAGGCCCCGCGCTGCGACGGGACGCACAAGGCGCTGTAGGCCGTCGCGGTTCGGGTAGCCCTCCGCCGCCCACGCGACTAACCTCTCCCATGATGGCGCCCGGTAATGACGGCGCCAGCATGGGAGAACGACCATGAAAATCGATGACGTCAGCCTGACGATCTTCACCTGGGATGGCATCCCGGCGACCAGCTATCATTCGGGATCAGCGGCTTCCCCGGTCAGCAACCTCGGCCTGCTGCGCATCCATACCGATGCGGGGCTGGAGGGGCATGCCTTCCTCGGCTCCGCGTCCAACCCGGCGTCGATGGATGGGGCACAACTGATCCGCAGCCTGAAGCCGATGCTGATGGGCCGCGACCCGCTGCACCGGGAAGCCATCCACCAGTCGATGCGGATGATGAGCCGCACGGTCAGCTACCGCACCATCGGCGCCGTCGACACCGCGTTGTGGGATCTGTGCGGCAAGATCGCCGGATTGCCGGTGCATGCGCTGATGGGGACCTGCCGGACCTCGATCATGGCCTATGCCAGTTCGCAGGTGCTGCCGGACATCGCGGCCTATGTCGACCAGGCGCAGAGCTTCAAGGCCAATGGCTGGAAGGCCTACAAGATCCACCCGCCCCGCGTGCCCGAAAAGGACATCGCCGTCTGCGTCGCGGTGCGGAAGGCGGTGGGCGACGACTACCGCGTCGCGCTCGATTCCACCTGGTCCTATGACTACACCGAGGCGCTGCGGGTCGGACGCGCGATCGAGGAACTGGATTATTACTGGTACGAAGACCCGCTGGCCGATGAAGACATCAACGGCTACGTCAAATTGCGCCAGAAGCTGGACATCCCGATCCTGGCCACCGAATACCCCGCGGGCGGGCTGGACACCTATCCGATCTGGCTGACCTCGATGGCCACCGACTATCTGCGCGGGGACATCCCGAACAAGGGCGGGCTGACCACGATGCTGAAGACCGCGCATCTGGCCGAGGCCTTCGGGATGAAATACGAGGTCCACCACTCGGGCAATTCGCACAACAACCTGGCGAACCTGCATCTGTGCATGGCGATCAACAACACGACGATGTGGGAAGTCCTGCTGCCCGACGGCGCGCACAAGTACGGGATGATCGACGACCTGACCCCCGACAAGGACGGCATGATGCACGCGCCGACCGAACCGGGGATCGGTGGTCAGATCGATTTCGAGCTGATCAAGCGCAAGACGGAAGCCGTGCTGACGTAACGGACGGCATTCCCGCATCGGTCCCATGCAGCGGGTCTGGTTGACGACACCGGGGTGCCACGGGCAAAGCACCCCGGCGCGAGCCAAGGACTCCACTGGATGCAGACGACCGACGGTGAGACGGCCCGCGCGCGCTTGCGATCGCATCGGCAATGAGCGCGCCGCCCCGCACCGCCGAACAGCGCAACATCCTGCTGGGCATCGCGTTCGTCTGCATCGCGGGCACGATGTTCCCGTTCATGAACGCGTTCTCGAAGACGCTCGCGCAAACCTACCCGGTTCCCCAGGTCTCCTGGGCGCGGTTCTTCGGCCATGTCGTGTTCCTGGCCATCCTGTTCATGCCGACGCGGGGCTGGCGGCTGCTGATCACGCGGCGGCCCAAGCTGCAACTGACACGTTCGGCGATCCAGTTCGTCTCCAACCTGAGCTTCACCGCCGGCATCGCGTACCAGCCGGTCGCGGATGCCGCGGCGATCAGCATGACGGGGCCGCTGATCGTGGCGCTGCTGGCCTGGCCGATGCTGGGGGAGCGGACGGGCCTGGTTCAGGCCGGCGCCATCCTGCTGGGCTTCGTGGGCGTGCTGTTCGTGGTCCGGCCGGGCGGCGACGTGTTCCATCCCTCTGCCCTGTTCATCCTGGGGAGCGCGGTTTGCTATGCGCTGTACCAGATCTTCACGCGAAAGGTCGCCAATATCGACCCGCCGGAGACCACGACGTTCTACAGCAGCCTGTTCGGCGCGATCGGCATGCTGGTGATCCTGCCGTTCATCTGGGTAACGCCGGTGTCGGTGCGGGATGTGATCTATTTCTGCAGCCTGGGCGTGCTGGGCGGGGCCGGCCATTATCTGATCGTGCGGGCGCTGGCCTGGGCGCCGGCCAACATCATCTCCCCGTTCCAGTATTTCCAGCTGTTTGGCTCGGTGATCGTGGGCTACCTGATGTTCTCGCAATTGCCGGATGCGATGACCTGGCTGGGCGCTTCCATCATCATGGCGGCGGGCCTGCTGCTGGGATACAGCCAGACCCGCCGTCGCTGAAGGATCAGGTGTTGGTGCCAGGGAGGCCGCGGGGGAACAGGTTGGCGGCGAGCAACCCGCCATCCACGTCCAGCGTCGTGCCGGTGATGTAGCGCGCCAGGTCCGAGGACAGGAACAGCGCCGCCTTGCCGATGTCGTCGGGCAGGCCGCGCTGGCGCATGGGCAACAGGCTGCCTGCATAGCCTTCCTGGCGCTGCGGGGTGTCGAACAGCCGCGGCGTCACGATATGGCCGGGGGCGATCGCGTTTACTCGGATGCTGTGGCGCGCCCATTCGACCGACATGGTCTGCACCAAGCTGATCACGCCGGCCTTGGCCGCGCCATAGACGCCGCGCATGGGGCTGGAGCGCTGGCCATCCACCGACGCGATGCCGACGATGGAGCCGCCCTGCCCGTCCGCGATCATGACCTTGGCGACTTCCTGGCAGGCCAGGAAGAAATAGCGCAGGTTCAACGCGATCTGCTGGTCGAAGACGGCGGGCGTGGTTTCCAGCACGGAGCCCCAGGCGGCCGCGCCGACGATCGAGACCATGACATCGAGGCCGCCCATCCCATTGCGGGCCTCCCGGACGATGCGCGGCACCTGCGCGTCATCCAGCACATCACCCACCACCACATATCCCCGCCGTCCCAGCGCGGTCACCGCGGCCGCGACCCGTTCGGCGCGGTCGGCGGCGAGATCGACGAGGGTGACGTCACAGCCCGCGCGGGCGAGGAAATGGGCGGAGGATTCCCCCATGCCCTGGCCGCCGCCGATGATCAGGGCCTTCTTGCCCTGGAGCCCGAAGAGGGAGGTTTCGTCTGGCATGTTGGGTTTCCTCAAGGATATTTCCCGACCGATAGCATCCGGTCGCCCCGGCCGCGAGAGGGCCGGCGCCGCGTCATGATGGCAGGATGATTTCCACCCGGCGATTCATGCGCTCACGCGTGTTTGGACCGGTCGGGACCAGCAGCCGTTGGTCGCCCTGGCCCGAGGCCGCAATGGAACCGGCCGGCACGCCCTTGCGGACCAGCTCGACGGAGACAGCCATAGCCCGCTCCCGGCTGACCTCGGTCGCGCGCGCCGAGGACGGGGCGGTATCGCTGTAGCCCCGGATCTCGATCCGCCCCGTCCCGGCGCGCTGTGTCCACAGCCGTTCGGCGGTCGCGATGGTCTGCTTCGACTCCTGGGACAGATCGGCGCTGTCCCATTCGAAGAACACCAGGAAGCTTCTGCGGTCCGCCTCCCGTTCCACGGCGGACGCGGCACCGATCATCAGCGGCCGGCGCGCGGAGGCCGGGGGGGAACCGGGTCGCGGCGGCGCTCCGTCGCGCTGGAAGACGGTCTCGGGCGCCGGGAGCACGTGGTGGGCCACCAGCACGCCCACCCCGCCGACCGCGAGCAGCCCGCCGACCCAGGCGAGGAACTGTCCCTGGTGCGGCAGGAACCCCGTCGCCCCCATCAACACACCCGCCACGATCATCAACCCGGCGGCGACCAGTGCCCGCCCGACCCAATGACCGAACGGATGAGTCTGCAGGAGCGCCTGCAACCATTCCCCCGGCCCCCCGGCTGGCGGCGGCGGCGGAGCATCCCCGGCCGGTGCCTCGCTCCGTGGCGGAGGCTTCCGTTCACGGTACAGGGTCCGCCGCATACTCTCTGCCAGCCTGGCGACGCGGCGGGCCACCTTCTCACTGATCACATCGGCGTGGCGCAGATCGCGGAAATCCGACCATTGGCGCGTCTTCAGCAGGGAAGAATGTCCGGATCATGGACATCCCCGGCCCGGATCGATTCGAAGTCGGAGATATCCTGATAGTAAACCGGGAAGATCAGATCATTACGACCCAGCGCGCGTTCCCGCTCCAGGAACAGGCGCAGCTCGGTGCAACACCACTCACTTTGCAGATACCCGGGCGTGATGATCGGGATCAGGAACGATGCGTCACCGATTGCTTCCCGTATGCTTTGCTCCCAGTCCATGCCTGGCAAAATCGCCGCCGCGTCCTGGAACAGCTGCACCTCCGGTGACCGCCCGATCGCCTGCTGCAACTCCCCCGCCAGCAAGGCGCGCAGCTTGCTCAGGCGCCCATGGGAATGCTGGTCATCCAGGGTGGAGTAACTCCAGAACCCCGTGGGTTTGAGCGGTGTGGACAACGAGTGCTCCGTCCTCGAATGTTCAGGACGTTAGAGGACCGTCCGCGGTGAAGCAAACCGCCACGCCGTCACACTGGCATTCCAACCCAAAGGCGCGTTAGGCTCCCGTCCAACAAACACCCGGAGGAGCAAGCCATGAGCCAGGCCACCATCAACCCCGAAAACCTGTGGCGTCTCGAAACCCCAGGCCATGCCGGATGGCAGCGCACCGCTCGCGTCGGCGACCCGAAGAAATACTTCATGGTCTCGACCGACAGCCACGCCAACGAACCCGCCGACCTGTGGGTCAAGCGCCTGCCGGTCGAGTATCGCGACCGCGCGCCTCGTATCATCACGGATGAAAAGGGTGTGCAGTGGCGCTACACCGAAGGCTACCGCCCCGACCGCGTCCGCGTCATGTCGTTCGAGGGTGAGGACTGGCTGCGCGCCCAGTCCGGCGCCGTCGTGGAAGACCGCATCCGCGACAACCGCGGCGACGGCGTCGATGTCGAGATCATCTTCCCGAACAAGGGCTTGGCCATGTGGGCCACACCGGACCCGGTGTTCTCCATGGCGCAATGCCGCGTCTGGAACGACTGGGCGTGGGAGCAGTTCGGCTCACACCCCGACTCCATGCTGCCCGTCGCGGCGCTCGCCACCGGCGACCTCGAAGGCGCGATGAAGGAGATCGAGCGCGTCGCCAAGCTGGGCTACCGCGCTCTGACCCTGCCCTGCAAGCCGATCTGGGGCGCGCATGACGTCGATCACGTCAACTACAACCTGCCGCATTTCGACCCGATGTGGCGCCTGATCGAGGAATGCGACCTGCCGATGACGTTCCACGTCTCGACCGGCCGCGACCCCCGCGCATCACGCGGCAATGGCGGGGCGGTGATCAACTACGTCACCCACTCCCTGTCCCCGACGATCGAGCCGGTGGCGAACCTCTGTGCCTCGGGCGTGCTGGAACGCTTCAAGGGCCTGCGCTTCGCGACGATCGAGGCCGGCATCGGCTGGGTGCCCTGGCTGCTCGATGCGATGGATGAGGCCTATCGCAAGCACCACATGTGGGTGCGTCCGAAGCTGCAAGGCCTGCCCAGCGACTACTACAAGGCGCATGGCTTCGCGTCGTTCCAGGAGGACCCGACCGGCCTCGCGCTGATGGAGCAATGCGGCCTGGAAGGCAGCTTCATGTGGGCGAACGACTATCCGCACCACGAAGGCACCTGGCCGCACTCGGCCGAGGCGATCGAGCGCACCATGCCCAAGCTGACGGATGCCGCCCGCGCCAAGGTCCTCGGCCTGAACGCGGCGCGGTTGTTCAAGCTGGAGGTGCCGGCGCACCAGCGTTTGTCGGTGTCCTGAGCTACCAGCCGATCTGACCAGGCGGCTGGTCGGAGCGCATGCGGATCGGCCTGTGACCCCTGGGTCACAGGCCGTTTTCCGTTCCGCCCACTACCAACCACGATGACGCCCCTCATGCTGGCGGTGGTGCGGCCGATGATGGCCGTATCCCCCGCGCGACGGCGCATGATACCGCGGTGGCGGGCTGTAATAGCTCGGCGCCCGGTATCCATAGGCCGGAGCGACATAGCGCGGGGCGACATAGGCCGGCGCCGCGTAGGCCGGGGCGCCATAATAGCCGCCTCCGCCGCCGCCATAGCCATAATCAGCGCCATAGGCGACGCAGCCGCCCAGACCCAATGCAAAGACGATCGGAAGGATGAAACGGGGAAGCGGAAGGCTGGTCATGGAGTGATCCTTTCTGGCTGGATCGTCCATCACCCTCCCATTCCCGAAAGGCGGATCTGGGGTGGCGCTGTGGCGCCGGTGTGGCAGGCACACCCCTTTCGGTCTCCGGCGAACCTACTTCCAAGGTGCGGGGGCAGGCACGGCGCAAGGACCCTCCACATCCACCGTGCCGAAGTCGGCGGGGCCGACCACTTCCAGGTATTCCATGTCCGGCGAGTAATCGAACAGATAATGCGTGATCCCCGGCCGCTGGTGGACGCAGTCCCCGGCCTCGATCACGAATTCCTTGTCGTCATACATGAACTTCGCCCAGCCCTTGAGCATCAGCACCATGTGGAAGTCCGCGGTGTGCTGGTGCCAGCCGGTGCCTTTCTCCGGCGCCGCGTTGGCCTTGACCAGTTGCGCGATGACGCGCCCGCCGGTGGCCTTCTCGACACCCAGGTCGCGGTAGAGGAAGAAATCCCGCAATCCATCGGTGCGCCAGGGCGTATCCCCCGGCTTCACATGGGCAAATGTATTGGCATAGGTCTTTTCAAGCATTGCACAGCCTCCTGACGAAAGGGCATCACGCCGAACGGGCCAAGGGGCCCGATGCTGTTTCTGGCGTTGCCTCCGGCATGGTGACGGCGCGCCTGCGGCGAACCCGACGCGGCTTCATGCTGCGCTGCAGCGTCGCATATCGTCCCAGTCCAGGCAAAGGATTTCGCGCCCTGTCACGGCGCCTGTCATGACACCCACCGCCCACCGCCCCGCTCGGCCTGGCACAGAACGGTTGGCGCCATCCCGCCGGCCCGACTACACTCCCGGCCGTGACCCTGAACCCGCAAGCCCTTCTCCCCGCCGTGATCGAGGCGGCCGCCATCGCCGGCCGCATGGTCGCCGATGAATTCAGCCTGCCCGCTGGCCCCAGGCTGATCGACCACATCACCGCGCCGATCGATCACGAGATCGAGATGCTGCTGCGCGACCGCCTGATCGCCCTGGTCCCCGCCCGCTTCGTGGGCGAAGAAGCCGGCGTCGTCGCGGCCGAGGCCAATGGCCTGTGCTGGGTCGTCGATCCGCATGACGGCACCCGCGCCTTCCTGGAGGGCAAGCGCGGCAGCGCCGTCTCCATCGCGCTGCTGCAACAGGGCAAGCCGGTCGTGGCCGTGGTTTTCGCCCCGACCTGCCCCGATCGCGGCCCCGACATGATCGCCTGGGCCGAGGGCGGGCCGATCACCCGCAACGGCGCGGTGGTGGACATCGACCTGAGCAACCGGGACCTCGCGCCCCAGGATGTCGTGTTCCTCAACCATGGCGTCTGGCAGAGGCCGGTATGGAATTCGATCGCCTGCGCGCCGGGACGGTTCATGCCCCTGCCCTCGATCGCCTATCGGCTCGCACGGATCGCGGTCGGCGACGGCATCGCCACCCAGACCCTGCGCCCGGTCAACGCGCTGGATATCGCCGCCGGCCACGCTCTGCTGATGGCCGCGGGCGGCGTGCTGCTGGCCGAGGATGGGCAGCCGGTCACCTACTCCGAACTCGGCGAAAGCCGCCCCTCGGCCTGCTTCGGCGGCGCGCCCAAGGTGGTGGAGACCCTGCTGACACGCGCCTGGCGCGGCAGCACCGAACCACGCCGCGAACCCCGCATCACGCTGGACTGGCCCCGCGCGGCCGAGGGCATAGCGTTCGACCGCGCCGTCGGCTGCCTGCTGGGCCTGGCGATCGGAGATGCCTTGGGCGCGCAGGTGGAAGGCCAGACCGAAGCCGCCATTGCCGCCGCATATCCGAGTGGCCTGCGCGACCTGGGGGACAGCCCGATCTGGCACACCCTGGCCGGCCAGGCGACCGACGACGCCGAACTCGCCTTGGCGCTGGGCCGCACCCTGATCGGGCGGGACACCTATGATTCGGAGGCCGTGGCCACCGCCTATGGCAATTGGTTCGCGACCGATCCCGTCCATATCGGCCAGACCACGGCGCGCGCGTTTGCCGCCGCCGCTACGGCGAACGGCGCGAAGGCGGACGCCGCCCGCGCCGCAGCCCATCCGGACAGCCAGAGCAACGGCTCGCTGATGCGCGTGGCCCCCATCGGCGTCTGGGCGGGCACACCCGAACGTTCGGCCGCCATCGCGCGCGCCGATTCCGTGCTATCCCACCCGCATCCGACCTGCCAAGGCGCCTGCGCCGCGTTGGCGGCCGCCATCGCGGACGGGATCGGTGGCGCGGATCGCGCCGGAATGGCCGCGACTGCCCTGGCGGCGGCCCGCGCGGTGAAAGGCGGCGAGGCCGCCGTCGCCGCGCTGGAACAGGCCCTGGCCGGCCAGCCGCCCGCCGACTACCAGACCCGGATGGGTTGGGTGACCATCGCGCTGGGCAACGCGTTCTTCCACCTCGCGGCCGGCACCGACGCCGAAACCGCCCTGATCCGAACCGTCGCGGCGGGTGGAGACACCGACACCAACGCCGCCATCACCGGCGCCTTACTGGGTGCGGCGGACGGGCGCCTCGGCTTCCCGCAGCGCTGGGTGATGCCCGTTTTGACCTGCCGGCCCGATGCGGGTCTGGCGATTTCCCGCCCTCGCCCCGATATCTACTGGACCGACGACCTGGTCGACCTGGCCGAGGCGTTGCTGACCAGCCCCAAGGGCGCCTGACGGAACCGACAATGATCGCACTGGACTATGCCAAGCTGGACGCAACGCCCGTCGCGCGGGAGCCCTTCCCGCATGTCGTCGTCCCCGACTTTGTCCCGCCCGAGGCGCTGCGCGCCGTCACGCGCGACCTGCCGCCGCTGAACAAGCGCGGGTCCTTCCCTACCACATCCGTCCGCCTCGGCCCCGCTGCCGACGCCCTGATGCGGGAGATGGACGGCGACCGCATGCGCGCCACGATCGCCGCCAAGTTCGGCCTGGACCTGGCCGCCGCGCCCACCATGCTCACGCTCCGCGGCCGGACGGAGGCGAAGGACGGCCGCATCCATTGCGATTCCACGGCCAAGCTGGTGACCGTGCTGCTGTACCTGAACCCGGAGTCGGACGCCTTCTCCAGCCAGGACGGCTGCCTGCGCCTGCTGCGCGGCCCGAACGACCTGGATGACTATGCCGTCGAGGTGCCGCCGGTGAACGGCACACTGCTGATCTTCCCCAATGGCGCGCAGAGTTGGCACGGCCATCGGTCCTTCACCGGGCGGCGCTACAGCGTGCAGTTGAACTACATGACCACGGATGCCAAGGCGCGCAGCGAACTGCGCCGCCACCGGATTTCCGCCTTCGTGAAGAAGCTCACGATGGCGGCCTGACCACTCACCCCGCCGATCGCACGGCGGGGAAGACTTCCTCCGATATCAATTGCATCTGCTCCATCGCCAGGCTCGCGGGCATCCCCACCCAGTGAATGCCGAGCATCAGGGTGTTGATGTTGAAGCGGCGTTTGAGGGTGAGGATCTGCTCGGTCACCTCGGCCGGGGAGCCGAACAGGAACCGGTCCTGCATCAGGTCCTCGAAATCCAGCCCCATGTGGTCTGACGCCGGCATCACCTTGTCCTGGCCCCATTCGCGATAGACCCGGTATTTTTCCTCCAGTGACGGGCGCGCGAGGCGGATCGCTTCTTCGCGGGTGCGGGCGACGAAGACTTCGCGGGCCATCGGCAGTTCGGCGGGGAACGGCTTGCCGGCGTCATCGAGAGCGCGCTTGTAGACCTCCATCTGCTTGTCGATCGTTTCGATCTTGTTGTGCGGGTTGATGAACCAGGCATCCGCCTCCCGCGCCGCGCGCCGGATGCCGACGCCGATATTGGCGCCGATCCAGATCGGCGGCATCGGCTTCTGGATCGGCAGGACGGTGCAGTTGGCATGATCCAGCTTGAAGTAGCTGGCCTCCATGTCGACGAAATCCTCGGTCCACAGGCGCTTGATCGCGGTCAGGCATTCCTCGAACCGCGGGCCGGCCTGCTTCAGCGTCGTGCCGAAGGCGTTGAACTCCACCTCCCGGTAGCCAATGCCCGCGCCGAACACCAGCTTGCCGTCACACATCACGTCCAGCGACGCGAGTTCCTCGGCCAGATGCAGCGGCGAATGCAGCGGCAGCAGCGCCACCCCGGGCAGCAGCCGCAGCTTCGGCGCCACCAGCGCGACCTGCGCCAGATAGGGGATCTGCTGGATGAACTGGAACGGATGGCTGCTGTAGTGCGAGGCCTTGCCGATGATGTCGTAGCCGAGCGCCTCCGCGTGGCGGGCGGCGTCGAGGTCTTCCTTGAGGCGGACGCGCATGTCGTCGCCCTGGGGGTACTGTCCGCGGATGATCAGACCGAAGCGCATGGGTTGCCTCCCCTTGGATGTGGTTGGCACCAGTCTATGCCGTGAACCGGGGCGCGCCTATTCCCCGTTCCGCCCGGCCCGCCTAGCATCGCGCGGACATCCAACGAGGAAACCCCATGCCGGTCCAAACCGTCACAGGCCCCATTGAGCTCTCCCAGCTCGGCCGCACCCTGATGCACGAACATCTGTTCATCGCCTTCCACGGCGCCGAGTTCGACTCGGCCGTGGTCTTCGACCGCCCCGCCTTCATCAAGGAAGCGGTGAAGCGCCTGAAGGAACTGCGCGAAGTCCACGGTGTCCGCAGCTTCGTCGACCCATGCCCGATCGAACTCGGCCGCGACGCCGGCATGATGAAGGAAATCGCGGAGAAGTCCGAAATGAACGTGGTCTGCACGACCGGGTTCTACTTTGAGATGATGGGCCTGCCGATCTACTGGCGCGCCCGCACGCCCGAGGAGATCGCGGAGCTGTATATCCGGGAGATCACCAAAGGCATCGGCAATACCGGCGTGAAGGCCGGCGCGATCAAGGTCGCAACCGGGGCACCGGTGATCACCGAACTGGAAATGAAATTCCTGGAAGCCGCCTGCATCGCGCAGAAGGCGACGGGCGTGCCGATCATCACCCATACGCAGGACGGGTTCGCCGGGCCGGACCAGATCGCGGCCTTCACCGGCAATGGCGTGGCGGCTCACAAGTGCCTGATCGGGCATTGCTGCGGCAACGCCGATCCGGCCTATCACAAGCGGGTCGTGGACGGCGGCGCCTATATCGGCTTCGACCGGATCGGGCTGCATCGCTACATGCCGGACGAAACCCGCGCCGATAACCTGGTGCGGCTCGTGAAGTCGGGCCACCGCGCGCAGATCATGATGTCTCAGGATCGGCATTGCGGGTGGTACGGGAAGTTCGCGCGCCAGGTCTCGGCCGAGGAGCAGGCGAAGATCGACGCCCTGAAGGCGACGGGGAACTGGCCGCCGCCCTATTCTTATCTGTTCACCGATTTCGTGCCGCTGCTGCGGGAGCGTGGGCTGTCGGACGGGGAAATCTTCTCGATCCTGGAGGATAACCCGCGGCGGTTCTTCGCGGGGGAGGCTTTGCCGAGGGGCTGATCTCTGAGGGGCCGTAGTACTGGCCCCGACGACCCTCCTGCCGGCTCAATCCGTCAGATCAGGCATGTGGATCGCGGGAGGGGGAAAGTGGTGCCCAGGGGCGGAATCGAACCACCGACACTGCGATTTTCAGTTATATTTGGAGCCTAAACATAGCGCCTCACGTGTCATCATTCTATCGACATTTCAATAAGATCGGCATACATAGCACCTCATAGCTACCCGCACTATCGCACGTATGGGCGAGCCTAGGAGGAGCCTTGAAACTCACAGACCTCACCATCCGCGCTCTGACCCCGCCGGTCGCGGGGCAAATCACCCACTTCGATGACGGCCTCAAGAGCTTTGGCGTCAGGGTGTCCAAAGGCGGAGCAAAAAGCTTCATCCTGCTTATCGGGGCAGAGCGCCGCCGGGTGACCATCGGTCGCTACGGTGTCATTAGCCTGGCAGACGCTCGTGCCGAGGCAAAGCGCATCCTGGCAGAGAGAACCCTGGGCGCACATCACACGCCCTACCAAGCTTACTCCGAGGCAAAGGACGCCTACCTAGTCCACTGTAAGCGGAAGAACCGCCACAGCACCTATGTGGGCTACAAATCCAGGCTCGACCGCCTGGATTGGGGCAAGAAGAACCTGTCCGACATTACCCCGCGCGACATCATCGCGAAGCTCGACGCGCTCGACGATCTCCCGATGGAGAAGCGTTACACGTTCGTGGTCGCTCGCACTTTCTTCAATTGGTGCCTCGCCCAGCACAAGCTCGACACCTCGCCCATGGCGCGTATGCAGGTGCCGCCCCTCGGTCAGAGCCGGGAGCGCGTGCTCACGCCTCACGAACTGAAGGCCGTTTGGGGGGCCTGCCCTGACGACGCGTTCGGGAGAACCGTGAAAGTGCTCATCCTCACCGGCCAGCGGCGGGGTGAAGTGGCACACATGACCCTTGAAGGGGACATGGTCACCATTCCTTCCAGTCATACGAAAAATCACCGCACCCACACCTTTCCAGTGCCCTTCATTGCGCTGGAATTGCTCGATACGCCCCTTGATTGGGGCGGATGGGGAAAGAGTAAGGGGAAGCTTGATAGCGCGTCTGGCGTGTCAAATTGGACGCTACACGACCTGCGACGCACATACGCGACTACTCATGCAAAGCTCGGGACACCGCCACACATCATCGAAGCACTACTCAACCACAAAAGCGGCATCATATCCGGAGTGGCAGCAACATATAATCGCTTTGCGTATATAGACGAGATGCGCGTCGCTATCAGAAACTACGAAGAGTATTTCAACAAGCTTGTGTCACAATAGCAGGGGTCAACGCGGCTATGCAGTTGATCCGGCTGAGACAGAAGGCCCTTCCCTCCGAGAAGGGCCTTGTTGTATGTGTAGAGCGCTCACGTGTGCCAACCGTGGGGCTTCGCGAAGTCTCCTTCTTATGGAGATGAGCGATGCGGCTTTTATCGAAACGGGAAGTAACCGTGCGGTGCCTCTATTCCCCCGCGCATATCGCCCGACTGGAAGCTGAGGGGCTTTTCCCCCAGAGGGTGAAGCTCGGACAGAACCGTGTCGGGTGGGTAGAGCAAGAGGTGATAGATTGGATCACCGAACGTGCCAACCGACGCGAGAAACCCAACGGCAACTCCTAACCAGGAGGGACGTGGAGCTTCCAACACTCCACGTCTTCCTTGTTTCCTATTTTTCTCCATGTTAAACGCGCTTCCTACAAACTAGGAGGGCTGTATGGCTGACTTTCAGGCGATGATTGAGAAGGAGCGCGAGCGCCTTACCAAGCTCGCCGAGGACTACCACACGCAGATCGCCGAGATACAAGGCAAGCTTGCCGACGTGCATCGGGAAATGCGCGCGATCACCGCCTACGAAGAGGCGAAGCTCGACAAGCCCACCCCTATCCGCACACCCCGGACGCCACGCACCACCAGCACCGAGCGTGCGCCTCGGGGTAGCAAGAAGGAGGAACTGATAGCCCTTGTCCGGGACAATCCCAACATCAGCAGGGGCGACATCCTCGCCAAGCTCGGCATTGTCGAAAAGGACAACAAGGCCGGCGCCCAGAGCGTGAGCAACGCCCTGGCCAACCTCAAGAAGGCCGGCACCGTCCTCAATGAAGGAGGCAAATACCGGCTGGCCCCCACCTAGGAGACCGCGGGGGTATGGATACGGGACATCTCACAGTATCCATACCCCGTATCCATACTATTGCGGCCAAAGGCCGCACATTTTCAGTGACTTATTCCGCATTCAGTTGTCGCCACAAGGGCAGACTTCCCTACCTTCATCACTTCTTCTCCTCTTAAATTCGTCGCATTACGGACAAGCCACCTTCAAAAGACACTGGATGTCTTTTATGCGGGGTAAAGGTAGGGAAGTCTGCCCTCTTAGGCACAACATGAATGCGGACAGTGCCTAGTGCTACAATCCTAATGGACACGTTCTTTACACCTTTGCCTCTCTCACCGTTCCCACACTGCGCACAGAGATGTTGTGAGCGGGTCGGCGGCAAAGGTATGGAGAGCTATATCCTCGGACAACTCGACACAGGCTTCACCGTTTCCCTCGACCAAGAGGGACGGCTTCGACATATCTACATTGTCGGCGGAACGGGCAGCGGCAAAACCGCTTTGATGAAAAATCTCGCAATGTTCGACATCGAGAACGGCGGCGGCTGTTCGGTGTTCGACCCGCACGGAGATTTTGTTGATGACCTCGCCAACTCAATTCCAAAAAATCGCGCGCGCGATGTAATTTATTTTGACCCGCTCGGCTCCCACGTCATTAGCTACAATCCTCTTAAACAGGTTCCACCACTTGAGCGCGGGCGGCTCGCAGAAGAAATCGCGGCGACCTTCCGCAACATCTTTGCGGACACGTGGGGACAATCCCGGCTGCAATACATTTTCACCAACACTATTCGGTTGCTCCTTGACAATCCCCACACGACGCTTGTTGATATGCCTCGCTTGCTGTCAGATAAGAAATTTCGGATGCAGCTTTTGAAGCATTGCAGTGATGAGCACGTCAATCGGTTTTGGTTGGATGAGTTTGACGCGATGCCCGACAAACTCCAAAAAGAAGCAATCAGTCCGATACAAAACAAAGTGGGGCAGTTTGTCACCAGCCCCATACTTCGAGACGTGATAGGAAGGCCAAGCACCATCGACATTTCCCGCATCATGGATGAGCGGAAAATCATGCTTTGGAACCTATCCAAGGCGAAGATGTCCCCGACAGCCTCCCGCATTTTTGGGTCCGCGCTGATAACGGGGTATGAGCAAGCCGCGCAGGCTCGCGCGACTATACCTGCTCGGAACAGAGTGCCACATTACCTTTACATTGATGAGTTTCAGAATTTTACCAATGACAGTTTCAACACCATCCTTTCAGAGAGTAGAAAGTATGCGCTCGGCTTGATTGTCGCCCACCAATACATTCACCAAATAGGGGACGTGCTTCCCGCCGTTCTTGGCAACGCAGGCACCACTGTTGTCTTTCGCATAGGCGCTCTCGACACAAAGATTTTGTCGGAGCACTTAGGGCTACCTCCCCACATTTTACCGTTCATGCCGAACTATCATGCGTGGGTGAAAACCCTGCAAGATGGAAGCCCTACCGCCTACCAGGTCCACACCCTTCCGCCTCCCGGCGCGACAGGATCTTTTGATGCGGTTGTGAGACGGTCGAAGGCAGGCTACGCTCGCCCAAGGGGGTAGCTCATGTCCGAAGTTCTTACTTTGCTCGCGATTTTTTCATGCCTCGTATTGATGGGGCTTATCATTTACGGGTTCAACTACCCTGAGCGTGCCACAATGATAATTGATATTTTGCAGGGCACTCCCTACAAGCGTGTGAGTGAGCCAGGGGCGATACAGAAATCACAGATGTGGCTCGATCAAGAGGATGCGTTTGAAAAAACCTTTGGATACGAGGCCGATTTTTCCCGTGCTCACTTTAACGCAATACGAAACTACATTCCCGACCGCACTTCCTCTGAATACGACATCATCCTTGAAACCGTCGTTGGCGTTGCTAAAAAGCACATGCTCATACCTCCATTTGATACGTATGTTTCCGCGCCTCGGCCAGCGACAGAGATACGGAAAAGGTGGGACGCATTTTATATCGCCTTTATGACACAGCTTAAAGAGTATCTCCCACCACCAACAAAGCAGGTTGATGACCCGTTCATCACCATTCGCACGTTGCCATATTTAGACACCGGCCCTGTTACCTACTTCGCCGGTCCCCAGCTCCTCCAACTCCAAATTGGGCGCGACGCCTCTCTCGTAAAGAATTTTCTGGACGTGGAGCCACTCAAACAAATCACCTACGAAGTGCAGGTGCCGCAAACCAAGCGCTTTGAGCACATGTGGATTGTCGGTCCCCCTGGAACTGGCAAGAGCACCCTACTTTCTCAGATGATACTCCGCGACCTCGGTATGGTGGTGGAAGGCAAGTGCTCCCTCATTGTCATGGAGAGCAACCGCGACCTGGTAAAGAGCATTGAGCGACTGAGAGGCTTTGCGCCAGGTGGTGCACTCCATGACAAGCTCATTTCCATCGACGTGGAGGATGTTGAATTTCCGGTAGCACTCAACCTCTTTGATATGGGAGGGGACATTGCGAACCTTTCTCCCCGCGATCGTGAGGCCCTCCATAATTCCACAAACTCCATGCTTGATTACATTTTTCGCGCGCTCCTTGGCGCAGACCTTACCAGCCGCCAGAGCACCCTTTTCAATTTCACCATCACGCTCCTTCTCAGTATCCCAAACGCGACGCTCGACACCATGATTGACCTCATGCAACCGAAGGGTTTGGCGAAATACGCCCGCTACCTGGACGGCATGGACAGCGACACAAAACTCTTTTTCTCTACCAAGTTTGAAGCGAAAGAGTTTGAGCAGACGAAGAGCCAGGTGGTTGACCGCCTCTTTGCCATCAAACGTATTCGCGCAATCTCTCGGATGTTCAGCGCCCCGAAAACCAAACTCAACCTGTATGAGGAAATGGGGAAAGGCCGCGTTATTCTCATCAACGCCGCCAAGAGCTTGTTGCAAGAGGATGGGGTTGAACTGTTCACCCGCTTCTTCCTCGCCTCCATCCTGCTCGCGGCAGAGAAGCGCCAGATGCTCGATAGGTCGGATAGGCTCCCCACGTTCGTTTACATCGACGAAGCACAGGACACGATACGGCGTGATGAGAAGCTTCCCATCATCTTGGACCAAGCGCGAAAGTTTAACGTGGGGATGGTCTTAGCCCATCAACGGCTCGACCAGATGACCCCACCGGTCCTGAATGCCCTCTACAGCTCGACGGCTATCAAGATGGCCGCGAAGCTCTCGGATGCGAACGCCTCAGCCCTCGCCCGTAACATGGGCACCACACCCGATTTTATAGCCCAGCAAGACCCCTTCCATTTTGCTCTCTCGGTCCGTGGGGTGCTCGACAGCGCCGTGTCATACGCGGTGCCGAACGCAGACCTCTCGAAATTCGACGGCCTCACGCCAGCGGAAATGCAGGAGAACCGGGAGCGGATGCGGAAGCTCTACAGCTACACGCCGGGGGAGGCGACTGCGACGCAGAAAATTGAACCGGAAAAAGGAGAAGATATGAGGTGGTGATAGCGCATCATACTTATCCTTGGCTGCTCATGTATATTTATACCAAACGGTGACACCTGTGGCTTAATGGGCTAGCCGCGATGATATGCTTGATACGAAAAATCGACGAAAACGCTTTGACCCGCCGGAACTCGACGAAAGCAAGGATGGACTGGTCAGCCGCAAAGACTTAGGGCCGCGCGACATCGCGTGGCTTTCCGCCTTGCAGACTCATGGGACACTGCCCTCTACCTATCTCCATGCTTTTGGTGGCGGTTCTTACAAAGGCTCGTTGGAGCGTCTCAAACAGCTCTACCACAGCGGGTATGTCACTCGTCCGCGCGACCAAAGGCGCTCAGACCGTGCCAACTACCAGCCCGTATCCTACCAGGTCGCAGATAAGGGATGGGGCATCCTAGAGCGCAAAGGGCTGATAGACACCTACACAGCATCCTTCCGTGGCCACACGCTGCATCAGTTTATGGTTTCGTGTCTGACGGCGTCCATTCACCTTGCGTGCAGAAATCATGGCCTCACCTACCTCTCACAAGAGGACATCTTGAGCGACGCACGATGCACGCGGAAAGAACTCAACCTCCCGTATAACGGAAGCATCATCAAGCCTGACCAACTCTTCGGCATCAAATATGCAGAGGATAAAGTGCGGTTCTTTGCTGTAGAGGCGGAGCGGGCGGAGAAGAATATGACGCGATACGAGGAAAAGCTCCGCCCATACGATGCCATCATTCAGAGCCGCATCTTCCGCCAAGAATGGGGTATCCCCAACATGCGGGTATTGGTGTTCACTGCAACCGCCAACCGTATTAAGCGTATGATGGAGCCGCTCGACGGCTTATTTAATCCCGACCACTTTCTCTTTCGCCATAAGGAGCAGTTTGAGGAGCAATGGGTTGTGCCGCCAGTGATGACGGATTTGCTCGAAGAACCGTGGCTGACTACCACAGCGACGTTTGATATATCTCGCGCTTGACATTTTGGCGTAGCTGTATGCGGGTGCGTTATCTACTAGACAAACCCAAGCGCTCGGGTATACTAAATGCATTAATAGTAAAGACATATATATGCGTAAAACACGGACCGGGGCGCAGCGATACAATAAGGGCCTTGATGAGATTTTCGAAAAAGCAAAAATTGTACAGGAGCAGTCTGCGCCTCAGAGATGCCGATGTGGAACCTGTGACGCAATCTATACAATTTGCAAGGATCAGTATGGAACGTATGTTTCCAACCACCGATGCATCTAACTAAATATTTATGTATACATCAGCGCAATGGATAGACGCAAACATAAAGGAACTAGCAAGGGAATATGCCGAAGAGCTTGAGGATATGGGCACTGCCGAATTTGAGAGCAACTTTCCCCTACCATTCAAGGAGTGGGCTGAGGACCGATACAAGACAGCTCTCAGAGAGACTACACAGTTACTATCAACAGTATGAAAACTTACAAATTTCTCATCTCAACCGAATACGACATAGAGGCAAACTCACAAGAGGAAGCAGAGGCAATTTTTGAAAGCACACCCAACGACGACATAATGGGAAACATGGAAGTCACTGAGGTTATATGCGAGGACGACGAGGAAGAAGACGATTAAACGATAACCCATAGCCGCACCGTCCCGCGAGGGCGCGTTGCGCTGTACGGAACTATGACAAAATCAAAGAACAAAGCAGCTCAGGCTCTCGGCAAATTAGGCAGAGCCTGCAACACACCAGCTCAACAGAAAGCGGCGAGAGAAAACGGACGCAAAGGAGGGCGGCCACTACTAGCCATCTGTATTGAGTGCGGCAAGAAAGTCCCGTCATGGGAACCAGTGAAGAACCGTCATGGTTCTTGCAAGCGTGAGGTATAATCCCTGTAGACTAGCAACAGGAGGATGACTTGGTAAATTTTAATGACGTGAAGGAGCGCGTGAGTTTCGAGGATGCCATCAAGCTCCTCGGCATCACCCTCACCGAGGGCGAGAGCAACGGTAAGAAGGTGTATCGCGGCCCGTGTCCCCACTGCCAAACCGGCGGGGCACGTGCGCTCGTAGTCACACCGGATAAAGGCTTCTACTGCTTCTCGAAGAAGGCGGGGGGCGATGTCATCCAGCTTGCCGCACACGTTCGCGGATCGTCGGTGAAGGAGGCCGCTGAGTGGCTTCTGTCGCCCGGTAAGGAACAAAACACGAACATAGAACCAGGCGGCCTCAAGCCCCTGGAATACCTCGACCCGACGCACGAGCGCGTGCTCGCCATCGTGTCGGAGGAGACAGCCAGGTTCGTCGGCATGGGTTACGCCTCCAAAGGCATTATGCGCGGCACCGTCGCTATCCCCATCCATGACATCGACGGCAAACTCATCGCCTACGCTGGCATCGAGGAGGACGGCGCCTACCGCTTCCCCGCCGGTTTCCTCCGCTCCGCCCACATCTTCAACATCCATCGCGTCATCACAGGGGAAGCCTATCTTCTCCCCACAGTAGAAGACGTGCTCCGGGCCATGGAGAACGGGATCGACCAGCCGATTTGCTTCTTCAACGCCGGCATCGATCCCATTCAGCTCAAGGCGCTTGCCGACATCCTGGACGGAAGGACGACGACCCTCGTCGTCTAGCCCACCCTACCCAAACTCAAGGCCCCTCCCAGGGCCTTTCTTTTTGCCTCTCAGCTGGCGTAGCTTTGTGAAATGAGAAACATCCTGGCTGCCCTGGCACTCCTATCCTTTTCCCCAGCCTACGCGCAGGACATCAGCGCACAGCTAGCGGAGATTGCTGGCAAGGACTCCCTGAAAGCGGCTCTTGCTGCTGAGGCTGCTCTCAGCTCCCCGAGTGCGACCACACGCTCACTCGCGCTCGAAGCTACCCTCAAGAGCACTGACGGGCGCGTGAGGGCGATTGGATATAGCTACCTCGTTAAAAACCAAAAGCTCTTTATTGTTGAAGTGAACCTTCCGCCGAATGTGGGTATGGATAGAAACAAGGATAGCTTTCTGTACGACGTGAGGACCAAGCCTCTCCTTAGAATTGAGGTTGAACGGTACGACCCCAATACCGGACAGTTTGAAGCGTCTCCTGTTGGCTTTCGTGGAAAGACAGCCACCATCGCACGCGACGGCATTACGATACCTATCACCTGGCATAACGTAGAATGCGCGTTGCGGTTTAATTCCGTAGAGGGAGAGTATCTGGTTGGCCCGATGAGGTGCGGCACATACGCATTTACGGCGAAGTCGGCATTGCCGTAGCAAAAAATTGTTAAACTCTCTCGGCCGCACACAATCTAATTGCAGCCCGATCTTAATACCTCACGTCGCGAACCAAGGTTATTGCCGCGCTGCTACGCACGAGAAGTATGCCACTCCGTATACAGCAATAGTTGTTTCATGCTGTATAATTGGTATAGTGTGACCTTCGGAGAGTCGCAATTCGGCGCTAGAATCTAGCAAAGCGCCCCTTCCTTACTCACCCCTGCAAATCGGCACATCGCAATTGGTGTGTCGTTAGCGAGGGAGAGTTCCTATGACGAAGCTCCAAAAGCTTTTGGAGATCGAAGGCTACACCAATCTCACCGAGTTGCTGGCGGCGAACATCACCGACAGCGTGTGCCCTGCCATCTGCATGAACGAGGGGTGCAACTACGTTTGCGAGATGGAGCCCGACCAGGATCGCGGTTGGTGCGAGGAGTGCCATACCAATTCCATGAAGGCGGCGTTGGTGCTGGCGGGTGTGATCTGATGCACATCAACCAGCTCTACGAAGAAGTAACCAGGCGCATCATCACAGAGATGGAGGCCGGGGCGGTTCCGTGGCTGAAGCCGTGGAAGGCGCAGCCGGGAAACCATACCGGCGTCATGCCGCAGAACGCCGCCACTGGACGAGCGTATCACGGCATCAACATCCCTTTGCTCTGGCACGCCGCCGCAGCGAAGGGATACGCCACCCACGCTTGGCTGACCTACAAGCAGGCCGAGGCGCTCAGAGCTCAGGTCCGTAAGGGGGAGCGGAGCACCACGGTCGTCTTCACCAAACGGATCACGGTCAAAGATCGGGGCACCGAGGACGAGAAGGCGATCTCCATGCTCAAGACCTTCCCCGTCTTCAACGCCGCCCAGGTGGATGGACTGCCGGACACCCCGGCGATCGCGGACGTTCCCACAGAGGAACGCCACGAGACCCTGGACGCGTTCATCGCCGCGACCAAAGCGGTCATCCGGCACGGCGGAGACATGGCATGTTACGTTCCGTCGCTCGACTTCATCAATATGCCGCCGCGCGGTGCATTCAAAACCCCCGAGCACTACTTCGCGACGGGGCTGCACGAACTGGCGCACTGGACGGGTGCCAAAACCAGGCTCGACCGTGATCTGACCGGGCGCTTCCGCACCAGGTCCTACGCGGCCGAGGAGCTGGTGGCGGAGATGGGCGCAGCCTTTCTCTGCGCTCACCTAAACATCGCAGGAGAACTCCGACACGCTGGCTACATCCAGAATTGGCTGGAGCTTCTCAAGGAAGACAACCGCGCGATCTTTACCGCTGCCTCGCGCGCGTCGCAGGCAGCCGACTACCTCCGCACCTTCTCCGAATCGATAGAGGAGGAAGAGCCGATGGCAGCCTAACTCCCCAACCTCCCCTAAGACGGGGAGGTTTTTCTTGGTCAATTACCGACAGGCCCAATGCCCTAGCAGGTGGTGCGCGCCCCGAACCGCCGCTTACGACCCAAGTCGGCCGCTGGGCGGCCAATCGGCTGATTCGGGAAGCGGACGTCCAGGGCCGTACGACACCAGATGGGTTACGGCCACAACGCGGGCCCGTCCAAGCCGCAGAGTCTAGATAGCTCTTCGCTCAACTCGATTAATGGTAGATTATGCCCCACAGCGGCATGGTTGTGGAGCAGGCGTTGGTGAGTTCTAACGTACAAGGTGGTGTCCCAGGATGGCTGCTGGACACCGCCGTTGGCCCTGACGCGAAACTCCGCCAGGGGGATCTGATTGTCTTCGAAGGGTCCGAGAACCCCCTTCGCAAGGTAGGGATAATCGTCACCGCCGATTGTGATCTCGAGCAGAGGAAACATGCCCGGCTGGTTACCCTCGTCCCGGTCGTCGATGCGCGAACCATCCTCGAGCGATATCTATTGCTCGAGGACTGCGAGCGGAAGCGCGAGCCGATCGAGTCTTATCTGTTCAAGGCGTATTCGATAGACCTGCGCCAAGAGCGCGCCACAAAGCTCACCATCCTGCGGCAAACCTGCGCACCGTCCGATCTGGACGGGAAGGATTCGCGCAAAGTGGCGGTGGACTTCGTTTTCGGCTCCTCGGACTTCATCGCAGTCGACGGTTACGCTAAGCTGATGAGGGACATCGGCAGCGGGCCCAAAGGGAAGAACGCGCTCCGCGACCAGATCCGCAGCCGCGGCGATCTGCTAATGCTCCCCAGCATTAAAAAATTGGGGGTCGCTGGCCACATAGCGTGGTTGAGGCACATTTGGCAGGTTGGTCTGGACGACATCGCGCTTCGGACCTCGGAGGTTAGCACTCGCCCGGGCGAGCGACTCGGACGCTTGGATTCGCCGTTCCGATACCGGTTGACCCAACTGATGGCGCAAGTGTTCTCGGACATCGGCTTGCCGAACATTCCGGACGAGATGGATGAGGCCATAGAGGAGGCATACGGTGAGCCCTGAGCATCTTCTAGTTAGTGAGTCCGCCCTCGACGCGGCGCTGGCCAACAATGCGTTCGACCCGAGCTCGATGTTACCGAGGGAGGAAAGCGGCATACATCGGTTTGCCATCGGCGAATCCATTGTCGGATATAGGCTCGCCAATGAGCCACCCGGTCAAAGTCTGGCGCTGGTTCGGGCAGAATTGCTCGCGTTATTAAAAGAGGACGGAGGCGCCCCCAGTGAAGTCTTTCGCAGGGTGGCCCGGGTCGTCAAAGGCGTGAAGTCGCCGCCGGTCCATCTGCCGCGACATTGGTCCGAATACCACCACAGGAACCTACTGACCTTCTTCGCGTTGCCGCGTGCCGTCTCAAGCCGTCGGTGGGTGGTGGAAATCAACAGCGAGATTAGGTGCGTGAAGTTCGACTATCTGACCTCCCAAGAATCGATAGTGGACGTCGCGAACTTTGCACCGAGCGCTTGGCCTGATGATATCGTCAGCGTCGTTGCCCAATTCGCCGCCGAAGAGCTCAGGGAACTGGAAACGCCCTCCTTCGCTGCGATCGCGGCAGAGTTCGACCTCGAGACCATCGGAAGCCACTCGGTGGTCGAGGGACGATCCTACGAGGAGTGGCTAGCCTTGCTCTCGGCCTCCCAGAAGAAAATAATCAACCAAGACATCAGTGCGTCGGTGCGGATCCTCGGCCCCGCCGGTTCGGGCAAGACGCTTGCGTTATGTATGCGAGCGATACAAATTTCGCGTGATCAGGATGTCCGAGCCCAGGGTAGACGGCTGCTCGTAGCCACGCACAGCTGGGCCATGGCCGAGCGGATCGACGGCGTCTTAAAAACTCTGAACGGGGGGAGTCCACCCGATACGATTACTGTCTTTCCGCTACTGTCGCTGCTGGAGCTCCATGCGGGCCACATCGGTCGGCAGCGGACAAACGTAATAGGCGATGACTCCTCGGAAGGGCGCCTTAAGTCGATCGAAATCATCGGTGAGACGATTTCAAAGCTTGACCTCACGAACCACCCGGGCGTCGCGGGCTGGATAAGCGACGCGGTGTCGGCCGCTAGGGACAGTCGGCAGCGGCTCGAACTCACTCTGGACCTCTACGATGAGATTTCGGGCGTGCTGACCGCCTCTGGAGTCTCGCCCGACGACCCGGAATCGATTGAGGAATATCTGGCAACATCCCGCGAAGACTGGATGCCTCCGTTTGAGACGATCCCCGACAGGGGGTTCGTGATCGAGGTGTATCGTTCCTTTATGCAGGAGCTGATCGATCGATCCGCGATCACAACCGACCAGTTCGTACTTGATTCGATTAGGGTTCTGGAGACGTTTACGTGGAGGATGAGGAAGGAGACGGAAGGCTACGACTATATCCTGGTGGACGAGCTGCAGGTTTTTGATCCCCAGGAGCGAACCGTGTTGCAGTTGCTCGGGCGGTCCCGGCGGGGCGTTCCCTTCATCACCGCTGAAGATCCAGCCCAAGGAGTGTTTTCGTCGCTTAATGCACGGCGCGCCACGGGCGAGAACGTTCCAGTCTACCTGGAGGTGGTCCATCGCTTCAACAAGCAGATCTTCGAGTTCATCAGCTTCATCTATCAGCAGTTCCCCCTCAACGCCCTTCCGCTTCGCATCCACGATACCCGCGGTGACGGCACGCAACGTCCGTCGATGCACTCCTTTGCGAATAAGGCGACGGCTATCGCAAACGCATCCTTGTTGGTCGCCAACATCAACGCCGGTGCTGGGCCTTCCGATCGGATC
Source organism: Acetobacteraceae bacterium UBA6159 (assembly GCA_002422345.1). Taxonomy (GTDB): domain Bacteria; phylum Pseudomonadota; class Alphaproteobacteria; order Acetobacterales; family Acetobacteraceae; genus Rhodopila. The sequence goes on from DIUL01000216.1 coordinate 46,395, forward strand.
TGCGTCGTGACTCTCGGGGACATCGACGCGGAGATTTCTGAGCGTCTAACCGAGCGGGGCCTCAATACAATCAGGCTTGAGAGCTTCGACGACGTCGAGCGATTGGCCTACAGTAGGCGGTCTGTCGTCGTCTCTCCCTGGCAATTCGTCGGCGGGATGCAGTTCTCGCACGTTGTGGTAATGGCCTTGGGGATTTCCGCTCCCACTTCACAGTTCGGACGTCTTCGCGAGATGGTGTCCGTGTATCTTTCTTGCAGCAGAGCCACGGAATCGCTCAATATTTACTGCGCTGGATACATCCCTCTGGTCCTAGTGCACGCCGCCGATGAAGATCTACTGGCGCGATAGTGGAGCTTCTGACGACTAAGGGCAAACCCGCCTCGATGACTTTATTGTCTCGACTGGGCCCAATAGGGAGGAGGGCCGCGAAAACGCTCGGGCCACGCCTATTGATTGGCCAAACTTGAACGGATCGGGCGTGTTCGAAATCATGAGTGAATTTTACTTTGCTGAATTCAGCGGTCGATTACCTGCCATTCCGCTTCCGGCCCAAGGCGCCAGGCGGCGAACGTCCGCTTCAGCCCGGCCGTGCTCTAAAGTCGACAGGCGGTTCGCCACCCAATCTCGCCGTTCATGTCCAGCCAGCACGGACCTGGCACCCTCGCCGACCGAACGGCGGCTTTCAGGCGCGTCTCGTATCCGGCTGAACGACGTCAATGGGCGCAAAGCGGACCCTGCATCGATAACCCCCCTGGGTCCGCTTTGCGCCCAATCCGACAGGCACGCGTCACAGGTGCAATGAAGACTCGCCGTTCGCGCGCGGGTTTTCACCGCCACTAACACTCGGCAGATTTATCGGTTGTCCACACCGACCGTTTGCAAAGCGTAGAAATTGAGACAAGATTTGATATATGAATACCGCGTTAAGGCAGCAGAAGCTCGACAGTATCAAAAACGACCGTTTGCGAGAAGGTCAGAACGCTACTCCCCTTCCCCTTGTCGGCTACATGCGTGTCTCAAAAGCGGACGGCAGCCAGGTGCTCGACCTCCAGGCTGACGCGCTCTTCGCTGCCGGTATCCCCGAGCGCAACCTCTACAGCGACACCGCTAGCGGAAAGCGCGATGACCGACCGGGCCTCGATAACTGTCTGAAGGCACTTCGCTCCGGTGACACCCTTGTCGTGTGGAAGCTCGACCGCCTTGGCCGGAACCTCCGTAACCGTTGCGTTGGTCCCACATAGCGCGGCGTGGTCTGATCATGGTGGCCTGCTTGGATGCAGACAGAATCATCCTCCCTGATGCCCGACGGGGTAACGAGCGCTCATACGAGTAGTCATAAGAGCGCTCGCTCGGACCGGATTGAGCTGATCCCGCGCGGGGAACGACGTCGTCGTTGGACGACGGAGCAGAAGCAGACGATCGCGGCGCACAGTCTCTCACCGGGTGTTTCGCCAACGGATGTCGCGCGGGAGCATGGCATCAGCACGGGGCTGCTCTACACATGGCGGCGCGCGCTGTTGGCAGCCCAACCCGCCTTGCGGACTGGATTTGCGCGGGTTGAGATGACAGCGGTCCCGGCAGCACCCGCTCCCCGACCGGTTCCGCGCTCATCCACCCTCCCAGTGGGACTGGTCGAGATCGTGCTGCCGGACGGCACCGTGCTGCGGATCGATCCAGGGTTGGACATGCGCGCCCTGCGCCGTGTGCTGGCGGTGTTGCGCGGATGATCGGGTCGGGCGGACCGATGCTGCATCAAGCGGTCAGCGCGCTGGGTCTGCCGTCCAGCACGCGTGTCTGGCTGGCCTGTGGCCACACGGACATGCGCAAGGGCATGGATGGGCTGGCGATGCTGGCCCAGCAGGTGTTGGCCGAGGACCCGTTCAGTGGCGCGCTGTTCGCCTTCAGGGGGAAGCGCGGATCGCTGATCAAGCTGCTGTGGTTCGACGGCCAGGGGA
>DIUL01000072.1 GCA_002422345.1 Acetobacteraceae bacterium UBA6159
AGCCGTCAGCGTTGAACAGCCGTGTATCCGGCGCTGATAGCTGCGATCAGGCCGGTCGCGCCAATGGCCGAGGGCGCGATCTCTCCCCCCGAAGTAATCGTCAGCGGACTGGGATAGGTATAGAGCCCGATCGCCGAACCCAATGTGATGCCGATGGTGACCTTCGCGCTGATCGTACTGCCGGCCATTGTGACCTCCCATGGGGCGCGTGGTGCGCCTGAACGCACGATTGGCAGGTGAGAAAGTGCAGCATGCTCCGACGGGGATGGAGGATGAGCTGTCGGAGCCGAACCCTTGGATGAAGCTTGGCCGGCATCTGCGCGGTTGGCATTGATTCAAGTCAACGCCTGGAAATTATACTAAGGACCGGTGTTTTGATTGGGATGCGCGCAGGGTTGGTGTGGCGGCGACGCATGCGAAATCAACCATACACCGCGTTCTCGACACAATATCAACCGATCAATCGTTCGTATACTTGGCAATACATGAACGGAATTGGCATCGATGACTGAAATTGCCATCAGTCCAATGGTGTCGAAGCGGAACCTCACCGTCGGGCTTCATCAGGCATCTGGCTGATAAACGTCCCGGCGTCGATCTGCGTTCCCGCACGGGTGACCCTGTTATGGATCACCCACTCAACATCAGCATCGGTCAAGCGCAGCGGACCGAGGAACCATATTGAGAGCAACCACAGGCTGCCCTCGTCGCGCCGTCACCACGTCTTCCCCGGCCGGGTCCGGGGCGAACCGATGGGCCTTGGCGTCCCAGAGACGGCGAACGCCAAGCCCCAAGTCCAACCGATCAATGCCCCCCGGACGCTCCGATCGGAATGATCAAAGCATCCACCGCCGTGATCCGATCCCCCGCGCAGATCAGCGGGTTCACGTCCAGTTCCGCCACGCTGTCGCGGTGATCGGCCGCGAAGCGCGACACGTCGCTGATCACCTGCGCCAGCTTGTCCATGTCCACCGCCGCCATGCCGCGGAAGCCTTGCAGCAGCTTCACGCCCTTCAGGCTGTTCAGCATGTCCATCGCCTCGGTCGCCGTCACCGGGGCAGGGGCCAAGGCAGAGTCCTTCAGCACCTCCACCAGCACGCCGCCGAGACCCACCACGATCATCGGTCCGAACAGCGGATCATTCGTGGCACCGATCACGATCTCCACGCCTTGCGGCACCATCGGCTGCACCAGCACGCCGTTGATATGCGGCGGCGGAGAAACCTTGTGCGCGTTCGCCATCACCGCCTCATACCCCGCGCGCACCTCCTCGGGTGTCTTGAGGTTCAGGCGGATCACCCCGGCTTCCGTCTTGTGCGGCAGGTCGGGAGACTCAACCTTCAGCACCGCCGGCAACCCGTGCCGCACCGCGGCCGCGACAGCCTCATCGGCCGACTGCGCCAGCGTCTCGCCCACGACGGGGACGTTATACAGGGTCAGGACATCCTTCGCCTCGCGCTCGGTCAGCGTCCGCCCACCGGAAGCCTTGATCAGGGCCTTCGCCTTCGCCACCACATCGGCCGGCGTCGGCGCAACCGTCTGTGCCCCACGCGCCCGCTTGTCCTCCCGCCAATGCCAGGCCGCCAGCGCGCTGAAACACGCCGGCATCGAGCGGAACAGCGCCACCCGATCGGCCTGGTTCGCATCGACCACGCCCGGCCCGTCCTGCCATTCCGTCTGCCAGACGACGGCCGACATCTTTCCGTGCTGCTTGGCCAGTTCGTTGTAGACCAACGGCCGCTTGGCGGAGGCCTCCGACCCATAGGTCATGGGAGAAACGAGAATCCCATACTGCGGATCGCCGAGTAGCGCGCCCGCGCAGGCGCCCAACGACTCAGGATTGCTCAGCACCGCCGCCGTCACGTCGCAGGGGTTCCGCGACGATCCAAACTCCGGGATGTGCTGTTCCAAAATCTCCCGCACGCCATCCGCCGGCTGCGGCATCGGCACGCCGACTTCCTCGGCCCGGTCGGCGCACATGATCGCCGCGCCACCCGAGGCCGCGACCACCGCCACGCCGCGCGCCTTGGGGGCCGGGGCCTTGGCGAAGAATGCCGCCGTTTCCATCAACGCCTCGTAGTCATCGACCACCACGGCGCCGGCACGCTTGAACATTGCCTTGTAGGACGCGTGCGAGCCCGCCAGCGACCCGGTATGCGACATCGCCGCCTGCGCGCCCTGTTCACCCGACGCCATCTTGAAGATCACGACCGGCTTGTCGGCCTTCCACGCATTCTCGGCCGCCAGCAGCAGGCGTTCGGGGGTCGAGCTGCCCTCAAACACGCAGGCGATCGCGCTGCATGACGGATCATCGACCAGATAATTCATGTAGTCGGCCATATCGACGTCGCAGGAGTTGCCGGACGTCATCACATGGCTGACCGACAGCCCGCGCACCACGCCCTGTGCCAGCGCCATGCCCAAGGCGCCCGACTGGCTGATCACGCCGATCGCCTGTGCGGTCGGCTGCGGGATCGGGGTGATGTCCATGAAGGTGATGCGGCTGTCGAGGCGCGCATTCACCACGCCGATGCAGTTCGGCCCGACGATCCGCACGCCCGATTCCCGCGCGATCGCGGCCAGGCGCTGCTGCTGCGCGATGCGGTCTTCCTTTCCGGTCTCGGAATAGCCGGATGCGAAAATGATGATCCCGCCGACACCCGCCTTGACGCAGTCGAGGACGATTTCCTCCACCGCCTCCCGCGCCGCGGTCACCACGGCGCAGTCCACGACCTCCGGCAGGTCGCGCACGTTGGGATAGCATTTCAGGTCGCCGATCTTTTCGTAGCGCGCGTTCACCGGATAAAACCGCCCGCTGTAGTGCCGCAGATTGTGCAGCACGCGCTCTCCGAACGATCCGGCGCGGGTGGATGCGCCGATCACCGCGATCGATGCCGGGTCGAGTAGGCGCGTGAGTTCCTGGCGGCTGTAGACCGTCGTACGCTTGGTTTCCATCGTCGTGCTGACCTGATTGACGTTTCCTCGGCGTGTACCATACTCACCAGTAAGCATCCCGCCAAGCACGAGGAAACGCACATGCCAACGCTGTTTGATCTGACCGGCAAGGTCGCCATTGTGACCGGGGCCACGAAAGGCATCGGCCTCGCCATCGCCACCCGCATGGCAGAGCACGGGGCGACGGTGGTTGTGTCCAGCCGCAAGCAGGACGCGTGCGACGCGGTGGCGCAGGGCATCCGCGACAAGGGCTGGAAGGCCATTGCGGTCGCCTGTCACATCGCCAACAAGGACCAGCTCAAGAACCTCGTCGACCAGACCGTCTCCCAGCTCGGCGGCATCGACGCGGTCGTCGCCAATGCCGCGGTGAACCCCTATCTCGGCCCGATGTCCAGTGCCTCGGATGAGGTATTCGAGCGGATCATGGGCACCAATGTCCGCTCCAACTTCTGGCTGGCGAACATGACATGCCCGCTGATGGCCGAACGCGGCGGCGGGTCGTTCACCATCATCTCCTCGATCGGCGGTCTCCGGGGTTCCGCCACGCTCGGCCTGTACGGCGTCTCGAAGGCGGCGGACCTGGCACTCGCGCGCAACATCGCGGTGGAGTGGGGCCCGAAGAACGTCCGCGGCAACGGCATCGCGCCCGGCTTGGTGCGCACCGACTTTGCCCGCGCGCTGTGGGAGGACCCGATCCGCTACCGCAAGACCACCCGCGACAACCCGATGCAGCGCATCGGCGAGCCGGATGAGATCGCGGGCTGCGCCGTGTTCCTGGCCTCCAAGGCCGGCAGTTATGTGAACGGGCAGGCGATCTCGATCGATGGCGGCACGTCCACCGGCACGCTCATTCCCAAGGACGACTGACCCGCACGGGGCGGATCAGGCCGCGCGCCTGGTCCGTTCCTCGATCGGCGTCGCAGGACGCAGCGGATAGGCCAACCGACCGCAGTGTTCGAGCCGCAGGACCGCCGGCGCGTCGAACAGCGGCAGCGTCAGGACCGCGTCGCCCTTGGTCCAGCGGCGCATGGCCGTCCCGTCCCGCTCGACATCCCACCAGCCATCCCACAGGTCCGGGTGATCCAGCGGCAGGTCAAGGCTGTGCCCGCCGACGCATGCGGTGATCCGGGACAGCCGCACACCCAGCAGCCGCTGATCCTCCAACCAGGGTTCGGCATCCGTCGGACGCGCCGAACGGGACACCAGCCGCAGGGAGCGGGTGGCGGGCGGAACGACGAAGACAAGCGTGTCCCCGTCCGCGGTGATCGGCGCGATCAGCCGGCCATCGGCGGACAGCATCAGCGCGGGATCGCTGGTCATGCCGACGCCCTCGGGCGTGCCGCCGCGTTGGGCCACCCGTTCCCAGATCGCGCGGACCTGATCCGTGTCCTCGGCGAAGGGCGCGCAGGACCCCGCGACCCGCGCGGCCTGGGCGGAGGGTTCCGCCATCCCCGGAGGCAGCATCACCGGCGCCGGCGCATTGGCGAAGAAGCCGCGATTGCCGGTATCCAGATAGCTCTCGGTGGCCAGACCCTCACTGAACAGGATCGCGTGCTGATCCAGTTCGACGTGGAAATAGGTCACCGACCGGTTGGCCGGTTCGCGCGTGATCGTCGCGTGGTTCACCAGCCGTCGGGCCGGGACCAGCACCCCGTCGATGAACAGGGCATGATCGGGGGACACGAGCAGGTCGCGATGCGGCTGGTTCGGCGCGATGGCGTTCCGATGGATCCGGATCGGGGCAACCATGTCCGCCCGCCCATGGGTTGTCAGGTCGATCCGCCGCTGGCCGATCCAGGCAACCGGCCGCTCCACTCCGCCCAGGGTGATGACCCGGTCTCCGGGCACCAGGCATTCGACCGCGATCTCTCCGTCGGGCGTCAGGATGCGGGTGCCGGACACAAAGCAGACGGTGAAGGCGGTGGTGGAAAACGGGACGTCGGGCGCGATGGTATCGGCGGACTGGTCGCCGGTATCGTCCTGCGTGGTCCAGTTGGCGGGGTTGTTGATGATCGGCAGATAGTCGGCCAAGGCTGTTCAACGCTATGA
>DIUL01000173.1 GCA_002422345.1 Acetobacteraceae bacterium UBA6159
GGTGATTGACCGGACAGCAGTGAGAGCATCTCTCTCCATGAAGCGCAAGGCACGCTCGATATATGGTCGAACCTCCCGATCTTTGGATACGTCGCGCAACGAGCCTTTTTCTAGGCGGTACACTCGAGGTGGCGCATATGATTCGGAGTAGGAGCTGAACGTATAAAGAAAGCTTTGGTCGATTGAGAGTATCTCGGCCGCGCCATCACCGTCTATATCCTCGAAATCCACCCGACCCCCATCCACGGTGGGGCCTACCACGGAAATCCACTTTCCTGTCTCATCCAGTGTCATGATTCGAATCGACGTGCAGCAGTGCGCGCCGCCCGAATAGAATGTAGCAAAAACCTGCGGAAGTGGCGTCGTAGCATCAAGTCGGACAACTGTCGCTCGCGAAAAGGTAAAGCCGTCGACTCCCATATCCGCCAAAGCCGTCCTTAATGGTGTTGTCCCCTCTGCCTGTACCGTCGCAATAGGACGGCGGGTGGTAGGCGGATTTGGCGTGGTTTCCAGGGTTACAGTAATAGGACCGTGACGGAGGGTTACAGGACGATCGCTCGATTTGTATTCGACTATCGCCCGGGCAGGAGATTGGGGTGCCTCGAACACAGTTTCTCGAAACCCATTCAGTAGCGCGATGTATGCGTCCGAGGGTAAGAATATGCGAGATTGCATTTGTTGCCGAGCCTCGGCGATCGTCTTCGACGATGTTGGGCCAACCATGATCGCGTACCAGCCGTTGCTGGCGAGCACTACCCGAACGCCGTCGACTGACTGAGCGTAGGTTAGAGCTATATCGATAGCTTCTCCCCTGTCCTTCCTTGCCGCCAGCACAATCATCCGCTGGGGAATGAGTTGCTCAGGGACGGCCGCCACGGCATGTGCCCCTGCAATCAGCAAGATCGACAACAGACATAGCGCGACGCACACCCGCTTCATTCTCGTGTGTTTCCTATTTTGGCCGCAGTAACGCCTGTGGAGCCGATAGGATGGCACGGTCATGGGCCGAGCGCATAGAGGTGGCCCGATGCCTGGAAGGCTGATTGTGCCGCGTCGCCTACCCTATATCGGGCTAAAATTGCGGAGGATGCAGAATGTCCGAGCCATCTAATGAAGCCACTAATTATCCAGTACGGGCGACGATATCAGCCTGTGAGGTGATCACCTGGATCGCGTTCCGCCGGGCGCTCCCATGGGACGGGCTGAGTGCGCTGTTCCGAGCGTCGCATAACCGGTGGGGCACGTGTCCGCCGGAGAAGGTTCTTGAAGCCCTGGAAGCCCGAGCGGGGTTGGCGCACGGTGGGCCGTTTCATCGGGTCTGGATTCCCGATCGTGCCCGATCCCGCGACCAAATTCCCGACAGAGACAGGATACTCACGCCCGAGGGGCCGGCCATCCTGCGATCCATCCGCGCCCGGCTCCGTCGGGATACGGGGCGATTGCTGAAATACGCGGAACTGGCCGTCATGCTGCGCGACGATATCGAGGCGGATGCGCGGCTGTCATCCTCCGTGAAGGCCGCACGCGATGAACTGCGCGACCGAGCGGCGGGTGGTCTGATCACGGTCCATGGCATCCCGACCACGGGCGCGGGCCTGTCGGCAAAGCCCGCGCTGCCCGAGGCGGTGCCCGCAAGCCTGTTCATGCATCCCTCTGTCATGATCACGGAACTGAACACGATTCAGTCCGATACGGCGCGGCCGATCGAGGAATGGATGTTCCAGAGTCTCCCCGGATATGAGCGGGTGCAATTCAGGACGGCGGACGTGCTGGCGTTGTGGCCGGCGCCCGCCGCTGGCGCACTTCTTCGCGAGGAACGGGCCGCTGCCACCATGTCGGACCCAGTCGTAACCCTGTCCGACCTGCCTGCGGCATGGACGGTAATGGAGTGCATTGCCGGGATCATGATCCGCGATCCTGTCGTGGTTCATAACTGCGATCTTCAACGGAGCGCCGCTATCGGGCCACAGGCACATCGGGGCACGCCGCGTGAGGCGGAGAGCAGGGTGAGGCTGGAATTACAACGATCCTGGAAACTGCTCAAAAATCCAACGTCCGTAAGCTGCTCCGCCAATACGGCTTGTGATGAGTTATTGAATGCTCTCACTCGGGGCGAGATATCGGCCAGTGGCGTTCGGCCGGATGGGATACGTGTTGCCATGGACCCGGCGGATTGGCGTGGTCTTGTCCTTCGCGACGGGCGCGACGGTGTCATTGACGCCGAACCAATCAACCGGACCTTGTCTCATGTGTGGCGGGAAGTCTCCATCAACAAAGTGGATATCATCACACGATGGCCACCGGATGCGGGTGATCGACCCGGCTGTACTGAGGCCGAACCGCAATCGACATCGGCGGCAGAGACCACCGGACGGAGCAAGACCCGATACACCGAAGGACTGCTAAGGGCCGAGTACCGCGTTCGTGTCGCACGGTGGCAACAGGCCGGCGCCGGAATGGTACCGCCGTCATCGGCCGAAGATCACCTATGGGCGTTGTCACGGTTTGAACATGCCCCTCGGGTGGCTCTCCGGAAAGCCCGCCAGGACTTGGCCCCCGAGTCGTGGAAGAAGCCCGGTAAGCGCGCTGGCATGAAATGGCGTGATTAAGCCTGCCTGAAGCGCGGCAGTCCTGGAATTTGAAACGCGCCACGGCGGGAATTCGGCAGTATTGGACGGCTTGAATACCGGTAGCGATTGCTAGGCACCCCCGAACATTCGGATGTGCTCACATGGACGCCACTACAAGCCCTTCCCGCCGCAAACCCGCCTACATCCCCGACGATCCCCTTTTGACCGCCCGGGAGTCCGCCGCCGAACGCGGCCAGGCCCTTTCGACGTTTTGGAGGGATGTTGCCGCCGGCCGCGTGCCGCCGGCCTATTACGTCTCGCCACGTTGCCCACGGTGGCGCCGGTCGGAACTGCGTGCGGCGCTGGAAGCCTGCCGGGCCGACCGGGTGGGATCGCGGTGACGGTCCCGACCCTCCTGGAACTGGCGGTGTTGCCGCGCTGGGTGGCTTGGCGCACCGAGCGTCGCAAGGCCACCGCCGCCGTTACCAAGGTGCCGAAGAACCCTCACACACTGTCCGACGCCGCCAGCACGCGCCCGGGCGATTGGGGAACCCGTGCCCAGGCCGAGGATGCTGACCGCCGCCTTCCCCCCTCCGACCATGGCCCCGGCGGCGTGGGGCTGATCCTGGGGGACTGGAACGGCTTGGCGATCGGCGGCGTTGATCTGGATGCATGCCGCGATCCCGCCACCGGAGCGGTGGAAGATTGGGCGCGGGACGTACTTGTCCTGTTGGCGACCTATGCCGAGGTGTCGCCGAGCGGGACAGGCATCAAGGCGTTCTTCTACCTGGAACCCTCGGCGGTGGAAGCCTTGCGCGCCGCGCATGTCCTGAACCCCGATGCGCTTGGCCGATCGTTCAAACGTGGAACTGGGCGTGACCACCCTCCCGCCATCGAAGTCCATCTGGGCGGGCGGTACTACACCGTCACGGGCGATCGTCTGGACGATTCTCCGGACGGTCCGCGCGTGGTGAAGACGGCGGTCTTGCGCATGCTGTTGGGCGATATTGGCCCCGCCTTCGCCAAGCAATCGGCCGGAGATGCGAAGCCGGACCGTAGCGGGCGTGCCTTTGCCTTGGCCGGCCGGATGCGCGCCGAGGGGCAATCGTTCGAAGACTTCAAGCGTGCCTTGGACGGAAACGACGACCTGGCAGCCTGGAAGCGCAGCAAGGGCGAGGCCCACGGCGAACGGGAACTCAAACGCACCTGGGATCGGGTGGTGTCATCGGAGGCTTGGCCAGTCCCCAACCTTGCGTTGGCGGTGGCGGACACGTTGCCGGCGCCTGGGCTGTCGCTTGACCTGTTCCCCGGTCGTTGGGCGGATTGGGTCATGCGGGCCGCGCAACGCGCCGGTTCGCCACCGGACTATGTCGCGTTGTCCCTGTTGGTCGTTGTCGGAGCGACGATCGGCAATGCTCGGTGGGCAAGTCCCTGGGACGGGTGGGAACATCCCCCGATCATCTGGGGTGCATGCATCGGCAATCCGTCGGCGGGGAAATCGCCCGGCATCGAAGCCGCCACCGGCCCGTTGGACAAACTCGCGGGCGAACTGAATGACGACTGGGAAGAGCGGTTGCGGGACCATCGCACGCAAGCGCAGGCCGCGAAGGAAACGCGCAAGCGCTGGGAACAGAACGTTGCGGCGGCGGTGAAGAATGGCGTTCCTCCGCCAACCGAGCCGATCGGCGCTCGTGATCCGACCCAGCCCCGGAAACGTCGCGTCTATACAAACGACCCGACCGTGGAAGCTGCCCGTGACATGAGCGCGGCGAACCCGCGCGGGTTGCTGTTGCACCGTGATGAACTCGCGGGATGGCTGGCCAGTATGGGGAAGTATGGCAACGGCAACGCCGGGGCCGATCGCGGGTTTTGGTTGCAGTCCTATGAGGGCAAGCGGTGGTCCAGTGATCGGGTAAAGGACGGAGACGATGCCCCTGACGTGCCGCATCTGACGTTCGGTATCCTGGGGGCATTCCAGCCCGACCGGCTGGCGTCGGCACTGTTGGCCGGGGACGATGACGGATTGCCCGCGCGGTTTCTCTATTCATGGCCTGTCCAGTCCGCGACCGTGCCGCCGCGACCCGGGCGCAATTCGCTGCCGATCGATCTGATTGCCGCCCTGCGTCGGTTGCGGGACCTGCCGATGCCGGATGGTTCGCCCGTCATCTTGATGTTTGATGAAGACGCGGCGGAAACCTTGAACGCGTGGCGCCAGGAAGTCCGGGACATCGAGACCGGCGCAACTGGGCTGTTCCTATCCTGGGTGGGCAAACTCCCTGGGATGGCCGTTCGGCTGGCACCCATCGTGGCGCACCTGACGTGGCTTTGCGCGCCTGGCGACCGCCCCCCGCCAGAACGGATCACGTTGGATGACCTTGTCCGCGTGCTGGGTTTCCTGACGGACTATGCGGTCCCGATGGCGCGCCGCGCGTTCGGAGAGGCCGCGCTACCGGAAGCCGAGCGGGACGCTCGACGCCTTGCCCGGTGGTATCTGCGGCAACCGGCGCCTCGGCCGGACGTGCTGAATGCCCGTGGCCTGCGGCGTATGGCGGATGGACCTGGCATCGAGACCGCTGCGCAGATCGAAGCCGCCATGATGGAACTCACCGAACTGGGGTGGGTTCGGTTTGCACCGGGACGCGAGGGGACCACGATCGGACGGCGGCGGTCGGATTGGTCGGTCAACCCGGCCGTACAGGATCATGTCCCATGACCGGCTGGCGTGACCGGTTGGCCGTCATACGTGCCGGATATCCGGGTGCCGTTAGTGTCAATAGCGCCAATAGGTCAGCGTCACCGCGATTGCCGCCAGCTATTGGCACTATCGGCACTATTGGCAACCGGGTGAAGACACACACGACGCAATCGCCGCTTGATATGGGAGTGTTGCCGGAACGGGCATGCTCGGACTGCGGCGGCGGCCTGTGGTGGCGTGTCTCCGCGTGCGAGCCGGGCGGACCGGGGCAATGGGCGTGCGAGCGCTGCGACCCTCCGCCGCCTGATATCTGGCGGGACGCATGCGCCGTTCCCATGGCCGGGGAGGATGGTTGCCGTGATGATCGCTGACGAACTACTCACCATGACGGGCCAGGCCGCGCCCGACACAGGCCCATTGCCGGCGACCGAAGGCCCATTGACACCCTCGGCGCCCGCTGGGCCGCGACAACGTAAACGAGCGCCGCGCGTGAAGATGACGGCGGAGAACGGGGGGATATCGTTGGATGTCGATCATACACACGCGGCAACCGGGTGGGCGATGATCATGAACGCGATCGGTACCGATGATCCCGACTTCCTGCGCGCCTTTCTGTCTCAAGTCGCCAACGCTGGCTTTCAAGGTCAGGAACCCGATCCGAGCGGCGCCAACTTCATCCTGTCCGTTGTGAAAAGCATTGAACCTCGCGACGAACTGGAAGCCATGCTGGCGGCACAGATGGCGGCTGTTCACATCGCGACCATGACCTTTGCTCGGCGGCTGGCGCATGTGGAAACCCTCCCCCAACAAGACGGCGCCGAACGGGCGTTCAACCGGCTGGCCAGGACCTATGCGGTTCAGATGGAGACGTTGAAACGCTACCGGACCGGCGGGGAACAGAAGGTCACGGTTCAGCATGTCACGGTCAACGACGGCGGACAGGCCATTGTCGGAACCGTGACACCTGGGACGCCGGGGGGAGGGGGGTAATGAAAAAACCGAAGGACAACCCCATGCACCCGGAGCCGGACCGGCTGGCGGCAAGCCCGAGGTGCGGTGCCCGAACCCGCGCGGGCCGCGCCTGCCAGGCTCCGGCCATGCCGAACGGGCGTTGCCGCATGCACGGCGGGGCAAGCACGGGACCCAGGACACCGGAGGGCCTGAAACGGATGCGGGACGCGAAGACCAGCCATGGCCGCTATACGGCCCAACATCGGGAATTGATGCGGCTGTTCCGCGCCCTGGACGTGGCGACGAAACGCACGCTTGTGGGCCTGTAGATTCGGTCTGGCCACCACCGGGGGTAGGGCACCGAGGAACGTCTTGGGGGTAGGGTTGGGGGTAGAAAAATACGACCAACAAAATATCTAAATTAGATCAGATATTTAGGTTCATGGACTGGCGGAGAGAGTGGGATTCGAACCCACGNNTCGGTGAAGGTGCCGCCGACATCGATGCCGACGATCTTGCCGTCCTCAACAGGTGCAGATGATTCGGCCATCCCGTCCTTCTCCAAAGCGCCCGAAGTTCAGACTGAAGTTTGTTCGTATACTAATGAACGCGTCAAGCGGGATTGCGAGGCTGTGCCGGTCGCGGTAGGACGATAGGAAATGTCGTCATGGTCGGGTCTTCTCTGTCGTCATAGTCGGGCTTGACCCGACCATCCATTGACCGAGCGAACCGCACGGACAGATGGACCCTCGGGTCAAGCCCGAGGGTGACGATGGAGGAGGGGGCGAGGCGGCGTTGACCGCCCCTAGTTATCGCCCATCTTCAGGGCGGCGATGAAGGCGGATTGCGGGATTTCGACGGAGCCGAACTGCCGCATCCGCTTCTTGCCTTCCTTCTGCTTCTCCAGCAGCTTCCGCTTCCGGCTGATGTCACCGCCATAGCACTTCGCGGTCACATCCTTGGACAGCGCGCTGATCGTCTCCCGCGCGATCACGCGCCCCCCAATCGCCGCCTGGATCGCGATCTTGAACAACTGCTTGGGGATCAGGTCCTTCAGCCGAGCGCAGATGGCGCGGCCGCGGCTCTCGGCGGCGGCGCGGTGGGCGATGAAGGACAGAGCGTCCACCGGATCGGCGTTCACCAGGATCGAAATCCGGACCAGTTCCCCCTCGGCATACGCATCCATCGCGTAGTCGAAGCTGGCATACCCGCGGGAGCACGATTTCAGCCGGTCATAGAAATCGAACACGACCTCATTCAGCGGAATCCGGTAAACCGCCATCGCCCGGTTCCCGACATAGGTCAGGTCCTGCTGCACGCCCCGGCGCTCCGAGCACAGGGCCAGCACCGCGCCCAGATACTCATCCGGGACCATGATGGTGGCCTTGATCCACGGCTCCTCGATATGGTCGATCACGCTGCCGTCCGGCATGTCCACCGGGTTGTGCAGCTCCACCATCGTCCCGTTCGTCTTGAACACGTGATAGACGACCGAGGGTGCCGTCGCGATCAGGTCCAGGTCGAATTCACGGCTCAGGCGTTCCTGCACGATCTCCAGATGCAGCAGCCCCAGGAACCCACAACGGAAGCCGAAGCCCAGCGCGGCCGAGGTCTCGGGCTCGTAATGGAAGCTCGCGTCGTTCAGCCGCAGCTTGCCCAGGCTTTCGCGCAGCTTCTCGAAGTCATCGGCATCCACGGGATACAGGCCGCACCAGACCACGGGGATGGACGGCTTGAAGCCGGGCAGGGCCTCCAGCGCCGGGGTACGGTCGTCGGTGATAGTGTCGCCGACGTTGCAGTCGGCCACGGTCTTGATGGCCGCGGTGATGTAGCCCATCTCGCCCGGCGCCAGGTCATCGACCGGCACCATCTTGGGCGTGAACACGCCCACCTGCTCGATCTGGTGGACGGATCCCTTGGACATCATCCGGATCTTCTGGCCGCGCTTGATGCGCCCATCCTTTATCCGGACCAGAATGACCACGCCCAGGTACTGGTCGTACCAGCTATCCACCAGCAACGCCTTCAGCGGTGCGTTCGGATCGCCCTTGGGGGCGGGCAGACGGTGGACCAAGGCCTCCAGCACGCCCTCGATATTGATTCCCGTCTTGGCGCTGATCTCCACCGCGTCGGAGGTATCCAGCCCGATCACGTCCTCGATCTGCTGCTTCACCCGCGCGGGTTCCGCCGCGGGCAGGTCGATCTTGTTGAGGATCGGCACGATTTCATGGTTGGCATCGATCGCCTGGTAGACATTGGCGAGCGTCTGCGCCTCCACCCCCTGGCTGGCATCGACGACCAGCAGCGACCCCTCGCACGCGGCCAGGCTGCGGCTGACCTCGTACGCGAAGTCGACATGACCGGGCGTGTCCATGAGGTTCAGCTCATAGACTTCGCCGTTCTTCGCCTTGTAGCGCAGGCGGACGGTCTGGGCCTTGATGGTGATGCCGCGTTCCCGCTCCAGCTCCATGCTGTCGAGGACTTGGTTGGTCATCTCCCGCTCGGACAGGCCGCCGGTGAACTGGATCAGCCGGTCGGCCAGGGTGGATTTCCCATGGTCGATATGGGCGATGATCGAGAAGTTGCGGATATGGTCGATCGGAGTGTCGGTCATATGGCTTGGGGGGGCCTGCTGTGTCCGGGGCGGAGGTCGCCCATGGTTCAGCGGGAGAGATAGAGTGTCCGGGCCGGAATGTCATCCGGGGAGAAGCGGCGGCGCGATCTGGGGCGGATTTCTCACCGGACATGGGGTTGGACCGTAGGGAAAATTTCTTTGAAGGGTGATGGGCCGGGATGTGGGTGAGGGAAAGACCCCCCACCGGTGCCCCCACGCCCCCTCTCCCACAAGGGGAGAGGGAGCGTACGGCTCACCGGGCATGGGGTCCGGCCATACGACATTCCCCCTCTCCCCCCTGAGGACCGGGAGCGTACGGCTCACCGGGCATGGGGTCGCATCCCTCGGAAAAACCGTCCCAGCCCCACCTCTCCCGCACGCCCCGCCACCAACAACAACCCAACCCCATTCCCTACCAAGAAATAGGAAAACTGTCAAAGCCCATCCCAAACCCACCCCCCCATTTGCCTCCCACCCCGAACCTGCCGATAGTGTCCCCCAACCGGCAACCCGGGAACAGGAGGACGTCGTGCCCTACGAAACCATCACCGTCAGACCCGTCACCCCCACCATCGGCGCCGAAATCTCCGGCATCGATCTCGGCCGCCCTCTCGGCAACCAGCAGTTCCAGGAAGTCCATGACGCGCTGATGGCGCACCAGGTCATCTTCTTCCGCGACCAGAAGCTCAGCTTCGACCAGCACAAGGCCTTCGGCCGCCTGTTCGGCGATCTCTCCATCCACCCGAACACCAAGGGCCCCGACGGCCACCCCGAAATCCTACCCATCCACGCTGACGCCAATTCCAAGCGCGTCTCCGGCGAACGCTGGCACTCCGACGTCTCCTGCGACGCGGAGCCGCCGATGGGCTCGATCCTCAACCTCAAGACCATCCCCACGAACGGCGGCGACACGATCTTCGCCTCCATGTACGCCGCCTATGACGCCTTGTCCGAGCCGATGAAGCGCTTCCTCGGCGGCCTGACCGCGATCCACGACGGCGCACCCAACTACAACCGCACCAACCAGATCATCGGCGATACCGAGAAGAAGACCTTCCCCCGCTCCGAACACCCGCTGATCCGCACGCATCCGGTCACCGGCAAGCAGGCGATCTTCGTCAACCCGGTGTTCACGACCGGCATCAAGGACCTGCCCGACGCCGAGGCCAAGGCGGTCCTGGAATTCCTGTATGAGCATTGCAACCGCCCGCACTGGCAGGTCCGCTTCCAATGGCAGCCCGACAGCGTGGCGTTCTGGGACAACCGCTGCGTCCAGCACATCGCCATGTGGGATTATTTCCCGCAGGTCCGCTCGGGCTACCGCGTCACGGTCAAGGGTGACCGGCCGTTCTATCGCCCCAGCCACTGACACACGTTCGGCTCGACCGGCTGCCGGGGTGATCCCACGTGCCCACCCCAGACGCTTCCCACGCATCAGACCCCGGCGGTTCGCCCCCGCTGGGGAATGTCGTCTTCATGCCGGGCACATCCTACCCGCGCGATCGGCCCATCGCGCAGGCCCTGCTCAGCCGGCTGCTGCCCCGCCTGTTTGCCCTGGGCGCCACCGGTTTCGTGTCCTACGAGGACCTGATCGCCAACCGCGGCGCCCCCGCCGCCTGGTCCACCCCCGAGGTTCGGCTGGCCCTGCTGGAGGCCTCGGCGCCCGATGACCGCTCCGGCACGATCCTGATCGGGCGATCGAGCGGCGCACAGATCGTCACGCGGTTCGCCTGCCAGTATCCGGTGGCGGCGGTGATCTGCCTCGGCTACCCGTTCCGCCACCCCGATCACCGCCACGAACCCGACCGGACCCGCCATCTGTGCCGCCTGACCACTCCCACGCTGATCATCCAGGGCCTGCGGGATGTCTATGGCGGCCTGGATGAGGCACTGGACCACGACCTGTCCCCCCAGGTCCGGCTTCATTTCGTCGACGCCGGCCATACGTTCCGGCTGCCAGGGGAGGCCTGGACCGCCCTGGCCGACACCGCCGCCGCCTTCGTGCGCGACCGGCTGACGCCGGTGCCGTTCCACGGCCTGGCCTTTGATGAGGCGTTCTATCGCGCGCGCCATCCCGACATCGCGGCGGCCATCGATGCCGGCCGGGTGGCCTCGGGCGCCGACCATTTTCGGCGGAGCGGCCAGGCCGAGGGGCGCGTGTTCCGCCTGGTGCCCCCCAACCCATGAAAACCCTCGCCCCCGCCGTTCGCCTGGACGACCGCCTGCTCCAGGCCATGGGCCTGATGTGCGTCTATGTCGGCCTGATCGTCTACGTGAACGCCTGCGGCAAGGTGATGGCCGAGTCCTATCACCCGTTCGAGGTCACGCTGTTCCGCCACGGCATTGCCTTCCTGTGGATGCTGATCCTGTTCGCCCCCCGCCACGGCCCGCGCATCCTGGTCCCCAAGCGCCCCGGATTGCAGATCATCCGCGGCCTGTGCGGGATCAGTTCGTCCTTGTTCTACTTCACCGGCCTGACCCAGCTGTCGCTCGCCACCGCCGCGGCCATCAGCTTTTCCACCCCGCTGATCGTCGCCGCGCTGTCCGGTCCTTTCCTGGGAGAGAAGGTTGGCCTGCATCGCTGGGCGGCGATCCTGACCGGCTTCCTCGGCACGCTGATCATCATCCGCCCGTGTGGCGACGGCGCCGACCAATGGGGCGCGATCCTGCTGTTGTGCAGCGCCGTCAGCTCCGCCGGCTATCAGTTGATCACCCGCCGCCTCGCCGGCCAGGACCATGCCGAGACCACCAACATCTGGTCCGGATTCGTCGGCACCTGCGTGGTCGTCGCGATGTCGCCGTTTTTCTTTACGATGCCGAACCAGTGGCACCATTGGGCGCTGTTCCTGTCGATGGGGATCATCGGTGGCAGCGCCCATTATCTGCTGACCAAGGCGTTCGAGCGTGGTCCCGCCGCGCTGCTGTCCCCCTTCAACTACCTCCAACTTCTGGGCGCCACGCTGTCGGGATACATCCTGTACCGGAACCTGCCCGATCACTGGACCTGGATCGGCGCCGCGGTCATCGTGGGCGCCGGATTGTATATTGCCAGGCGGGAGAACCGCCTGCGCGCCACCTCAAGGAGCGTCTGAACCATGGCCAAGGCATTCAACGGCGTACGCATCATCGATTTCTCCCAGGTCTTCGCGGGCCCCTTCGCCACGATGCAGCTTGGCCTGCTCGGCGCCGACGTGATCAAGGTCGAGGAACCGAAGGACGGTGACCAGTGCCGCGGCATCGGCGCCGACAACGATATCGGCGCGCAGGGCATGCCCCCGTTCTTCCTGGCGATGAACGCCAACAAGCGGTCTTTGACGCTCGACCTGAAGCATCCGAAGGCCGCCGAGGTCATTGCCCGCCTGGTGAAGGACGCCGACGTCGTCGTGCAGAATTTCCGCCCCGGCGTGATCGACCGCCTGGGCTTCGGGTATGAGGCGATGAAGGCCATCAAGCCCAACCTGATCTATTGCTCGGTGTCGGGCTACGGCCAGACCGGTCCTTCATCCAAGGCCCCTGCCTATGACGGCGCCGTGCAGGCGGTGTCGGGGATGATGTCGGTCACCGGTCACCCCGCCTCCGGCCCGACCCGCGTGGGCTTCACCGTCGTCGACCTCGGCACCGCCGTCATGGCCGCCTTCGCCATCGCCGGCGCGCTGTATCGGCGGGCGATGACGGGGGAGGGACAGCATGTCGATGTCTCGATGCTGGATACGTCGCTGGCGCTGATGTCGCCGATCGTTTCCAACTACCTCAATATCGGCGCGGTGCCGGAACTGGTCGGCAACGGCTCGGTCGTCAAGCTGCCGACGCTGGGGTCGTTCGCCACCGGCACTGGCGCCGGCATCCTCATGAGTGCGATGACCGACAAGCAATGGGCCGGCATCACCGCGGCGATCAAGCGGCCTGACCTGGCGGCCGATGAGCGCCTGAAGACCGTCCCCGGCCGGCGCGCGCATTATGATTACGTGCACGCCGAACTGCGCGCCGCCTTCCTGACCGATTCGGCAATGAATTGGGAGGAGCGGCTGAACGCCGAAGGCGTCCCCGCCTCCGCCATCCGCACCGTCCCTGAAATCCTGGAGCATCCGCAGGTCGCCCACCGCCAGGTCATCGGCCGCATCGATGGCGCGACGGGTGTGGACCGGGAGATCGGGCTGGTGACCTCGGGCTTCACCGCCGGCGCCGACAGCCCCGAGATCACCACGCCCCCGCCGGCGAAGGGCGAGCACACGGACCAGGTGCTGGCCGAGGCTGGTTATACGCCCGAGGAGATCGCGGCGCTGCGGGCCGACGGCGCGCTGTAGCCGGGGCGGGGGCCACGGCGGTGCGGTCGCGTCTGGCCGCTCTCCGTCATGGGCGGGCTTGACCCGCCCATCGCCAGCCACGCAGGTATTTGAAATCATACGAAAAACCATCGGCGGAATCCCCGGCGATGGCCGGGTCAAGCCCGGCCAGGACGGGAGGGCCGTCCCAGGGTCAAATGCGACCGCCCTGACCACCCCAACCGCCCCCGGTCATTGAACCAGCGAAAATAATCCCAAAATCTGGGTAACCCGCCGGCACGCTTCCCGCCGGCCGGTCAGGAGCGCGGGATGGACAAGAAGACGAAATTCAACATCTGGTATGCGCTGTTCGCGATCCTCGCGTTCACGATCATCCAGAACGCCTGGATGTCGTACACACAGGTCGCGCACATCCCCTACAGCGAGTTCCAGCAACTTCTTGCCGGCAACAAGGTCGAATCGATCGGCGTCTCGGATAATTTCATCCAGGGCACGTTCAAGGAGCCGCAGGCGGACGGCAAGACCCGCTTCACCACGACCCGCGTCGATCCTGATTTCGCCAAGGAACTCAAGGGCTACAACGTCATCTTCACCGGCCAGATCGAGAGCACGCTGCTGCCCACGATCCTGTCATGGGTGATGCCGATCGCGCTGTTCATGGGCGTCTGGTGGTACATGTCCAAGCGCCTGATGGGCTCGGGCGGCATCGGCGGCGGCCTGATGTCGATCGGCAAATCCAAGGCCAAGGTCTATGTCGAATCCAACACCGGCGTGAACTTCAGCGACGTCGCCGGCGTCGATGAAGCGAAGGAGGAGCTGCAGGAGGTCGTCGACTTCCTGAAGAACCCCGAGGAATACGGCCGCCTCGGCGGGCGCATGCCCAAGGGCGTGCTGCTGGTCGGCCCTCCCGGCACCGGCAAGACGCTGCTCGCCAAGGCCGTCGCGGGAGAGGCGGGGGTGCCGTTCTTCTCCATCTCCGGGTCCGAGTTCGTGGAAATGTTTGTGGGCGTCGGCGCCGCGCGTGTGCGCGATCTGTTCGAGCAGGCGCGCAACAAGGCCCCCGCCATCATCTTCATCGATGAACTCGACGCCCTGGGACGCGCCCGCTCGCCTGGCATGTCGATGGGCGGGCATGATGAGAAGGAACAGACGCTCAATCAGTTGCTGGTGGAACTGGATGGGTTCGACACGAAAAGCGGCGTTGTGCTGCTGGCGGCGACGAACCGGCCGGAAATCCTCGACCCCGCCTTGCTGCGCGCGGGACGGTTTGACCGGCAGGTGCTGGTGGATCGCCCTGACAAGGTCGGGCGCGTGCAGATCCTGCATGTGCATCTGAAGAAATCCAAACTCGGCGCCGACATCAACCCCGAGGATATCGCCGCCCTGACCCCCGGCTTCACCGGCGCCGACCTGGCCAACCTGGTGAATGAGGCAACCTTGCTCGCCACCCGCCGGAGGGCCGAGGCGGTGACGATGGAGGACTTCAACAACGCGATCGAACGGATTGTTGCCGGTCTGGAAAAGCGCAATCGCCTGCTGAACCCGAAGGAGCGGGAAGTGGTCGCCTATCACGAGATGGGTCATGCCCTGGTCGCGATGGCGCTGCCGGGGTCGGACACGGTCCACAAGGTCTCGATCATTCCACGTGGCATCGGTGCCCTGGGCTACACGATCCAGCGCCCGACCGAGGACCGGTTCCTGATGACCAAGCAGGAGCTGGAGAACAAGATGGCCGTCCTGCTGGGCGGGCGTGCGGCGGAATTGGTGGTTTTCGGTCATTTCTCAACCGGAGCGGCCGACGATTTGCGCCGGGTCACCGATATCGCGCGCTCAATGGTCACCCGTTACGGGATGTCCGACCGATTGGGCTCGGTGGCCTATGAGGCGGACCAGCGGTCATTCCTGGGCGGTCCCTCCGCGCAGATGTTCGGCCAGACGCGGGAGTTCGGCGATGCATCAAGCGACGCGATCGACGAGGAAGTGCGCCGCATCGTGCATGAGGCGCTGGACCGCGCCCTCGATATCCTCCGCGTCCGCCGCCCCGTTCTGGAACTCACCGCTCGGCGGTTGCTGGAGAAAGAAACGCTGAACGAGGACGATCTGCGCGCGCTGACCGTGGACCTGCCCGCGGTGGGTTGAGCGGAACCGGCCCCCCCTTGTCATGGCGGCCGCAGGGCCGCCAACCACGACTTTCTCCTGTTTCTGACAGCAAAGTCGCGAGTGGTGGCCCTGCTGCCACCATGACGAGATGGCGACGACAGGGGTCAACCTAAAAGCCGGTTGGTATCAATCCGCGAACAAAGAAACCGGCGCCCCCACGGCCGGTGCCTTGCACCGGAACAACCCGCCCAGCGCCGGGAATTGTTCCAACTGCGCCGCCGATTTCCCCTCCCGCAATGACGTCACGTACATATGCCCCTCGGCAAAGGCCGGCATCGTCGGACCTGGCACCGGGAAGGCCAGTTTCGTCAGCAACTTCCCCTCGGGAGAGAAACAGTTGATGCACCCCGCCGACGGACCCGCCGACCAGTAATTCCCGTCCATGTCCACCGCGGCGCCATCCGGGCGGCCTTCCTCATTCGACAGTTTCGCGATGATCCGGTGGTTCGACATCGCCCCCGTCGCCGGATCGAAATCCCAGCGCTGGATGATCGCGGCGGTCGAATCCGAGTGGTACATGATCCGCCCATCCGGCGACCACGCCAGGCCGTTGGACACCGCGTACCCCTCCGACCGCTTCTCCACCTTGCCATCCGCGGTCACGCGATAGAGCGACCCTAGCGGCTGGCGGGGCGAATTCTCATCCATCGAGCCGACCCAGAACGCCCCATCCGGCCCGACCTTGCCGTCGTTCAGCCGGTTCGTCGCCGGTTCCTCGATCGGCATCGTCAGCCGCGTGATCCGCTTGAGCTTCGGGTCGAACAGCACGACGCGGTGCCGCTGCGCCACCACCCACTGGCCGGATCGGCAGAGGCCGAAACTGCCCACGACCTCGGGGAATTCCCACGTCTCCCGCGCGCCGGTGTCGACCGAGAGCGCGTTGATCTTCTTGCCCGGGATGTCACAGAACAGCAGCCGCCGGTTGGCCGCGTCCCAGGTCGGGCATTCGGAGACGCCGCTCTGGCTGTCCCAGACGAGTTCGAATTCGCTCATGGCTTCCTCCTGGCGGCCGCCCGAAAAGCAAAAGGGCGCGCGCGTGATGTGGTTTTCCGTTACCGATACCGCATCGTAACCCAGGAAGTCCGCGCATGGCGATCCACGCAGCCTTCACGCCGTTTGAAACCCTCGCTGCCCGCCTGATCGCCGAACTCGGCCCCGCCGGGACGGACGGCTCCCACGACCTGTCCCACATCCTCCGCGTCTGGCGGAACGCCGCCGCCATCGCCGCGACCGAGCCCGCGGCCGATGCCGAAATGGTCTGCGCCGCCGTGCTGTTGCATGACTGCGTGGCGGTGGAGAAGGACTCGCCGCTGCGCTCCCAGGCTTCCCGCCTCGCCGCCGAACGGGCGCGCGGGATCGTTGCCGACCTGGGCTGGCCCCCCGAGCGGATCGACGCCCTCGCCCATGTGATCGAGGCGCATAGTTTCTCGGCCGGCATCGAACCGCGGACGCTGGAGGCCCGCATCCTCCAGGACGCCGACCGGCTGGACGCGATCGGCGCCATCGGCATCGCCCGCTGCTTCTACACCGGCGGGCGGATGGGATCGCAACTGTATGACCCCGACGATCCGGCGGCACAGCAGCGTGGGCTCGACGACCGCCGCTATGCGATCGACCACTTCCCCGCCAAACTGTTCAAGGTCGCCGACGGGTTCCGCACGCCGGCCGGACAGGCGATGGCGCGCGCGCGGGCCGAGACGATGCACCGCTTCGTCGCCGATTTCATGGCGGAAGTAGCCGGAGGACAGGAACCATGATCCGAGCCGCCATCGTGGGCCTGGGCTGGTGGGGCCGCAACCTGGCCGACAGCGTCCAGGCCAGCACCGCCATCCGCTTCACCACCGCCCATACCCGCACCCAGGCGACGGTCGCCGGCTATTGCGCCGAACGCGGCCTGCGCTGGGTCGGTGACCTGGAAACGATCCTGCGTGACCCGACCATCGACGCCGTCGTCTTCGCCACGCCGCACAGTACCCATGCCGACCAGATCGCCCGCGCGGCCGCGGCCGGGAAGCATGTCTTCGTGGAGAAGCCCTTCGCCTTGTCGGTGCGGGAGGCCGAGGCCTCCCTGGCCGCCGCCGAACGCGCGGGGATCGTGCTCGGCGTGGGGTTCAACCGGCGGTTCCATCCTTCGATGGCGCTGCTCAAGACCGCGGTCCGGGACCGGTTGGGCACGATCGCCACGATCAGCGCCGAACAGACGGCCCTGCATGGCCTGGCCCTGACGGAAGACGCCTGGCGCGCCCAGGCGACCGAGAGCCCCGGTGGTGCGATGACCGCGATCGGCGTGCACCTGATCGATGGGATGATCGACCTGAACGGCCCGATCCGGGAGGTTTTCGCCCAGGTCAGCCGACGCGCCGCGACGCTCGCGGATGACACGACGGATATTTTGCTGCGGTTCGCGAACGGGGCCTCGGGGCACGTGTTCTGCTCGACCGCCGCGACGCCGAACTACCGGATGGCGGTCTATGGGACGGGCGGGTTCGCGGAAATCCTCGGCCACCCGATGGCGACCTACCGGCTGATCCCCGCCGTGGCGGGCGAACACCGCGCGACCGGCAAGCCCGAGGTCACGGAAACCCCCGGCTTCAACATGCTGACCGCCGAACTGGAAGCCTTCGCCGCCGCGATCGAGGCTGCCCGCCCATTCCCCACGCCGCTTTCGGAAATCCTGCACGGCGTGGAGGTCTTCGAAGCGATCCTGCGTTCCGCGAACACCGGTCGTCCCCAGCAAATCCCCCTCCCCCCTTGAGGGGGAGGGCCGGGGTGGGGGGTAAACCCCAGCACCAACCTTATTTGAAATGCGCCACCACGATCGTCACGATCCCAATGGCCAGGTTCACCGTAATCAGCTTCCGCACCATATCCACCGCCGCCGCCTTGGAAGGCCCGTCGGTCGCGGCCTGGAAGCGCCGATACGGCACGAAATACAGGAACACGAACACCGCGCCCATGATCAGGCCCAGCAGCGTCATCACATGGACCGGCCAGCGCACGCCCGCCATGCCGCCGAACGTGAAGATCATGGCATAGCCGCTCAAGATGCTCAGCGGCATCACATGCCACACGATCTTGAAGAACCGCTGGAACACCTGCCCATGCAGCGCCAGCCTCTGCGCCGGTTCCAGCACCGCCAGGCTCGGCCGCAGGACAAGGATCGCGAAGAACATGCCCCCGATCCACACGACGGCGCAAAGCACGTGCAGGGCCTTCATCAGAAAATACGCCGTCATCGGGTCAACTCCATCACTTCGTCGAGCAACGCGCGCAGCTCCCTGGCGCCGGTGGAACGTGGGGCCGCTTCCGTAATCCCCAAGCCCTGCGCAAAAGCATGCGCGAAACCGGCGCGGTTGCCGATGCCGGTGTGCAACAGTGTCAGGCCTCGCCCGGTCAGGTCGGCCACGATCGAGTCCCGCAGCTTCGACGTCGCCGGCACGCGGTTCAGGACAATCGCGACCTTCCGCCGCTCATCGGTGGCGAGCTTCAATGTCCCCTCGGCCGCCCAGACATCGGGCAGGCTGGGTTGCACCGGCACCAGGATCAGGTCGGCGGCGCGGATGGTCAGGCGGGCGTCGGTGTCGATGCGCGGCGGGCTGTCGATCAGGATGGCGTCGTGGTCGCGTTTCAGACGCTCCAGTTCCGTGGCCAGGCGCCAGCCGGAGACATCGGAACACGTGATCGCCGCGGCCGGCTTGTCCCGGTCGGCGCGCAGTTGATGCCAGCGCGTCAGGCTGCGCTGCGGATCGATGTCGAGGATGGCAACCCGCCGATCCGCCGCCAGGGCGGCCGCGAGGTTGGCGGCGAGCGTGGTCTTGCCGGTGCCGCCCTTCTGCTGCGCGACCGTGATGACAAGGGCCATGGGACGCGACTCCGTGATGGGACGTGTCCAGAGGACCAGAACCGGCCCTGGGATGCCAGGATTGTATGCGGTGTGTCATCGGACGGCACGCCTGCGGGCCGGTGGACCTTCCGCGCCGCCGCAAAAAGACGTGGGTGGCGGCCCTGCGGCCGCCATGACGGGGGGCACGGCCCCGTCGGTCCCTCAGAACCCGAACATGTGATCCAGCGAGAACCCGCCCCGCTCGTCCATCAGCCCGTGATAGCCGAACAGCCGGCAGCCGGGGTCGCGCACCAGCACATACCCCTCGGCCCCCGCCTGCCGCAGCCGGTCCGGTCCGAACACCCGGTGCGGCCACACCATCGCCGAACCGGAGCACGCGATGGACAGCCGAGCCTCGGCGATGAGATGGCCGGTGGCGGAGTGGAGCTGGAGCTGGGTGGCGGATCGGGCATGCCACGGCGCGGATGCCGGATAGATCAGCACCGCGAAGCTGTTCCGCGTGGCATCGCCCAGCTTGAGGAACAGCCGGGTCGACAGGCCGGGCGGGGGGCCGGAGTAGGATTGCGGCTCATCCTTCCAGGTCATCGCGGTGTTGAACACATGGGCGCCGAAGCTCGATTCGGCGGCGTGGCCGGACGTCCGGTCCTCATACCGGAACAGCGCGTGCAGCCAGCCATCGGCTTCCCCGCCGTCGCGGAAGTCGTAGACGAGTTCGGCGTGCCCGGCCTCCACATCGATGTCGTCGAAATCCAGCGCCAGGTCATGCGCGCGGGGCAGGCGGCCGAGGAAGCGTTCGTGAACCTTCCGCCCCTCCCGATCGAAGACGTCCATCCGGATCGGCAGGTTCGCCTGCACGGTGGACATCGGCGTCGGCTGGACGATGCTGCGGAACCGCGCACGGGGCAGGATCGGGAAGGGCAGCAGATAGCCTCGGCCCAGGTCGGCGGGCATGGTCGGGATGCCCGGATCGGGCTTCAGGTTGTCGCGTTCCACGTTCACATGGGCGATGCGGACGCGGTCGGCCCGCGTGATCTCATACCGCGGGCGGACGACGTGGCGGCCGGCGCGGACCTCGATCTGGGCGGGCCAGCGCAGGCCGGGCAGGCAGTCGCGCACGTTCAGGGCCACGGTCGCGAAGGGGCCGAGTGCCTGGCTGTAGGACACCGGCTGGCCGGCGCCCATGCGGTCCAGCGCCACCGCTCCGGCCGGGATCGGCACGGCGTGGCTGTTCTGCAGCCAGAGCACCACGTCCTCATCATCGCGCGGGGCGGGCAGGCCGGCGAAGCGGTCGGACGGCCAGGCGTTCGCGTCATGCGTGCAGGACAAGGACGCGCCATCGCCATGGGCATAGGTGTCGAGCGCGTATTTCACCACGTCGTGGCCGGCGGAGCCGATGGCATGGATGAACAACTGCCCGGTGAACGGCCCCAGGCCGAAGCGCTGCCGGATCACGCGGCTGTCGATGCTGTAGCCGCCCGGGCCGGAGGGGAGCGTCTGCTCCCACGTCGCCAGCACCGTTCCGTCGCCATCGAACAGGCGCAGCCAGAGCCGGACCTGGGTGGCTCCGTAGTTGGCCCAGTAGTTGGCCGAGACGATCCGGGTCGACAGCGCCTCGGTGTCCCGAAAGAAGGCGAAGTTCGTCGCGAAGTTCAGCTTGTCGAGGTAGCGGCCGGGCGTCGTCAGCATCCCGGCCGGCAGGCGGATGTCGTCCAGAGTCAGCACGGTCGCGCTGGGCGGCAGCATGTGGCGGATGCGGTCGACGACCCGAGCCGCGTCGAAGGTGGCAATCAGCACGGTCCGGGCGCCGCTGTCCGGCAACTCGGTCAGCTTGCGCGTCACCATCCCCGCGCGGGTCTGGCCGACCTGGGCGGTGTCGTGGACGTACAGCGCCTCGATCGGAGTCGGGTACATGGCCAGCAGGGCCTCGGCCAGGCCGTCCGGGTCGTAGATCGCGACAGGGGCGTGCAGGCGGGCGTGCAGGCGGGCAATCGCCTCCGCCGCCAGCGGATGGGCGAGCGCCTTGTAGATGACATTCCCCCCGGCGCGGGCGTCGAAAGTCTGGATGTTCAGCATGGGTCCTCGTGGCTACAGGCCAAGCCGGCGGCGCATTTCGGCGGCGGCGAGCGGTGTATCGTTCAGCGGCGTCACGGGCCAGGGGGCATAGCGTCCGTCGAACATCCGCACCCGTCCTTCCTTCAGCATCATGTCCAGAAACAGCCCCTGGCGGCGGGATTTCCCAGGCAAGGGCACGACCAGGACCGGCGCGGCGGTGGCCGCGGCCTCCGAGATCATGGAGACGCTGTCCTGGGTCACCACCGCCATGTCGGCCAAAGCGAGCATGCCAAAATAGGGGTTGTCGCCGGTGAAGTCCCACACGAACCCGCCGAGGGGCGTCAGAGCCTCCCGCAGGATCGCCGTCACCGCCGGGTCGGTGCGGCGGGACGGGGTGACAACGATCCCCACATGGTCGCGCTTGATCATGCCGGCAAGGTCGGCGGCCAGGCCTCCGGCCACGGTGGTGTCCAGCCGGTAGCGGCCGTTGCTGCCTCCGAGCAGGACGGCCACCAGCGGGCGGGCATGATGCGCCAGGCGGTCGCGCCACAGGTCGGCCTCCCGCGCCAGGCGTTCGGCGGTCACCCGATGGATCGCGGTGCGGCTGACGATGACGTTGGGGCCGGTCAGTTCGTCGTGGGTATTGGCGACGATCAGGTCGAACCGCTTGGGGTTCATGCGGGGATGCTGGACCTGCACGACGGGATGATCGGGCGTCCGCAAGGCGGCCAGCACCGCCGCCGCCATCCCCCCGCAGCCGATCGTGATCCGGGGACGGGGTGGATGCAGGGCGTCCGCGACCACACGGAGCGGCGCCGGCCAGTAGCGGGCGGGGAACCAACGAAACGGCGCACCGGGCCGTAGAACACGCAGGTCGTGCGTCAGCCCCGCGGCCTCGGCCAGGCCGAGCGCCTGGGCCTGGAGGCCGGTCAGGCCCTCGGAGAGAATCCAACAGGCGGCCGCATCCGACATGCGCGGGTTTTCGGGGCGGGGGCACGAAAGGTCAATGCGGGGAAGGGCGGGGCTTTGCCCCGTGCACCACCAGGGGGCTTTGCCCCCTGGACCCCCACCAAGGGCACAGCCCTTGGAACCATTCGTTTTTGGGGGGGATTCCGGGAGGGGCTGAGGTGATGTTGAAACCACAGCCTCAGCCCCTCCCGGAATCCCCCCAACCAATGGGTTCTAAGGGCTTCGCCCTTAGCGGGGTGCAGGGGCAGCGCCCCTGCCGGGGTCCGGGGCGGAGCCCCGCTCTCCCCCCGCAACGACCTTCATGCTACGCTCCGAACCTCAGCCTGCCAGGACCCGGACCATGCGGATTGTGATCCCCGACGACTACCAGGACATGGTTCAGAATCTGGCCTGTTTTGGCCTGCTCCAGGGCCACGAGGTCACCCGCTATCGCGCTCCCGCCGCGGATTTCGAGGAGCTGGTCGCTCGGCTGCATCCGGCCGAGGTGATTGTTGCCATCCGTGAGCGTGTGGATTTCACCCGCGCGTTGATTGAGCGTCTGCCGAACCTGCGCCTGATCGCGCTCGTCGGGCGCAACGCGACGACGATCGACTACCAGGCCTGCACGGATCGGGGCGTCATGGTCTCCACCGGCAAGAGCAATTCCCCGCATGCGCCGGCCGAACTGACCGTGGCCCTGATGATGGCTGCCCGCCGCAATATCGTGGTGGAGGCGGAGCGGATGCGCCGCGGCGAATGGCCGATGACGTTGTCGCACCGGCTGGCCGGCTCGACGCTGGGGATTTTCGGGCTGGGGTCCATCGGCTCGATCGTCGCGCGCGCGGGGGCGGGGCTGGGGATGAACGTGCTGGTGTGGGGTCAGGCGCGATCCGCGGCCAAGGCCGTGGAGCTTGGCTACCGCGCCGCCGCCAGCAAGGCGGAATTGTTCGAGCAATCGGACGTCCTGTCCCTGCATGTCCGCCTGCGCCCGGACACGGCGGGCATCGTCGGACCGGAGGATCTGGCGCGGATGAAGCCCACCGCGCTGCTGATCAACACCTCCCGCGCCGAACTGGTCCAGCCGGGAGCGCTGCTGGCGGGCCTGCGGGCCGGCCGCCCCGGCTACGCGGCGGTGGATGTGTATGAGCAGGAGCCGATCGTGAACGGGGACCATCCGTTCCTGTCGATGCCCAATGTTGTCTGTACGCCCCATCTCGGCTGGGCGGAATGGGAGAACTTTGAGTTGTACTTCTCGGAGACCTTCGAACAGATCGTGGCCTATGCGACGGGTGGCCCGCTGCGGCTCGCCAATCCCGCTGTCGCGCCGGGGCGCGCCGAACCGAACAACGCGCCGGGGCGCGCGCAATCTGAAGGCGCGCTGGGACGCGCGGGCGCGTGACGCAGCTCTGCCCCTGCGGCAGCGGCCTCCGCGCCCTGCATTGCTGCTCCCTGAACGTCGCCACCCTGCCGCCGCCGGAGGCCACGCGCCATCTCATGCCCCTGGTCGAGCGGGCGTTGCAGGCGCATCGCCAGGGCGCGACCGCGACGGCCGAACAACTCTGCCTGGATGTGCTGGAACTGGCACCGGACCGGCCGGGCGCGCTGTCGATCCTGTATGAAATCCGCAAGGGGCAGGGACGGCACGAGGCGGCCGAGGTCCTGTTGCGCCGCATGGTGCGGTTCGATCCGAACAACTTCCTGGCCACGAACGAACTCGTGCTGCTGCTGCTCGGCCGCGGTCTGCTCGCCGACGCCGAGACGCATGCCCGCAACGCCATCCGCATCGCGCCGGAGAACCCGCAGGCCCACAACCTGATGGGCATGATCATGACCGAGGCGCATCGTCCCGCGGTCGGCGAATATCATTACCGCCGCGTGTTGGAGCTGACCAACGCCCGCGATCCGATCCTGCTCGCGAACCTGGCCTGGAACCTGAAGAACCAGGGGCGGATGGAGGAAGCCCGCGCCCTGTACGAGGAATCCGCCACCGCCGCCCCCGACATCCGCCAGACCCTCCTGGGCTGGGCTCGCCTGGAAGAAGCCGACCGCAAGTTCGACTCCGCGTCCGCCGTGCTCGACCGGATGGAAGCCAAGTGGCCCAACGACCCGGCCGTGCGGCTCAGCCGAGCGGTCGTGCTGGGAAGGATGAAACGGTATGATGAGGCGCTGAGGGAGCTGGATCAGCTTGCCGCACTGACCGGCGATGACGGGTTCGGGCCGACCGAGTTGCTGGAGAAGGGCCGGCTGCTGGATCAGATGGGCCGTTTCGACGATGCCTTCACGGCGTTCCAGACCGGCAAGCGGATGGCGATGGAACGCGGCGGCCTGCAATACATGGACGCGGTGGCGGACAATCTGATCACCCGCCTGCGCGGCTTCTTCACCGCCGGGCGGTTGCGGACCCTGCCACGCGCCGGTGTGCGCCAGGATGTGCCGCAGCCGATCTTCATCCTGGGCTTTCCCCGATCCGGCACGACACTGATCGAGCAGACCCTGTCCGTGCATCCCCGCATCTGCGCCGGGGACGAATTGCCGCTGATGAACGACATCTCGGGCCTGATGCCGCGGATGCTGGCCAGCCCGCTGACCTACCCCGAGGCGCTGGCCGAACTCTGGATGGGCGACCAGCGGGAGGGGTTGGACAACCTGCGGGACTACTACCTCCAGAAGGTCGCCCAGATGGGCATCCTGCAACCGGGGGCTGCCTGGTTCACCGACAAGATGCCGCTGAACGAGACGCATCTGGGCCTGATCGCCCTGCTGTTCCCGCAATCGCCGCTGATCCACGTGATCCGCCATCCGCTGGACGTGATGGTCTCGGCGATCTCCAACTTGTTCACGCATGGGTTCAACTGCTCCCATTCGCTGGAAACCGCCGCCCTGCACTATGTGCGGGTGATGGACCTGGTGCAGCATTACCGGGCCGAGATGGCGTTGCGCTATCTGCCGATCCGGTATGAGGAGATGGTGGAGGACCAGGAACCGACGATCCGCGCAATCCTGGATTTCGTGGGCGAGGATTTCGATCCCCGCTGCCTGGCGTTTCACGAGAACAGCCGCCACGCCCGCACCGCGAGTTATGCCCAGGTGACTGAGCCGCTGTACGACCGCTCCCGCTTCCGCTACCGCAACTATCGCCGGCAGTTGGAGCCGGTCATTCCGATCCTGCGGCCGGTGATCGAGCGTCTCGGCTACACGGTCGACTGACCGATGGAACCGATCCCGCCGCCCAGGCCCGGCGACGTCCCGATGGTGCCGGTGCCGCTGAACGAATTGTTCATGATGGCGGCGGAGTATGAGCGGGCGAAGCGGTGGCCCGAGGCGGACCGGCTGCTGAACCATATCCTGGCAGTGGCGCCCAATCAGGCGGACTCGCTGCATCTGGCGGGGATCGTGTCATTCCGCCTCGGCCGCCACACGCAGGCGCTGGAGCAGATGGAGCGGGCGATTGCCCATGGCGTGGATACGCCGCTGTATCTGCGGAATATCTGCGAGGTCTATCGCAGCCTGGGGCGGCTGGATGAGGCTTTGGCCTCCGCCCAGCGCGCCGCGGCGCTGTCGCCCAGCGATCCGCTGTGCCTGCATAACCTCTCGGTCATCCATTACGAACGGCTGGAACTGGACGAGAGCATCGCCTGCGCGGACCGGGCGCTGGCGATGAATGCCGGCCTGCCTGGTGCCCATTTCGCCCGCGCCGAGGCCCTGCTGCTGCGTGGCGACTGGGCCGAGGGGTGGGAGGAATACGAATGGCGATTCCGCATCGCCGAGGCAGCACCGTTGATGCCGCCGACCGACCGGCCGCAATGGGACGGAACCGCGTTCTCCGATGGCCGGCTGCTGCTGGTGGCGGATCAGGGGTTTGGCGACATCATCCAGTTCGGCCGCTACATCGATTGGGTCCTCGCGCGCTGCCCGGACATCGTGATCGCCTGCCCGCCCGAGGTCGTCTCGATCATGCGGCAATTGTGTCCCTCGGCCGCGATCGCGATGCGGTGGGAGGATTCGGTGCCGTTCCGCGCTTATGTGCCGCTGTCGGGGCTGCCTCGGCTGCATGGGACGCGGCCGGGGAATGTGCCCGTGCAGGCGCCCTATCTGCGGGCTGATCAGGCTCGGGTCGCGGCGTGGCGCCAACGTTTGGACGGGCTGGTGCCTGCGGGGTTCAAGCGGGTGGGGATCGTTTGGGCCGGGCGGCCGACGCATAACAATGACCGGCGGCGGTCGACGACTTTGGCGTCCTTTGGGCCCATCGCCTCGGTGCCGCGGGTGGCGTTGGTGTCGTTGCAGAAGGGGCCCTCGGCGGACCAGGCGGGGCGGTATTTCGGTCGGGCGCCGCTGGTGAATATCGGGGCGGAGATTGGGGACTACGACGACACGATGGCGCTGCTGAGCAGTCTGGACCAGATGATCACGGTAGATACGTCTGTGGGACACCTGTCGGCGGCGCTGGGTCGGCCGACGTGGATCATGCTGGCGCACGCGCCGGACTGGCGGTGGCTGATGGATCGGGAGGACACGCCTTGGTACCCCACGGTCCGGCTGTTCCGGCAGAAGGTGGCGGGGGATTGGGCGGATGTGATGCGGCGGGTTGGGAGTGCGTTGCGGGAGGGGTAGGGAGCGGGTTCCATCCACCACGCCCCCCCTCCCCTTGAGGGAGGGGGACGGGGGGAGGGGTCTAGCGGCACGGTGTTTTGGGGGTGGGCTTCTACGGACCCGGGGGTGGCTTACCCCTCCCCCGACCCCTCCCTCACGGGGAGGGGAGCGTTGTTGGACGGCATTGCCTCGATTCTATCGACCCCGCGCTAACCCCAGCAGCTAACCTACCCCAACCTATCCCCGCGCCCAGGCGATCGACGCCCGCGCCAGCGCGTCGATCGTGTCGACGACCGGGGCCTGCAGAGCCTCCACCGGCCCGGCCTGGATGCCCAGCGGGATTTCCGTGCAGCCGAGCACCACCGCCGAAGCCCCTCGGGCCGCGAGGTCGTTGACGACCTCGGCCAAAGGCGCAAAAGCCTCGGCCACGCGGTTGGCCTTCACCAGCGCGATCGAGGGCGTGACCAGCCGGTCCATCTGGTCCTGGCTGGGCGTCATGCAGTCCCAGCCCTGGCCGGACAGACGCTCCTGATAAAGGCGCATGTTCAGCGTCGCCTGGGTCCCCATCAGCCCGATCGTCCCCCGCCCCACGCCAAGCCGGCGCAGGTCGGTCGCCGCGGCATCGACGATGTGGAGGACGGGAACGCCGGCCGCCTCGACCATCGGCTCAAACCAGCCATGCGCGGTGTTGCAGGGGATCGCGATCGCGCCGCACGCGGCCTGGCGCAGGCCGTTGATGCCGCGCAGCAGCCAGGGCAGGGGGTCATCCCCGCCTGACAGCTTGCCCTTCGTGCGGTCGGGCACGCGGGGGTCGGACCAGAGGATGGTGGGGATATGCTCCTGATCCCGCGTCGCGGGCGTCAGGAGGGTCAGCCGCAGCATGAACTGGGCGCTGGCGAGCGGACCCATGCCGCCCAGGACGCCCAGAACCCGGTCGTTTGATGGCTGCACGCGTTCCCTCCGCTACGGGCGGACGCGTCGCGCCGCCTGGATGATGGTGTCGAGGGCGTTGAGGAAGCGGGACCGGTCCTGCTTCGTCAAGGGGGAGGGGCCGCCGGTAGCCACGCCGATCTCCCGTAGATGACGGGACATTTCCCGCCCCGCGAGGGCGTTGCCGATATTGTCCGGCGTCCAGACATGGCCGTTGGGGGAAAGCGCCCGCGCGCCCTTGGCCAGGCAGCGGGACGCGAGCGGAATGTCCGTGGTGACGCAGACATCCGCCGCCGTGATCCGGTCGGCGATCCAGTCATCCGCGATATCCGCCCCGGCGCCGACGACGATCATCGCGACATTGGGGCGGCCGGAGGGCCGGATCGGGCGGGACCCGTTGGAGACGACATGGACCTGCAGGGCCAGGCGGTCCGCTACCCGGTACACTTCCTCGCGTACCGGGCAGGCGTCTCCGTCGATGTAGATGTCCGTCATGCGGCCTTAGGCAGCGCGGCGGGCCGTCGCCGGCTTGCCGCCACGGAACCGGCGCTTGGCGAAGGGCTTGACCACCGCGGCCGGCTTCGGACCGCGGGCCTGCTGCGGCTCGTAGGCCGGTTCGCCGCCGATGACCGGGATCTTCTCCCCGGTCAGGCGTTCGATGGCGCGCAGGCAGGGACGCTCGGACGAGTCGCACAGCGAGATCGCGATGCCCTCATTCCCGGCGCGCGCGGTGCGGCCGATGCGGTGGACATAGCTTTCCGGCTCGACCGGCATGTCGAAGTTGATGACATGGCTGACCATGCTGACGTCAATCCCGCGCGCGGCCAGGTCGGTCGCGACCAGGATACGGGCGCGACCGGAGCGGAAGTCACCCAAGGCGCGTTCGCGCTGCGACTGGCTCTTGTTGCCATGCAGGGCGTTGACCTGGATGCCATCACCCTCAAGCTGCTCCGCCACGCGGTTGGCGCCGCGCTTGGTGCGGGTGAAGACGATCACGCGCTTGAAGGCCGGATCGCCCAGCAGTTCGCGCAGCAGGCCCAGCTTGCCGGACGTGGAGACGTGATACAGCGACTGGGTGATGCGCGGGGCGGTTTCCTCGACCCGTTCGATCTCGACGCGGACGGGATCGCGCAGCAGGCTCTGGGCCAGGCTCAGGACCTCATGCGGCATGGTGGCCGAGAACAGGGCCGAGTGGCGCGTCGCCGGGAGGCTGGCGACGACCCGCTTGATGTCCTTGATGAAACCCAGGTCGAGCATGCGGTCCGCTTCATCGAGGATGAAGCCGCGCACGGCGCTGAGGTTCAGTTCGCGGGTGGTCATCAGGTCGCAGACGCGGCCCGGGGTGCCAATCACGATATCGGCGCCGCGGCGCATCATCTCCACCTGGCGATGCCGGCTGGCGCCACCGATGATGACGACCGAGCGGAGACGCAGGTTGGCCGACAGGCGACGAACGGTTTCATCGATCTGCAGCGCGAGTTCACGGGTCGGCGCCAGGATCAAAGCGCGTGTCATGAAGGAGGCGGCGCGGACGTTTTCCACCGAGAGGTGCTGGAGAAGCGGCAGGCAGAAGGCGGCGGTCTTGCCGGATCCCGTCTGGGCGACGCCAAGAACGTCACGGCCGGCGAGGAGGGGCGGAAGGGCCTGCGCCTGGATCGGCGTGGGCACGGTGAACTTGCACGCGGTCAGGGCGTGCAGCAGCGGTTCGGCCAGGCCGAACGCCGCGAAATTGGGGGATGTCACGAGGACTGTATGCTCCGATTGTCGCCGGCCGGGACCATGATGTCCGCGAAATGGCCGGCGCCTGTGTCGCCGTAGCCCGGCGCGATCGGCGGGAACGGTTGGGATGTCTTAAATTTCCGGGAAAGCACGCCAAAAAAGGCGCCATCGCGCGGTCGCGGAAAGACGAGCGGTATATCGGGGATCGTGGTTCATATTGCAAGTGCGAAGTGAGGGAAGTTTGCGGCGGGTGTCAGCCGGTCGCGTTTTCGACAATGCCACGCCGGACCATGACGACCGGGCTCTCGGGCTTTTCAGGGTCCAGCACTTCCAGCAGCCTCAGCGCCGGACCGGATGGCCGCCGCG
Source organism: Acetobacteraceae bacterium UBA6159 (assembly GCA_002422345.1). Classification (GTDB taxonomy): domain Bacteria; phylum Pseudomonadota; class Alphaproteobacteria; order Acetobacterales; family Acetobacteraceae; genus Rhodopila. The sequence continues at coordinate 29,723 of DIUL01000173.1, forward strand.
CTCCGCGCTCCCATTGCGCGACAGCTGACTTGTCCACGCCCAGCAGCCGAGCAAAGACGGGTTGGCTCATGCGGGTGGCGGCTCGGATGCGTTTGACATCGCCTTCGCCATAGTCGGGACGCGGCTCCGGGCAGAGCCGGTCCATCTCCCGCATGCCGCGCTCGTCCAGCGCGCCGACGCGGTGCAGGGCAACGGCCAATCCGTGAGCCGTCGTGAGCACGTCATCCTCGACCGCCACCGCCTGGGTGGTTCTAGGCGCTTTCGGTTTCATCACATTCCACCTCAATGACATCGCCGTTGGATCGGAGCGCCTCGACCTGGTAATCGCTGGCAGTAGTGAAGGCGCCGGCCACAATCCTGAGCGCCTCCTGCCCCTGGGGCGTCAGGGTTGAGGCCGCGTTCTTGGCGAAGGCGAAGGCAAACAGCACTCTGTCGGTGCGTGGCTGGCGGTAGGCGATGATCGCCCGGTAGCCACCGCGCTTGCCTCCGCCGGCACGAGCGATCCGCTTCTTGAACAGGCCGCCACCCAGATCGGCCTCTCCCGCGCCCAGCCGGCCGGCGAGGAGTTCGGCGGCCGACCGACAGAGCGCGCTGTCGGGCATTCGTTCCTTCCGCATCAGTCGACCAACCTGGGCCACCAGAAACACGCGCATGGGCGTCAGCGTATAGCACAATGTGCTATGGTTTGCTACGCTGCCGGTAGTCCGGTGGTCTCGAACACACGCCCCCTCCCCACCCAGCCCCGGGTCCCCTAACATCCCCGCTTCACCGAACCGGACACGATGATGCCGTCCTGGGCCACCGCCATCCCTCCCCCGATCCCCCGCGCCGCCTTGGTCACCGGCGGCGGGCGGCGTCTCGGCCGAGCCATCGCCCTGACCCTGGCGGATGCCGGGTTCGACGTCGCGCTCCACTGCAACGCCAGCATCGACGATGCCCTGGCTACCCAGGCCGAGATCCAGGCCCTGGGCCGGCGCGCCGTCATCCTGCGCGGCGACCTCGCCCAGGAAGCCGAGGTCGTCCCTCTCATCCCCCAGGCCACGGCCGAACTCGGCCCGATCGGAGTCCTGGTCAACAACGCCTCGGCGTTTGAGCGGGACGACTGGCACGACGCCACCCGCGAGTCCTGGGACAAGCATATCGAACCGAACCTGCGCGCCCCCTTCGTCCTGATCCAGCACTTCGCCCATGCCCTGCCAAAGGGGGCCGAGGGCGTGGTGATCAACATGATCGACATGCGGGTCTGGTCGATCACGCCGCATTTCGTGTCCTACACCGTCTCCAAGTTCGGCCTCTGGGCGCTGACGCAGAGCATGGCGCTCGCGCTGGCCCCGCGCATCCGGGTCAACGGGATCGGTCCCGGTCCGGCGCTGCCCAACACCCGCCAGACGCCGGAACAATTCGCCCGCCAGGCCGCCTCGGTCCCGCTGCGACGCGGGCCGGAGATCGAGGAGATCGGGCGCGCCGTGATGGCGATCCTGACCCTGCCGTCGATGACCGGGCAGATGATCGCGCTGGACGGGGGGCAGCATCTGCAATGGGCGCCCAGCCCCTCCGCCCCCGCGGATGATGAGTGATGGTACCGGGAGGAAGGCCGCTCGCCAGCGCCGCGGCCAGGCTGCGCCATGTGTTCCTGCGCGACCTGGTCATGCCGGCGCGCATCGGCGTCTATCCGCATGAGCGGACCGAGGCGCAGCGGGTGCGGGTGAACATCGACCTCGGCGTGGCCGAGGATCAGACCCCGCCGCCCGCCGATCCGATGACCGTGGCGCAGGAGCTGGCGCGGGTCGTGGATTACGAGCAGATCGCCAACCGTGTGCGCGCGATCGTGGGCGAACGCCATGTCCGCCTGGTCGAAACCCTGGCCGAACGGCTGGCGGTTTCCTGCCTGCTGGACCCCAGGGTGCGGATCGCCCGGGTGCGGGTCGAAAAGCTCGATGTTTTCGCCGACGCGGCCTCCGCCGGGGTTGAAATCGAGCGGTGTCAGGAGGATTTGTCCACCTCCTGAAGGGCTGGTTACCGGCCGCCCCGGCGGACCCTGGGCGTTTACCTTCTTCGCCAAGGGGTTCCCAAAGATGCCGCAAGATCAGCGTGTTACGATGGCCCAAAATTTGTGCAATGATTAAGTAACATAGCGATTCCGCGATCTTGCACGTTTTGCCCTCGGATTAGCCCACAGACTTATCCACAGGTTTGGTGGATGAATCCCTGAACCCCAATCAGGCTCCCGGATTCGCCCCGGCGGGTGGTATCCTGGACCCCGATGATGACCCCCGATGACCCGCCGATGACCGATCCAGAACCACCCGTCCAAGAACCACTCCCCCCGCCCCTCAAGGGCGTGGCGGTGATCGAGGCCGCGCTGGAAACCATGCCGGCGAACCCCGGCGTGTACCGGATGCTCGATGCCAAGGGGGACGCGCTGTATGTGGGCAAGGCCCGCAGCCTCAAGCGGCGGGTGCTCAACTACACCCAGATCGGCCGGCTGGGGGAACGGCTGCGGCGGATGGTCTCGGAAACCGTGTCGATGGAAATCGTCACGACGCATACCGAGGCCGAGGCGCTCCTGCTCGAAGCGAACCTCATCAAGCGGCTCAAGCCGCGCTTCAACATCGTCCTGCGCGACGACAAGTCCTACCCCTGGCTGATGCTGACCGAGGACCACCCGTTCCCGCAGATCGCCAAGCATCGCGGGGCGCAGACGCGGAAAGGGACGTATTGGGGGCCCTTCGCCTCGGCCTGGGCGGTGAACCAGACCGTGACGGCGATGCAGCGCATCTTCCTGATCCGCTCCTGCGCCGACACGGTGTTCGCCAACCGCTCCCGCCCTTGTCTGCTGTTCCAGATCAAGCGCTGCGCCGCCCCCTGCGTCGGGCGGATCGCGGAAGACGAGTATGCGAAGCTCGTGACCCTGGCCAAGGCGTTCCTGGCCGGGAAATCCGCGACCGTGCAGCAGGCCCTGGCCGCCGACATGGAACAGGCGGCCGAGGCCCTGGAATACGAGCGCGCCGCCGCCATCCGCGACCGCATCCGCGCGCTGACCTTCGTGCAGGGCAACGACGTGGTGAACCCGGCCAGCCTGGACGATGCCGACGTGATCGCAGCCTGGCAGATCGCCGGCCAGACCTGCGTGCAGGTCTTCTTCATCCGCGGCGGGCGCAACAACGGCAACCGCGCCTTCTACCCCACCCATGCCCGCGCCGAGGAGGCGCCCGAGGTCCTGGGCGCCTTCATCGCGCAGTTCTACGACGACAAGCCCCCGCCCACGACGCTGCTGATCAACCATCCTCTCCTGGAACAGGCGCTGGTGGCCGAGGCCCTGACGCTCAAGGCCGGCCGCAAGGTGGAAATCCTGGTCCCCCAGCGCGGCGAAAAGCACGCCGTCATCCAGCACGCCGAGACCAACGCGCGCGAGGCCCTGGAACGCAAGCTGGCGGAGACCGCCGGCCAGGGGAAGCTGCTCGACGGGGTCGCCACGCTGTTCCAGCTGCCGGCCCAGCCGCAGCGGATCGAGGTCTACGACAACTCCCACATCATGGGCGCGCATGCCTATGGCGTGATGATCGTCGCGGGGCCGGAGGGGTTCATCAAGGCCGCCTACCGCAAGTTCTCGATCCGCGGGGCCATCACGCCGGGCGACGACTTCGCGATGATGAAGGAGGTGCTGGAGCGCCGCTTCGCCCGCGGGCTGAAGGAACAGGCCGATGGCGGGGCCGAGGCCAACTGGCCCGACATCGTGCTGATCGACGGCGGGGCGGGCCAGCTCTCGGCCGCGCGCGGGGTGCTGGAGGAGCTGGGCGTCACTGACGTCAAGCTGATCGCCATCGCCAAGGGGCCGGATCGGGATGCCGGCCGGGAGTGGTTCCACACCGATGGCATGGCGGCGTTCCAACTGCCGCCGCGCGACCCTGTCCTGTATTTTCTGCAACGCCTGCGCGATGAGGCGCATCGCTTCGCCATCACCACCCACCGCGCCGGCCGTTCCAAGGCGATCAAGCAAAGCGAGCTGGACGAAATCCAGGGCATCGGGTCGGCCCGCAAGCGCGCGCTGCTCAATCATTTCGGATCGGCGCGCGGCGTGAAGATGGCCGGCCTCGGGGACCTGGAGGCCGCGCCCGGCATCAGCCGCGAAACCGCCCGCCGGGTCTATGCCCACTTCCATCCGGGCGTGCGGATGGAGGGGGTGTCCTGACCCGTCCCGCCAGCACGTTCCGTTTGGCCGCGAAGTGCTCTACGGTGCGCGCCGCATGCTGACCGATCTGCCCAACCTGCTGACGCTCTCGCGTATCGCGGCCATCCCCGTGCTGGTCGCGCTCGTCGCGTTGCATACCCCCATGGGCGACCTGGGCGCCTGCATCGTCTTCGGCCTGGCCGCGATCACCGACTATTTCGACGGGAAGATCGCCCGCTCCCGCAGCCAGCAATCCGACCTGGGGCGGATGCTGGACCCGATCGCCGACAAATTGCTGGTGGGCGCGGCGCTGATGATGCTGGCGGGGCAGTCGCGCCTGTCCGACCTGGGCCTGTATCCCGCCGTCGTGATCATGCTGCGGGAAATCCTCGTCAGCGGGATGCGGGAGTATCTGGCGACGCTCCGCATCGGCCTGCCGGTCACGCGGCTGGCGAAGTGGAAGACGGCGTTCCAGATGGGCGCGCTGGGCACCTTGCTGGCCGGCGATACCGCCGCAGCGCTGCTGCATATCGGCTTCGTCCCGGTGTCCTTCATCGGTGAGACGATGCTGTGGATCGCCGCCATCCTGACCATCATCACCGGCTGGGACTATCTGCGCGCCGGGTTCCGCCATGCCTCCGCCCCGCCGGCGGAACGGGTCATCCGTGGCCGGCCCTGAGCACGCTGGCTTTGACCGATGAGGGTCCTGGGCATCGTCGGCTGGTCCGGCAGCGGCAAGACCACGCTGCTGGTCGCGATGCTGCCCTTGCTGCGGGCGCGGGGCATCACGGTGTCCACCGTCAAGCATGTCCATCATGGCTTCGACATGGACCGCCCCGGCAAGGACAGCCATCGCCATCGCGAAGCCGGGGCGCATGAGGTGATGATCGCCGCCGGCTCCCGCTGGGTGCTGCTGCATGAGGTCGTCGGCGCCGAACCCCCGCTGCCGGACCTGCTGGACCGGATGGACCCGGTCGACCTGGTGCTGGTCGAAGGCTACAAGACCCATCCCTTCCCCAAGCTGGAAGTCCACCGCCCCGCCCTCGGCAAGGCGCCGATCTGGCCTGACGATCCACACGTGATCGCGGTGATCAGCGACGCCGCGGTGGACGTCGGGGCCCGGGCGCTGCTGCCGCTGAATGACCCCGTCGCTGTCGCGGACTGGATCATGGGGCGCCTGCCGGCCCTGCCACCGGGGTGAAACGACCCTGTGCGCGCACGGAGATTCCACGTTTTGCCGGACAGTCCTTGAGTGATGGGCGAACAGAGGGCACATTCCGGCCTGGGCATCCCGCCGGGGCCCGCCGCGGGCGAATTCGGCGCACGACCATCCACCCCGACCCAACTCCGTGGGGAGCCTTGCCGCATGCGGCGTATCACGATGCTTGGCCTGTTGATCGCACTCGGCGGCTGCGAGGGCCAGAACACCTGGGCGGACCTGCCCTTCACTACTGGCTCCAACCCGAACATGCCCCGGGGCGACAGCATCAACCTGCGCCGCGTGATGGGAACCGCCGTCGCGGTGAACCCGCTGGTGCCCGAGCCCGGTGACATCTGGCCCGGCCCGCCGCCGGAGATGCCGACGCTGCAGGATGTCGAGCGTGACTCGGGCATGGGATCGCGCATCCAGGGGGCCATGCCGACATCGGCCTCTCCGCCGCCCTCGTCCCTGGTGCCGAACACCACGCCGCCCGCGCGTGATCCCACCGGTCGGATCGTGAACGCGCCGGGTGGGGCAGGTGTCACGTCGGGCGGAACGTCGGGGTACCAGACGACGACGACGCCGCGCGGATCGGCGATCATCGTGCCGAACGGCAACGGGACCAGCACGATCATCCATCCGGACGGCCGGATCGAAACCGTCCCGACGCCGCGCTGACCGCCTGATGACCCGGCCCACCACCATCCTCTATTTCGCCTGGCTGCGGGAGCGGACCGGCGTGGCGCAGGAGGAGATCGTGCTGCCCGAGTCCGTGCGGACGGTCTCGGCGCTGGTCGACCTGCTGGCGGCGCGCGGCGCCGGCCACGCGGCCGCGTTCAGCAACCGGCGGACGGTGCGCTGCGCGGTGAACCAGGAGTTTGCCGACCCCTCGGCGCCGGTCGGTCCGGGGGATGAGGTCGCGTTCTTCCCCCCCGTGACCGGCGGCTAGAGCGGTCTGACCATGACTGGAAACGGCAAACCGCTGTAGCTCTTTATTTTGTCGCATGATTCACACGCTGTTACGTTCCGCTCAGCGTGATCATGCTCTAGGACGGAGGCGACCATGGCGCGCATCCGCGTGCAGACCGAGGATTTCGACACCGGCGCCGAAATCGCCGCGCTGACGGCCGGGCGGACGGATATCGGCGGGATCGGCGTGTTCATCGGCACGGTGCGGGACAATCCAGGGGCGCACGAACCGGGGTCTCCGGCCGTGACCGCCCTGACGCTGGAACATTACCCCGGCATGACCGAGCGGGCGATCGGCAAGATCATTGCCCAGGCCGAGGAGCGCTGGCCGCTGCTCGGCTGCACCGTGATCCACCGCGTCGGCACGATGTGGGCCGGAGAGAACATCGTCCTGGTCATCGCCGCCTCGTCCCACCGCCAGGCGGCGCTGGACGCGACGGCGTTCCTGATCGACTGGCTGAAAACCAAGGCCCCGTTCTGGAAGCGCGAGGATTTCGCCTCGGGCGAGGGGGCCTGGGTGGAGGCACGGGAAGCCGATGACGCCGCCGCGGCGCGGTGGGGGGCGGCGTGAGGTTGGGGCGCACGCTCTTTCTGAAGCGGGGAGGAGCGGGCGACGTTTTTCTCCCCCTCCCCTTGAGGGAGGGGGCCGGGGGGAGGGGGCTTCGCGGCACCGGCCGTTCGGTTTTTCCCCCCATCGCATTTCGGGAGAGGGGCGGAGGACGGAGTCTCCATCCCCAGTCCCGTGCCGCGATACCCCCCACCCCAACCCTCCCCCTCAAGGGGGGAGGGAGTGCAGATGCATGGCTCCCGGCCCCAACCCCCTGACCCGGCATGGAAGACTCCCTCCCGGCTGAATTCTCCCTGATCGTCCGGCATTTCCGTCCCCTGGCCGGACCGGGGGCGCTGGAGCTGCGCGACGACGCGGCCGAACTCGTCCCGCCGGCGGGGCGGCATCTGGTGCTGACGGCCGATGCCATGGTCGCGGGGGTGCATTTCCTCCCCGATGACCCGCCCGACCTGATCGGGCAGAAGCTGCTGCGGGTGAACCTCTCGGACCTGGCGGCCAAGGGCGCGGTGCCCCTCGGCTACCTGATGACTGTGTCCTGCCCCCGTGGCACGCCCGATGCCTGGTACGCCGCCTTCGCCGCCGGCCTCGCGCGGGACCAGGTCACTTACGGGATCACCCTGCTGGGCGGCGATACGACCTCCACCCCCGGCCCGATTTCCCTGTCCCTGACCGCGATCGGCCATATCGCGCCGGGGCAGGGGGTGCATCGCTTCGGCGCGAGCGCGGGGGACGGCATCTGGGTCACCGGTACGATCGGCGACGGCGCGCTGGGGTTGCAGGTGGCCCTCGGCAAGCTGGCCGACCCGACGGGGTTCCTGCTGGACCGCTATCGCCTGCCGCGTCCGCGCGTGGGGCTGGCGATCGGCGGCGTGGCCTCGGCCGGGATGGATGTGTCGGACGGGCTGGTGCAGGACCTCGGCCATATCTGTCGCGCCAGCGGCCTGACGGCGGAACTGGACGCGGCCCGCGTGCCCTTGTCGGACCAGGCGCGCGCCGCGGGGCCGGAGTGGCTGGAAACCTGCCTGACCGGAGGGGACGACTACGAGGTCCTGATGGCCGTCCCGCCGGCCCGAGAGGGCGCCCTGCGCGCCGTGGCCCGCGCCGCGGACATTCCGGTTACCCGGATCGGTGCCTTTCATTCCGGTCCCGGCCGGGTCATGCTGCGCGATGCCGCCGGCAACCCCCTCGAGCTGAAGAAGGGGGGCTGGAGTCACTTCTGACCTCCGACCTTCCAAGGGAAACGCGCGCCGATGAACAGGAATGTGTGGCTGCTGTTCGCCTGCCAGGCGATGCTGCATGCCGTGATGGCCGGCCAGACGATCATGGCCTCCCTGATCGGCTACCAGCTTTCCGGCAGCGCGTTGAACACCCTGCCGATGGCGATCCAGATGGTCTCGGTCATGTGCTCCTCGGTCGTCGCGAGCTGGGCGTTCACCCGCTTCGGCCGCAAGAAGGGGTTCTGGCTGGCCTGTGCGATCATGTTCACCGGCAGCCTGACCTTCGCCGCGGGGGTCTACCTCAAGTTCTTCCCGCTGTATTGCCTGGGCGCGATCCCGGCCGGCATCGGCTTCGGCATGTCGCATCATCTGCGCTTCGCCGCGGCCGAGGTGGCGGCGCCCGAGGCCAAGGCGCGCGCCATCTCCCTCGTCATGGCCGGCGGCGTGCTGTCGGCGATCGTCGGGCCCGAGATGGTCAAGCAGACGCATGACCTGATCACCAACTTCATGTTCCTGGCGACCTATCTGTACCTGCCCGTGCTGCCGATGATCGCCGCGGTTCTGCTGTACTATACCGAATTGCCGCCGGCTCCGCCCAAGGCGACCGGAGAGCCCGTGCCCTTCCGCGACATCATCGCCCGCCCGAACTTCGTGACGGCGGTGGTGGCGTCCCTGGTCGGCTATGGGACGATGAACCTGCTGATGGCCTCGACCCCGCTGGAGATGATGCTGTGCGGCTTCGGCGTCGCGGCCAGCGCCGAGGTGATCCGGGCGCACTCCGTGGCGATGTATGCGCCGGGCTTCGTGACCGGGCGGCTGATCCAGAAATTCGGCATCCACCAGATCATCCTGACCGGGGCGCTGCTGACGACCGGAGCGGTGGTGCTGAACCTGGCGATCCCGTCGCTGTTCTGGACGTTCTTCATCGCGCTGGCGATCCTGGGGGTCGGCTGGAACTTCATGTTCGTCGGCGGCACGACGATGCTGACCACGGCCTATGCGGCGCGGGAGCGGGTGAAGGTCCAGGCCACGCACGACTTCATCGTCTTCGCGAACGTGGCGATGACGGCCCTGACCTCGGGCGTGATCGAGGCGCTGTGGGGCTATCGCGCCCTGAACCTGACGGTCCTGCCCCCCGTGATCATCGCAACCGCGGTCGTCACCTGGCACTGGATGACCAAGGCGAGGCGGGAGCCGGCGGCGGCGTAACAGCGCGCTCTGGCCAATCCCGCCCATTCGGGGGATCATCCCGGCAAAGGGACACCCAGGAGGAAACCATGGCCGGAACCGGCAAGCTCGCGCTCTATGCCAATGTCGGGCCGCGCCTGACGCACTACGACGTCGATGTCGACGCCGCCACGCTGACCCGGCGCGACACCGTCACCCTGCCGGCCAATGTCCAGTACGCCTGGCCGCACGCCAACCGACGCTTCCTGTATGTGGCGAGCAGCGACGGCGCGTCAGGTGTCGGCGGACGAACCGGCCAAAACCACCACGTCTCGGCTTTGGCCATCGATCCCGCCACCGGTGCCCTGTCGCCGCATGGTGCCCCGGTCTCCCTGCCCAGCCGCCCCATCCACATGGCGACCGACATCCCCTCCGAGCACATCCTGGTTGCCTTCAACCACCCGGGCGCCGCGCGGGTCTATCGGGTCAATCCCGACTTCTCGGCGGGGCCCGAGGTCGTGCCCCCCAGCCCGGTCGATGCGGGTATCTTCCCGCACCAGATCCTCGCCACGCCCGACAACCGTCTGGTCCTGGTGCCGGCCCGCGGCCATGACAGCCAGCCCCGCAAGCCCGAGGAGCCGGGCACGCTGATGGTCTACCGGTTCGAGAATGGCGGCCTGACCCCGCTCGCCTCCCCGGCGCCCGGCGGTGGCTATGGGTTCGGGCCGCGGCATCTGGACTTCCATCCGACCCGGCCGTGGATCTATGTCTCGCTGGAGCGGCAGAACGCCGTCGATCTGTTCGAGCGGGATGGCGACACGATCGCCCCGATGCCCCGCTTCCGGGAGAACACCCTGGCGCGCCCGCACATGCCGAACATCCACCAGATGGTGGGCACGGTGCATGTCCACCCGAACGGGCGGACGGTCTATGTCGCCAACCGCGCCTCCGGCACCACCACGGTCAACGGGCGGGCGCTGTTCGCGGGCGGAGAGAATTCGATCGCGGTGTTCTCGATCGACCAGGACACCGGCCGGCCTCGGCTCATCCAGCACGCCGATACCCAGGGCATCCACCCCCGCACCTTCCATATCGACCCGAGCGGGCGGCTGATGGTGGTGGCCCATATCATGGGCCTCGACGTGCTGGAGGGCGACCAGGTGCGCCACGTCCCAACCCGCCTGTCACTGTTCCGCATCGCCGATGATGGGACGCTGGGCTTCGTCCGCGCCTACGACATCGACAGCGGGGATGAGACCCAGTGGTGGATGGGCATGGTCAGCTACTGACCCTGCCTACCGCACGCCGCTCGGCCACAGCACGACCCGGAGCGTCTGCACCAGGATCACGACGTCGAACAGGATCGAGAAGTTCTTCACGTAATACAGGTCGTAGCTCAGCTTCGACCGCGCGTCGTCGACCGAGGCGCCATAGGGGTAGTTGATCTGCGCCCAGCCGGTCAGGCCGGCCTTGACCAGATGCCGCTCATTATAAAGCGGTATCTGCGCGGCCAGTTCCTTGACGAAGATCGGGCGTTCCGGTCGGGGACCGACGAAGGACATCTCCCCCTTCAGGATGTTCACAAGTTGCGGCAGTTCATCGATGCGGGACCGGCGGAGGAACAGGCCCACTTTGGTGATGCGGTTGTCCTGCTGGGCGGCCCAGACGGCGCCGGATTTCTCGGCATCCACCCGCATCGTCCGCAGCTTCATGATCCAGAAGATGCGCCCGTCGCGGGTGACGCGTTCCTGGCGATACAGGATCGGCCCCGGTCCCTCCATCCGGATCGCGGCCATCGCGGCGGCCAGCAGCGGGGCGGTCAGCAGCAGCACGAGCAGGCTCATGATCAGGTCGAACAGCCGCTTCAGCGACCGGTCCAGCGCGCTGAAGGTGAAACCGTCGGAGAACACGAGCCAGCCCAGTTCCATCCGCTTGAGGTCGATCCGGCGGATCTCCTTCTCGACGAAGCTGAGGTACTGGACGATCGGGAAGCCGGCCTTTCGGCAGTCCAGAAGCCGCTGCAGGTCCATGCCCCTGCGGTCATCGGGGGCGACGACGATCTGGTCGGCCTCGGTCAGGCGGGCCGCGGCCAGGACGTCGATCGAGTCGCCCTCCAGGATTCGGACGGTCGGGTCCTCGGCCAGGCGGGGGTCGACCTCACCGAGGGCCGGTTCATGCAGGAAGGCGATGTCGTAGTGCAGGCTGCTGCCTTCCCGCATCAGCATGTGGCGCAGGTCCCAGGCGCGGGCGCCGGCGCCCACCACCAGCAGATGGCGGCGCAGCATCCGATGGCGCAGCATGAAGGACACCAGGACCCGGGCCGCGAAGGCCGAGAGGGTGAAGCAGACCGAGGCGAGGGCGAAGACCAGCGCCTGGTCCCGCCCGCCGAGCGGCACGATTTCGCTGCTGACGAAGGCCGGAATGGTCGAGAAAATGGCCGAGGCCGAACAGCCCATCCCGACCACGAGCGGCACGCGTGACAGGGAGCGTCCGGTTTCGATCAGCGCATCGCGCCGATAAAGGCCCATTGCGTAGAGCACGAGCAGGTTGGCGATGGGGTAGAGATAGCCGCGGATATCGTCGGGCGGGACGAACAGCGTCAGGAAATCCGGCCGGCTGATCCACAGCACCACGGGCCAGGCGGCGATCACGAACACCACGTCCAGCAGGAACAGGGCCGTGCCGGTCGTGCTCGTGGGGCGATTGAGCCACTTCATCGCCCGCCCCCCACCATCGCGAGGGCGCACATGGGGCCGTCCGGCGGGGGCCAGCCGCCCCATTGGCGTGCTCGGGATCGTTCGGCTGGGCTGGGCATCCGGGATTCAGCCTGGATGCCGTGGGACGCTGGGATGGGTCATTCGTTGCAGGATGGTTCGGTGTCCTATCGCGTGCAACAGCTATCACCAATTTACTGCGATTGCGTCAGGAAATTGACTCTCGGCCCATCTCCAGGAACTTTTCCCGCCGCCGAGTGCGGAGGGCGACGCTGTCGGTGCCGAGGATGGAAAGCAGGGCTTCCTGGATCGCCTGGTCCACGGCCGTGATCGCGGCTTGGGAATCCCGCTGGGCGCCGCCCAGGGGTTCGGCGACGATGGTATCCACCAGCCGCAGTTTCTTCAGGTCCTCGGCTGTCAGGCGCAGCGCCTCGGCCGCGACGGGTGCCTGCGCCTGGTCGCGCCAGAGGATGGAGGCACAACCCTCGGGCGAAATCACCGAGTAGATTGCGTGCTCCATCATCAGCACCTTGTCGCCGGCACCCAGAGCGATGGCCCCGCCCGAGCCGCCTTCGCCGATGACGGTGGCGATCAGGGGGACGGGGGCTTCCAGGCAGGCTTCGATCGAGCGTGCGATGGCTTCCGCCTGGCCGCGTGCCTCGGCGTCGATGCCGGGGAAGGCGCCGGCGGTGTCGATGAAGGTCAGGATGGGCAGGCCGAAGCGGCCGGCGAATTCGATCAGGCGGCGGGCTTTCCGGTAGCCTTCGGGGCGGGCCATGCCGAAGTTGTGTTTGACGCGGCTTTCGGTGTCGGCGCCCTTTTCGGTGCCGAGGACGACGACCGAGCGGCCGTGGTAGCGCCCCATCCCGCCGAGCACGGCGGCGTCGTCGGCGAAGGCGCGGTCGCCGGCCATGGGGGTGAACTCGGTGATCAGGGCGCGGATGTAGTCGCTGGCCTTGGGCCGGTCGGGGTGGCGGGCGACCTGGGTTTTCTGCCAGGGCGTGAGCTTGGCGTAGGTCGCGCGGAGCTGGCGGTCGGCGACGACGGTCAGGCGCGCGACCTCATCGGCGATATTGATCCCGTTGGGCTCCGACATCCGCCGGAGCTCCTCGATCTTGCCTTCCAGTTCGGCGATTGGCTTTTCGAAGTCGAGGAAGTGGCGCATGGGGCGGGGCCTTTAGCATGATTCACGGGGAGGGGAAGACCCACGACGCGCGGGGCGGGAATGTGATATGGGGTGGCGCATGAGCGAAGCTGTTCGGGCCATGACCGCGGAGGCGTTTCTGGACTGGTGTTTGGGCCAGGAAGGGCGGTGGGAACTGGTGGATGGCGTGCCTGTCGCGATGGCGGGGGCGCGACGCGGGCACGATCTTGTCGTCGTCAATGCGCTGACATCGCTGCGCCCCGCGTTGCGCGGCGGGCCGTGCCAGCCCTTTACCGGGGATTTCGCGGTCCGAATTCCGAATGGCAATATCAGGCGGCCGGATGTTGGGGTTGATTGCGGGCCGGTTGATCTGAATGGCCTGACCGCGACCGATCCGCGCTTGGTGATCGAGGTCCTGTCGCCCTCCACCCGCACCTTCGATGCCATCGGGAAGTTGCGCGAATACCAGCGTGTCTCCGGCCTGCTGCATATCATCCTGGTCGATCCAGACGAGCCGCGGGTCTGGCATTGGCGCCGCCCCGCCGGCGGTTCCTGGTCCGACCTGCTGCTGGAGGGGTTGGACGCGGTGGTCGAACTGCCGGAACTCGGCGCGACCCTGGCGCTGCGGGACTTGTATGAGGGGCTAACCTTCAGGCATCGCCTGCATCCGGTGCCTGAACCGCCGGCATAGTCCCAGCCACCCGCATAGCCAGCGGGTGATGCGCCTCCACCAGCCGCTGCAAACGCTCGGCCATCACATGCGTGTAGATCTGCGTCGTCGCGATGTCCGCGTGGCCCAGCAGCATCTGGAGGCTGCGGAGGTCCGCTCCGTTCGCCAGCAGATGGGACGCGAAGGAATGCCGCAGCACATGCGGTGACACCCGCGCGGGATCGAGGCCCGCGGCCAACGCCACCTGCTTCAACAGCAGGAAGAACGCCTGCCGGGTCAGCGCCTTCTTCGGATCGCGGCCGGGGAACAGCCAGCGGCCCTCGGATTCGGCCATTAGGGCGCGGGACGCGGTCTTGGCGGCCTCGGACAGCGGGACCAGCCGTTCCCGCCCGCCCTTGCCCTTGATCAGCAGCAGGTCGGCGTCGGCGGTCAGGGCGGAGCGGGGCAGGGACAGTAATTCCGACACCCGCATCCCGGTGGCATACAGGATTTCCAGCGCCGCGCGGGCCACCGGCCCGGTTCGCCCCACCCTATCACGGGCGGCGTTCAGCAGCGAATCGACCTCGGCCTCACTCAGGTATTTCGGCAGGGTCTGGGGCAGGCGGGGCGTGTCGAGCAACCCGGTGGGATCGTCGGTCCGGATCGCCTCCCGCAGCAGGAACAGATGGAACTGGCGCAGCGCCGACAACCGGCGGGCGGCGGTGCGCGCCGCCAGGCCCTGGGCGGGCAGGGACGCCATATAGGCCTGCAAGGTCGCCGCATCCGCCCCGGCCACCTTCTGCCCGCGGGAGGCGGTAAAGGCGGCGAAATCCTCCAGGTCCCGGGCATATGCCATCAGCGTGTTGCGCGCCGCGCCCCGTTCGGCTGCCAGCATCTCCAGGAACGCCTCGACATGGCGGTCCACTCAGCGGCCCTGGAAACGCTCATTCGGCAGGGTCTTTTCGATCGCCTTCGGGGTCGGCTGCGGCGGGAACGCCCCCAGCAGCCCCGCGCCCACCGCCAGGACGAGCACGCCCACGGCCACGACGATCAGGAAAATGCGGCTCATCCAGGCTCCTGTGATGCGGCGGGCCGGTCATGGCCTGTCCGGCTGGGGCTGTGCTAGCTTCCGCCACCATGACACGCAACACCGCCTTGCGGGAGAGTTCTCCGCTGTCCGACACCACGCCCCCTCGCAGCATCGTCCTTGTTGGCCTGATGGGCGCCGGGAAGACCTCGATCGGCCGCCGCCTCGCCGCGCGCCTGGGCATGCCCTTCCGCGACGCCGATGATGAGATCGAGCGGGCGGCCGGCTGCACGATCCCGGAAATCTTCGCCCGATTCGGAGAGCCCGCCTTCCGCGACGGCGAACGCCGGGTGATCCGCCGCCTGCTGCAGGGCCCGCCCACCGTCATCGCCTATGGCGGCGGCGCCTTCATGGATGCCGAGACCCGCGCCCTGACCCGCCAGCACGCGGTGTCGGTCTGGCTGCGCTGCTGCCTGCAAACCCTGGTCCGCCGCGTCGCCTCCCGCGACAATCGCCCCCTGCTGGCGAATGGGGACCACGAAGCCACCCTCTCCCGCCTGATGGGCATCCGTTACCCGATCTATGCCGAGGCCGATGTGATCGTTGATTGCGGCGATGATTCGCCAGAAACCACCACCTCCGAGGTCGTGAACGCCGTGGCGGCCCATGTGCCGCCGCGGCGGCTGACCGTGTCCCTGTCGACCGCCAGCTATGACGTGGTGATCGGAGACGGGCTGATCGCCCGCGCGGGCGCCCTGCTCGCCCCGGTGCTGCCGCAGAAACGCTGCGTGGTCGTGACCGACCGGGCGGTGGCGGCGCTGCATCTCGACCGGCTGATGGCGGGGCTGGCGGAGACGGGGTTCTCCGCGACATCCATCATCATCCCGGGCGGGGAGGCGTCGAAGACCGTCGACACCTGGTCGAGCGTGGTGGACCAGTTGCTGGAACAGCGGGTGGAGCGGCGGACGGCCGTGCTCGCGCTGGGCGGCGGCGTGGTGGGGGACCTGGCCGGCTTCGTCGCGGCGGCGACGCTGCGGGGTCTGCCGTTCGTGCAGATCCCGACGACGCTGCTGTCCCAGGTGGATTCGTCCGTGGGCGGGAAGACGGCGGTCAACACGCGCTGGGGCAAGAACCTGCTGGGCGCGTTCTACCAGCCGCGGATGGTGCTGGCGGACATGGACACGCTGGCGACTCTGCCGGTGCGGGAACTCCGCGCTGGGTATGCCGAGATCGCCAAGGCCGGCCTGATCGGGGACGCCGCGTTCTTCGACTGGTGTGAGGCGAACGGCACCGCGGTGGTCGGCGGCGACCGGGACGCGCAGGCCGAGGCGGTGCGCCGCGCCTGCGCCTTCAAGGCCGCCGTGGTCGGCGATGACGAACGCGAGGAAAAGCCGAATGACGGCCGAGCGCTGCTGAATTTGGGGCACACATTCGGGCATGCGCTGGAGGCGGAGTATGGCTACGACGGCGGGTTGCTGCATGGGGAGGGGGTGGGCGTTGGGCTCGGCCTCGCCTTCAAGCTCTCCGCCAGGCTGGGCCATTGCAGCCCCGCCGATGCCGAACGGGTTGTGGCGCATGTCGCGGCCTGCGGGATGGCGGCGGAGTTGCGGACTCTGAACCGGCGGTTCTCGGCGGCGACGCTGGTGGGGCATATGCGGCGGGACAAGAAGGTGCGCGACGGGGCGCTGACGTTTGTTCTGGCGCGGGGGATCGGGCAGGCGTTTACGAGCGCGGATGTGCCGGTGGACGCGGTGGTGGAACTGCTTCGGGATGAGGGGTGTGAGGCGTAGGGGAACGGCGCTTGGACTCTCCCCCTCCCCTTGAGGGAGGGGGCCGGGGGGAGGGGTAGCAGCGGCACGGTCCCTTGAGATCGCGAGAGCATGCGTCCACCCGCTCACGGCTTGACCCAGAAGGCGCCGCTCCAGCCATTAAAAATTCGGCGGCATTGACTCCGCCACCAACTAATTCATCATTGCCACGACATGACCAAACGCCGCGATCCCCGCATCATTGATGACGCTACGGAGATCGCGAGTCGCATGCGCTTCGTTCGGCCGCCAGAGCCGGAACTCGGCCAGACAATCTTTCTGGTCGGGGCAGGGTGTTCCGTCACGGCCGGCATTCCAGGCGCAACCAGCATAGCCCGGCACATGGTTCGTCAGGTCGCGGGCAGGTTTGAGTTGTGTTCGTCCGACGATGATATCGTGGTTTGCTATCAGGCGCTTGTTGCCGACGGCCAACTCGATCCGCCCGTGCCAGTCGCGACCGGCGTGGCACTTACTGACAGTACGATCGACTGGTATCGCGTCTACGACGATATGTTCCGTCGCCACTACACCGCTCCCGACGATGTCCGGAAGCTTTTCGCTGGGCTGGTGAAAGAGGCGAATGGTGCCATTAATTGGGCCCATCTATGTTTGGGCGAATTGGTCAAACAGCGGTTTGTTTCCACCGTGCTCACGACCAACTTCGACCAGTTGGTCCTGTCCGGCATGATGCGGGCCGGTGTGTTGCCTGTCGTGTGCGACGGTGTGGAATCACTCAACCGTATCGCCGGCGCACCAGAACATGCCCAGTTGGTGGAGTTGCATGGCTCACGCCATACTTACCTCCTGCGCAATTCACCCGAGGACGTGGCGGCGGTTGGAACCGATCCGCAGGCATCAGCGGCCGTGCAGAAGCTTTTTCAGCACGCCCAGGCTTTCGTTGTCGTGGGGTATGGCGGGCGGGAAGACGGCATCATGGACCTGCTGATCCAGGCCGCTAAAGCGTATGACAATAAGCCGATTTTTTGGGTAAGCCACTCGTCAAAGCCCGATGCGCTAGGCAACAAGGTGCTGGATTTCTTGGCGACATCCCGAAATGCGCGGCTACTTTTGGGTCAGGATGCCGACCGCTTCTTCCTCGACCTTTCGAGGTTGCTGAAGGTTGGAGCGCCCTCGGCTATTGCCCGACCGATTGAAATGATCGCACGCGTTATCCGTGACCTATCGGCCTCCGAAATCACCGACGGTGATATCCGAGCGGAGATTGCCACGGCTGGGGTTGTGCTGCAGCGAATCCGGGAGGCGGCGGACGCCATACCGTTAGCCCAGGACGTTGACGGCATTATTGGCCAAATTCGTGAACTTCGCCTTGCCGGCAGGCACGCCGATGCTTACGCTGCGGCGCGCCGCGCCCTTGGGCTGACAGTTCCCGGTGAGCCTGATGCAGCCGCTTGATAAACTTGAACCTAAATTGATTCTGGAAGCTGCCCGGGCCGCGTTGGCACATGGGGAGAACGCCCCCGAAACTGATGCATTAAGGCACGCCGTCGAGTGGTTTCGCCACATCGTCGAAAAGCAACTTACCTCAGGGACTGAGCGAAGCAACGTGGTCAATGACTTGGGCCACGCCCTTTGGAAACTGGCTGAACGCCAGGGGGACTCCGCCAGTTTGGATTACGCGATCGAGCTTCTCCGCGGGGAAGTGGCAACCTTGGATCGCCGTGCGGTCCCATCAGCATGGGCGAGGACCCAGAACAACCTCGGCAACGCGCTCTCGACCCTCGGCGAACGCGAGAGCGGCACCGCGCGGTTGGAGGAAGCTGTCGCCGCCTATCGCGCCGCGCTGGAGGAATACACCCGGGACCGCGTGCCACTGGACTGGGCCACGACCCAGAACAACCTCGGCACCGCGCTCCAGACCCTTGGCGAACGCGAGAGCGACACCGCGCGGCTGGAGGAAGCCGTCACCGCCTATCGCGCCGCGCTGGAGGAACGTACCCGCGACCGCGTGCCTCTGCACTGGGCCGTGACCCAGAACAACCTCGGCAACGCACTCTCAACCCTCGGTGAACGTGAGAGCGGCACCGCGCGACTGGAGGAAGCCGTCGCCGCCTATCGCGCGGCGCTGGGTGAATTTACTCGGGACCGCGTGCCACTGGACTGGGCCATGACCCGGAACAACCTCGGCACCGCGCTCTGGACTCTCGGCGCACGCGAGAGCGGCACCGCGCGGCTGGAGGAAGCCGTCATCGCCTATCGCGCCGCGCTGGAGGAATGGACCCGCGACCGCGTGCCGTTGGACTGGGCGATGACCCAGAACAACCTTGGCAGCGCGCTCTCGAGCCTCGGCGCCCGCGAGAGCGGCACCGTGCGGCTGGAGGAAGCCGTCACCGCCTATCGCGCCGCGCTGAAGGAATACACCCGCGACCGCGTGCCACTGGGCTGGGCCCGCGCGCACTACAACATGGCTGGCGATCTGGCGCTGCTGGCCGAGCGGAGACGGGACCGCGCGGCGCTGGAGGAGGCGATCGCCTGCGCCCGCGACGCTGTGACCGTGTTCCGGGAGGCCAACATCACCGCCTATCTCCCCCGCGCCCAGCAACGGCTCGGCCGGCTGGAAGCCCAACTGGCCGCCTGGCCGCCCCCCTGACACCACGCCGTGCCGGCCCACTCGGCGAGGTTGCCTTTCGTCCCTTGGATCGGGTAGAAAGGAACGAATGACGAACACGGTCTACCCCGCCCTGGCCCCAACGAATTCTTCCACGGCATGGCACCCCATGCCCGGTGAGGAATCGCCCCCGCGTTCCACCCCGCGGACCGATGTTGACCGCTCCGCCACGGCGCCCATCCCGGTCGTCCAGACGCCCCGCGCCCACCAGAACAGCCCCCGCGAGTTTTTCACATGGTCCAACCCCATGTCCGGTGAGAAACCGACCGCCCGATCCCCCCGCCGCCCCCGGTTCCCCCCAACCCAGGCATGCGGCGCAAGCGCGACCCTTCAACCCCGAGGACACCAAGAACCACGCGGCGGCTCGGCGCCATCCCGCGCAACCGCCGGCGGCCGAACCACACCTCTCCGTGCCCCTTCGTGGTCCTCCGTGTTGAAGCCTTTTTCGGTGCCAGCCGCGTCACCGAACCGCTGGCCTTTCCCCCGGATGGAGGCGAGCCGATTTTTCACATGGTGCTACCCCATGTCCGGTGAGGATTTGTGCCTCCGAGCCCGCCGCGTGCGGGTGATGGCCCCCGGCACAAGGCCGGGGATGACGGGGGGCGGGGCGCGCGTGATGACAGGGGGTGGAGCGTCCGTGACGAGGGGTGGAACCCCCGTGACGACGGATGGAGCCCCCGTGACGACGGGTGGAGCACCCGGGGACGACGGGCGGGAAGCACCCGTGACGACGCGCAGCCCATGACGACGGGGGCCGGCCATGACACCAGGGGCACAGACCCGGGGACAGGCCCCGCTCCCCCACCATCGGCGCCCAGGATTTTTCACCCGACACGACCCCATGCCCGGTGAGAAATCGTCCCCCCCAATGTTTGACGTTACCACCCCATCCCGCCTATCCACGCCAAACCCACCCTGACCGGAGCACCGGACCCCAATGGCTGATTACGTCATCCCGCCCCCCGCCATCGTCTCGGTCCCCGTTGCGGGCGGTGGCAGCTTCCCCGTCCGCCGGGTCTTCTGCGTCGGCCGCAACTACGCCGAACATGCGCGCGAAATGGGCAGCGACCCGGATCGGGAGCCTCCGTTCTTCTTCATGAAGCCCGCCGATGCCCTGCTGCTGAACGGCGCCGACATGCCCTATCCGCCGCAAAGCAAGGACCTGCATCACGAGATGGAACTGGTCGTCGCCATCGGTGAAGGCGGCGCGAATATCCAGGAGGCCGACGCGCTGCGCCACGTCTGGGGCTATGCCGCCGGCCTGGATATGACCCGCCGCGACCTCCAGAACGCCGCGAAGAAAGAGGGCAAGCCCTGGGACATGGGCAAGGGCTTCGACCACTCCGCCCCGATCGGCCTGATGGTCCCCGCCGGCAGCTGCGGCCACCCGTCCAAGGGGCTGATCGAGCTGAAGGTGAACGGCAAGGTCCGCCAGACCTCCGACCTGAGCAAGATGATCTGGAACGTGCAGGAGACGATTGCGTATCTCTCCGGCCTGGTGACGCTGGCGCCGGGGGATCTGATCTACTCCGGCACGCCCGAGGGTGTGGCGGCTGTCCAGCGCGGGGATGTGCTGGAAGGGACGGTTGAAGGGGTTGGGACGATCCGCACGCGGATTGTTTGAGGGGGTGCTTCGTTGACTCCCCTCCCCTTGAGGGAGGGGTTGGGGGAGGGGTAGACGCGCCCCAGTCCGTGCCGCGACACCCCCCACCCCAACCCTCCCCCTCAAGGGGGGAGGGGGCTGACGGGGGGTTATCCAACCCCGAACCCTACCCCGGCAGCGTCACCGTCGCCCTCGCCCCGCCCTCGACCCGGTTCGACAGGGTCACATCCCCGCCCGCGGCCCGCAGGATGTTCCGCGCGATCGGCAGCCCCAGCCCAACCCCCCCCGTCTCCCGGTTCCGGCTCGGCTCTGCCCGGTGGAAGGGTTCGAAGACGCGGTCCAGTTCTCCGGGGGGAATGCCCTCGCCCTCATCCTCGATCTCGATCCGCACCATCCCGCCCGCCGGCGGATGCAGCCGCACCCGCGCGGACCCGCCATACTTCACCGCGTTCGTGACCAGGTTGGTCAGTGCGCGCTTCAGGCCGAGCGACCGGGCGTGAACGGTAAGGTGGGGGGGACCGTCGTAGTGGAGCTTGTTCTCCATCTGCGGCCAGGTGTCGTGCGCCTCATCCAGGATGGTTTGCAGCAGTTCGGCCAGGTCCAGCGCGACGGCCGGTTCGTCGGTGCGCGACGCTCGCCCGAAGGCGAGGGTGGCGGAGACCATCGCCTCCAGCTCCGCCAGGTCGGACAGCATCTTGGTGCGCTGCTCCTCGTCCTCCATGAACTCGGCCCGCAGCTTCAGGCGGGTGATCGGCGTGCGGAGGTCGTGCCCGATGGCCGACAGCAGTTCCGTCCGGTCGGAGACGAAGCGCCTGATCCGTTCGGCCATCGTGTTGAAGGCGGCGGCGGCGCGGGCGACCTCCAGCGGTCCGGTTTCGGGCAAGGGCGGCGCGTTGACGTCGCGGCCCAGCGCCTCGGCCGCGGATGCGAGCGTGGCGACCGGCGCCGTCAGCCGCCGCACGGCCCACAGGATCAGCCCGGCGGCGAAGACGGTCATCAGCGCGAAGGCGATCTGGAACGTCGGGGAGTGCCAGGGGGCCACGCGCCCGACCGGGACGGTGACATGCAGCCATTGCCCCTCGGGCAGGCGGAAGGCGACGGTGATGCGCTGCATCGCGGGTCCGCCGTGGAAAACCACCTCTCGCCAGCGCTGGGACTGTACGCCCAGGGGCACCAGGTTGACGTTCACTCGCAGCAGGCGGGCAAGCTCGATCGGCACTTCGGACACCGCACCGGCGGGGGGGATGTTCGAGACCTCGACCACCAAGGCCGGGCCGCGGCGGAGTTCGGTCAACAGGGTCGGCCGTTGCTCGGGCGTGGCGACGACGAAGGAGCGGTAGATGCCGACGACGCGTTCGGCCACATCGCGGGCCTGCGCCAGGCGCTGCATGTCGACACGGTCGAGGCCGTGGATGGTCAGCCCGGCGATCTGCACCAGCGCCAGACCCAGCAGCAGCACGACCGCGGTGCGGGAGGCGAGGCTACGGGGCCAGGCGCGGAACGTCACGCGCGTTCCACGGGGGCCGCGAGGACATAGCCCCCGCTGCGGACGGTCTTGATGAGCTGGGCGTTGCGCCCGTTGTCTTCCAGCTTGCGGCGCAGGCGGGACACGGCGACGTCGATCGCCCGGTCATACGGCCCGGCCTGCCGCCCGCGCAGCAGGTCGAGCAGCATGTCGCGGGTCAGGACGCGGTTCGCGCGTTCGACCAGGGCCAGCAGTAGATCGAACTCCCCACCCGTCAACGGCACCTCCACCCCTTCGGGGTTCACCAGGCGGCGGCGGGAGGTTTCCAGCATCCAGCCCGCGAAGCGGAACCCCGCCGGGGTTTCCCGCGCCTGCTGTTCTTCCCGCTCCGGCGCCCGCCTTAGCACGGCGCGGATGCGGGCCAGAAGCTCCCGCGGGTTGAAGGGCTTGGGGACATAGTCGTCGGCCCCGAGTTCCAGCCCGATGATGCGGTCCGTGTCTTCCCCCATCGCGGTCAGCATGATGATGGCGATGTTGGATTGGGCGCGCAGCCAGCGGGCCACGTCGAGGCCAGATTCGCCGGGCAGCATCAGGTCGAGGACGACAAGCTGGAAATGGCCGTTGCCCCAGGCACGACGCATCTCTCGCCCGTCACGGGCCGTGGTGACGCGGAAGCGGTTCTGCTCCAGGAAGCGCGCCAGCAGATCGCGGATTTCCCGGTCATCATCGACAATCAGGATATGCGGTATGTGTTCCATGCCCGCTAGAATAATACCGTCTCCGACACGCTGTGGCCATTGTAGCACTTTATTGCATTTCGAGCGGTGAGGAAGCATTTCGCCGCCGATCAGCGCCGGATGTGGGCGCTCGCGGCCCGATCGCCAAGCGGAATCGGCGGCCGCCCGGGTGACCCGGCGGATCGGGCGGCGTAGGGTCCGGCCATGGATTTCCCCCATCCGCCCGCCCATGCCGCCGCCGCGCTCGCCGCGCTGATCGCCGCCGACCCCGATCTGGGGCGCGTGCTGGCCCAGGCCGGGCCGCTGCCCTGGCGCACCCGCGCGCCGGGTTTCCCCGGCCTGTTGCAGGCGATCGTTGCCCAGATGATCAGCAATCAGGCCGCCCATGCCATCTGGCACCGCCTGCGGGTGCTGCCGGACGCGCTCGACCCCGCCGGGATGATGCTGCTGTCGGAGGAGGACCTGCGCGGCGCCGGCCTGTCCCGCCCCAAGGTCGTCCATGCCCGCGCGCTGGCGACCGCGTTCCTGGATGGGACACTCAGCCAGGAGCAGCTTGCGGGGCTGGAAGACGAGGCGGCGATCGCGGCGATTGCCGGGGTGAAGGGACTCGGGCGCTGGACCGCCGAAATCTATCTGTTGTTCGCGCTGGAGCGGCTGGATGTCTTCCCGTCCGGCGATATCGCGCTCGCCGCGGCGGCCGCCGACCTCAAGGGCCTGTCCGCTCGCCCGGACCCGAAGGCGCTGCGAATCTTCGCGGAACAATGGAAGCCGGCGCGATCGATGGCCGCGCGATTGCTGTGGCACCATTGGCGCCACGTCACCGGCAGACCGGCGATGGATGACATGCCCGTTGCCTAGGGGCCGAACAAAATCCCTGCCCCTGGTCCGGGCCGGATCGGCTAAGCTGACCGAAATGTCAGCAGAGCCGGGATATGCGGTCGAGAAGACTCGAACTTCCACGGGGTTTCCCCCACAAGCACCTCAAGCTTGCGCGTCTACCATTCCGCCACGACCGCATCGTGTTTCGGCAGGGGCCGGGGTATAGCCGATGAATAACGCGGCTTCAATCGCCGTTCTGCCCCTTGAGTGGCGGATTTCGGAAGGACTGACTCCGTACCCCGAGGCGCAGGCCCTGATGCAGGCCAGAATCGCCGGAATCCGGGCGGGGACCGAGGCCGAAATCGTCTGGTCGGTGCAACATCCGCCGCTCTATACGGCCGGCGTTTCCTCCCGGCCGGAGGAGCTGACGCAGCCCGATCGCTTCCCGACCTTCAAGACCGGACGCGGCGGGCACTGGACCTATCACGGCCCGGGGCAGCGCACCGTCTATGTGATGCTGGACCTGACGCGCCCGCATGGCGGCGTGCCGGCGAATGATATCCGTTGTTATGTCAACGGGTTGGAGGAGTGGCTGATCCGTACTCTGGCGATGTTCAACGTCAAGGGCGAACGCCGGGCGGGCCGGGTCGGCATCTGGGTCGTGGATCGCGCGCGCGGGACCGAATCGAAGATCGCCGCCATTGGGGTCCGTGTGACGCGCTGGGTGTCCTGGCACGGGGTCGCGCTGAATATCGATCCGGACCTGGGTCATTTCGGCGGGATCATTCCCTGCGGCATTTCCGAGTACGGCGTCACCAGCCTGGAGGACCAGGGCATTCCGGTAACGATGGCCGAGGTCGATGCCGCGCTGCGCCAGGCCTGGGACGAGGTTTTCGGGGCCGGCGGGCAGGTCTGCGCGGTCTGATGCGAGTCGCTCTGTTCGCGGTCGGATCGGCCGTCACCGCGGATGTCGAGGAAAGCTGCGCCCGCGCCGGCTGGACCGTCACAATGGCCATCCGCAATTTTCCGGGGCCGAGCTGGGCGTCGGAGGAGGTGCCTTTGGTCGAGTCGGGGGATGTGTCGATTCGCGACCCCGTGCTGTTGCCGCTGTTCTCTCCCGCGAACCGGCGGGCGGCCTGGGCGGACGCGGTGGCGCGGGGGGCCACGGTGTTTCCGGTGCTGATCGACCCGACGGCGATCCTGCCGCGGCGGATCGCGATCGCCGAGGGGGTGTATGTGAACGCCGGCTGCGTCATCGGCGCGGGGAGCCGGCTGGGTCGGTTCGTCTTCATCAACCGCGCAGCCTCGCTGGGGCATCACGCGGATGTGGGGGATTTCGCCTCGGTCGGGCCAGGGGTGACGGTGGCGGGCGGGGTGACGATCGGGGCGGGCGCGATGCTGGGGGCGGGGGCGGTGGTGCTGCCGAACGTGCGGATTGGGGCGGACGCGGTGATCGGCGCCGGCTGCGTGGTCCGCCACGACGTGCCGGCGGGGGGGCGGTTCGTGGGGTGATGCCCCGGTTTGGGGGAGGGAGCGGGGCGGATCGTTCCCCTCAGCGCTCCCTCCCCCCTTGAGGGGGAGGGTTGGGGTGGGGGATGGAAGCGGCACGGGGTTGGGGGTTTTCGCGGCACCGATCCGGGGGGGGCGGCGGGGACTGGGGTGGTTCTACCCCTCCCCCCGACCCCCTCCCTCAAGGGGAGGGGGCGCGTGCGGACGTTCGATGTTGCCCCATACCCATGGGTAGCCGTCGCCCCACGCAGGCACCTTCGCCCAATCACCCAATCACCCAATCACCCAATCACCCAATCACCCTACGCCGCCGCCTCTGCCCGGGCCGAGGCGACAGCCTCCTCCAGGAACCCCTCCAGCCCCTTCACCGCCGCCGCGTCCCCGAACACCCGCCCCCGCCCGGTCTCGATCGCCGCCCGGGCCTCGGCCCGAGCGCCCGGATCGGCCAGGGACACCGCCAGGTCGACATAGTGTTCCCCCGACCAGGCGATCCACCGCTCCGCCCCGGCCAGCAGCAGGATCGCAGCGCTGTGCCGGCCGCGCATGAAGGGGCCGGGCAGGGTGACGATGGGGAGGCCGGCGGCCATCGCCTCCAGCGTCGTGTTGCCGCCCGACCAGCGGGGGCTGTCCAGATAGACGTCGGCGGCGCGCAGCAGGGCCGGGAACTCGGCGGCCGGCACTGGCGGCGTGAAGACCACGTGGCGGCCGCCATCCAGGCCGGCGGCCTCGAACGCCTCGGCCAGCCGGTTCCTCAGCCGAGCGGCGTTCGGATCGGTCCGGGGGTTGCCGATGAACAGGAAGCGGGCGGCGGGCACGCGACGGGCGATCCCAACCAATAACGCATCGTCCCCGGGATGGTATTTGAACAAGGACTGGCAGCACAGATAGACGACCGCCCCCGGATCGGCCGCCAGGCCCAGCCCCGCCCGGGTCAGCGTGCCGGTGTCCGACGGCGGCGGCTGATAGCCGATCGACAGGTTCGGCAGCCGCACCAGGGTCTCGGTATAGTGCCGCTCCCCGTCCTCGGGTTCCATCAGGGCGCTTGAGAGGAAGTAGTCGATCGTCGCCAAGCCCGTCGTCACCGGATGTCCCCAGGCCACGCACTGCACCGGCGCCAACCGCCGAGCGCCGAGGCGGACGGGTGTCGGATGCATCCCGATCTCGGGGTAGATCAGCACGTCCAGCCGGTCCTCCCGGATCTGGCGGGCCCAATCGGCCTCGGCGCGCGGCCCGCGATGGAAGCGGGTGCAGTGGCGGGCGAGGGCGGCGCTGGTGTCGTCCTCGGCCTCTCCTAGATGGTAGCCCAGGACATCGAAGCGTGACCGGTCGAGGTCCGTGATCCAGCCACCGAACAGCTTCGAGACCGAGTGCAGGTGGAAATAGGCCGTGGCGAAGCCGACCCGGATTCGTCCCCCTGGGCGGGCGCGGGTTGCCGGCGGGGGCAGGGCGGGCAGGGCCGCCATCAGCCGCCCGACGATGCGGCCGTACTGGCGCTGCGCCTCGGTGTCGTCCTCGCCCTGATACGACAGATAGAAGGGCTTGGCGGTGCCCACCTGTTCGGTCCCGCGCGCCAGGGACTCCGCGCTGGCCTGCCGGGTCCGGGCATCAAGGTCGGCCAGGTCCGCCAGATAGGCGGTGCGGCGTTCGGCGATCTCCTCGACCGATCCATGAACCACGGTCAGGCGCGCCATCGCCCGGGACAGGCGGGCGCCATGGTCGTCCGGATCGCGGGCCAGGCGGGCATCGAGCAGGCGCAGCGCCGGTGCGTCCATCCCGGCGATGCGCAGGCGATTGGCGACGCGGAGCAGCACGGGATGGGCCGCGTCCAGCATCGCGCCCCGGTCGGCCGCCATCGCGGCAACCTCGGCATTCCCGGCGGCGGCGGCCCGTTCGGCGAGCGTCATCTCCACCCCCGCCGCGCCGGACCGATCGCCGTTTGCGTCCAGCGCGGCGGACAGGCCGTGCCAGGAGGGGATGTAGTCCGGGTGCTCGGTGACGTTGGCGTGTTCCAGCCGGACGGCCTCGTCGCGGCGGCCGTTCTTCTCCAGCGCCATCGCCAGGTTGTGGCTGACGCGCGGCCCGGGCGACAGCGTCCGCGCCGTCCGCAGCAGCGGTTCGGCCTGTTCGGCCTCCCCCGCCATCAGATGCACCAGGCCCAGGCCGTGCACGGCCCCGGCCGTCACCTTGTCGGCGGCGATGCGGCGGAAATTGCCGGACGCGGATTCGAGGTCGCCGTCCCGCAGCGCCTCCTCGGCCCGGGCCAGGGTTTCCTCGGCGAAGTCGGGCGCCTCGGTGCCAGCGGGGTTGAAGGCGCAGCCGTGGCAGATCGAGGGCTCGCGGTCGAAGTAGCGGGCCATGAAGCGGCGGACCCCGTCGGCGTGCCAGGCCTGCTCAAAGCCGGTCTCGGCCAGGCTGACGCGGCCCATCAGGTCGGGGTCGTTGGTCAGGCAGCAGGGGGTCAGGTAACCGCCGACCGTGACATAGGCGGCGTGGAAGGGCCGGCGGCAGCGGCTGCCATCCGGCGTCAGGGCGGCGGCGGCCAGTACGGTCATGTCCGGGAAACGGGCGCGCACCGCGGCGATCGTGGCCAGGGCCGTCTTGCGGTCGGTCTCGGTCAGCGCCATCGGGTCGATCCGGGCGGCGTAGGAGACCAAGGGCTGGATTTCGACGATCCGCCCGCCCAGCCCCCGCAGTTCCCCCAGCAGATCCCCCAGTTCGGGCAGGTTGCGGCGGCTGAGAACCACGGACAGCGTCACATTCCCCTGGAACAGCGCGGTCAGGTCCCGCACCGCCTGGCCGAGGCGGACAGTGTCCGTCCCCTCCCGCAGGGCCTCGGCGGTGTCGGGCTTCAGGCTGTCGACCGAGATGGAGATATGCCCCAGGCCCACCGCGCGAAGCTGGGCGTAGTACGCCGTCTCCCGCGCCAGCGCATTGGTGTTGAAGCTGACCAGCCCATACCGGCCCGATCGGCGGGCGAGACCGACCATCTCGGGCAGCGACGGATGCAGCGTCGGCTCCCCGATCCCCTGCAGGATGATCGCATCCGCCGGGGGCGCGTTGGCCAGCACCGCGGTGAAGCGGTCGAGCGGCATATGCGCGTTGCGCCAGGTCCCCTCGGCCATGCCCAGGGTGCGCTGGCACCCGGCGCAGCGGAGGTTGCAGCCGGTCGTGACCTCGATCTGGAGGCGCCGGAGGCGGGCGGGGGCGGAGAAGAGGTTGCGATCGGACATGCCGGCAGGATGCCGGGAAAGAATGAAGATTTGGTTGACGGGGGACGATTGTGTTCGTCCCCCGGCGCGATCAACTCCAGCCGCGGGCCAGCTTGCGGACGGCGGTGGAGGCATTGCGCTTGCCCTCCCCCGCATAGTCCTCGTGCCATTCCTCGATCCGGGCGGGGTCATAGAGGTAGTTGACCATCAGCGTCCCGCTCTCGGCCGCCCCCTTGGGGGAGGTATCGGCCCCGACCGTCACCCGCTCCACCCGCGCGCCGTTCGACAGATGGAAATGCGCGACGGGGTCGATGGCCCGCTTGCCCCGCGCCTCAACCAGCAGGTACCGGGCACACAGGCGCGCCAGCACCGGCTCCGCCGCCTTGCGGAGCGCGGGGTCCTCCCACCAGGCGGGTGTGGCGAGGATGGCGGCCAGGGACAGTGCCCCGTCGTCGGCGGGCTGGACGGCTGCCAGCGTATCGATCTCCTCCTGGCTGAACAGCGCGGGGGCGAGCGCCTTGTCCAGCCAGCGGCGGAAACCCGGGATCGGGGACAGGGTCGCGAAGGTCCGCAGGCCGCGGAAATCGCCCGACAGCTCCTCCACCACCCGCTTGATCAGGAAGTTGCCGAAGCTGATGCCGGCCAGGCCCTGCTGGCAGTTGCTGATGGAATAGAAGATCGCCGTATCCGCCTTGCGCGGATCCAGCACCGGCGCGTCCTCATCCAGCAGATCCTGGATGGACCCGGCGAGGCCCTGCACCAGCGCGACCTCCACGAAGATCAGCGGCTCCCCAGGCATGCGGGGATGGAAGAAGGCATAGCACCGCCGGTCCGAATCGAGGCGGTTCTTCATGTCCCGCCACGACCGGATGGCATGCACGGCCTCGTAGTCGATCAGCTTCTCCAGCAGGGCGGCGGGGCTGTGCCAGTCGATCCGGTGCATCTCCAGGAAGCCGATGTCGAACCAGGCCGCCAGCAGGCCGCGCAGGTCGGATTCCAGGGCGGCGAGCGTCTTGTCCTCGCCCCGCACCCGCATCAGGAAGGCGCGCAGGTCGACCAGGAACTTGCAGCCATCGGGGATCGAGGCGAACTGCGTCAGCAGCCGCACCCGAGGGGGTTCCAGCGCCCGCCGCAGCGCCGCGGTCGCCGTCGCCCGCTCCGCCGGGTCACCGGCATCGCGCACGGCGGCATAGGCCGCCTCCACCGCCTCCGGGTCCGAGTCGAAGGCCGCGAGAGTCCGCAGGAAGTCCAGCCGTTCGGCCTCTCCCAGGCCCGACCAGGTCTCCGCCAGGCGGGCGGCGCGGTTGCGGGCCGAGACCTCTCCGCCCCGGGCCAGCAGGCAGGCCCGCATCTGGTCCTGCAAGGTCTCGTCGGGTTCCCCGGTCACGCTGGCGGCCATGTCGCGCCAAGCGGAGGTCAGGCGGCGCAACGCGCGATCAAGCAGCGTGGAAGCATCGCTCATGGTCACGATCCGTCGATGTGGGATCGGAGAATAGCAGGGTCGGAGACGGATTGCCCGCGTCGCGTGACAAGGTCAGCCGGAAGCGCGCTCCACGCTCTTGATGCCCGCCACGCCACGCAGGCCGGCGATCACCTTGGACAGATGCATCTTGTCCTGCACCTCGACATCGACGACGGCTTCCATGAAGTCCATCTGCCGGCTGGCGATCTTGAGGTTGGAGATCACCCCGTCCTGCTTGGCGATCGCGTTGGTCATGTTGGCCAGGGCCGAGGACTCGTTCCCCGCGATCACGCTGATCCGGGCGGTGTGGCCGGCCGGCTTGCCGTTCGCCTCGGCCCGTCCGACGACCTGGTAGTTCCATTCGACATCGATGAACCGCTCGGGCGTCGCGGCGAAGCTGTTCAGGGTCTGGCAGTCCCGGGCATGGATGGTCACGCCCTTGCCGGTGTTGACGATGCCCACGATCTCATCGCCCGGCACCGGGTGGCAGCAGCCGGCGAAGCTGTGCGCCATCCCCGGCACCAGCCCGGTGATCGGCATGTCGCTGTCCGTCCGTGCCGTGCCGCGTGGCCCGCGGGACAGCATCGGCGGCATCATCCGCGGCGCCCGCGGCGCCTGCCGCAACTCGGGGTAGGCCGCCATGACCACGTCGCGGGGGGTCACGTTGTTGTTGCCGACGGCGACGTACAGGTCGTCGACGGTCGCCAGCTTCAGCACCTTCAGCGCCGTGTCCAGAACCTTTTCCGACCCATCGACCCCGGCCTGGCGGAACGCCTTGGTCAGGTCCGCCTTGCCGGCGTCGCGGCTTTGCTGGCGCTGTTCCTGGTGGATGAAGCGGCGGATGCGGGCGCGCGCCTTGCCGGTGACGACGAAGCGTTCCCATTGCGGCGACGGCGTGCCGCCCCGCGCCGTCATGATCTCCACCTGGTCGCCGTTCTGAAGCTGGTGCTTCAGCGGCAGCAGCCGGCCGTTGATCTTGGCGCCGACGCAGGTATCGCCCACCTGGCTGTGCACGGCATAGGCGAAGTCGACCGGCGTCGCCCCGCGCGGCAGCGGGATCAGCGTCCCCTTCGGCGTGAAGCAGAAGACCTGGTCGCCGTACAGTTCGATCTTGGTATTTTCCAGGAACTCATCCGGGGCAGATGAGTTTTCCAGGATTTCCAGCAGGTCCTGTACCCAGCGGAACTGCTGCGTCTCCGACCCGTCGACCTTGGGATCGTCGGACTTGTACAGCCAGTGCGCCGCCACCCCGTTCTCGGCGATGTCGTTCATGTCCGCCGTGCGGATCTGCAACTCGATCTTCTGGCTGTGCAGGGACCGCAGCGTCACCCCGGTATGCAGGCTCTGGTAGCCGTTGGATTTCGGGGTGGAGATGTAGTCCTTGAACCGCCCGGGAATGACCTGGTACGCGGAATGGACCGCGCCCAGCGCGCCATAGCAGTCGTACTTGGTGCGGACGATGATCCGGAACGCCATGATGTCCGACAACTGCTCGAACGCGACGTTGCGGCGGTGCATCTTCTCCCAGATCGAGTAGGGGGATTTCTCCCGCCCCGTGATCTCGACCACGTCGACGCCCTGTTCGCGGCAGACCCGCAGCAGTTCCGACCGTGCCTCATCGATTACGTCGGCGCCCTGGCCGCGCAGGAAGTTGAGGCGGGCCTGGATGGTGGCGTAGGCCTCCGGCTCCAACTGCATGAACGACAGGGTCTGCAACTCGGACTTCACCGAGTCCATGCCGATCCGTTCCGCCAGCGGAGCGTAGATTTCCAGCGTCTCCCGCGCGATCCGCTGCCGGCGCTCGGTCTTCTGGACGAAATGCAGGGTCCGCATGTTGTGCAGCCGGTCCGCCAGCTTGACCAGCAGGACGCGGATGTCCCGGCTCATGGCCAGGACCAGCTTGCGGAAATTCTCGGCCTGCTTGGTGCGGTCGGATTGCAGTTCCAGCCGGGTCAGCTTGGTCACGCCATCGACCAGGCCGGCGATTTCCTTGCCGAACCGCGCCTCGATATCCGCCAGCTTGACCGGCGTATCCTCGATCACATCATGCAGCAGGGCAGTGGCGATCGAGGCGGTGTCGAGCCGGTAACCCGCCAGGATGTCGGCGACCGCGATCGGGTGGCTGATGTAAGGATCGCCGTTGTCGCGGCGCTGCTGGCCATGCGCCTGCATCGCCAGCACATAGGCCGCGTCGATCAGGCCGGTATCGGCCTTCGGGTCGTAGGCATGGACCTTTTCCGTCAGCTCGAACTGGCGGACGATCCGCGGGCGGTCCGAGGTGGCGGAACCCGACTGGGTTCCGTCAGGCGCGAAAACGGGGAACGGGGCCGGCGAAGCAAATGTCGGCCGCGGTGGCTGCGATCCTGCGCCGCCCCGTTTCATCCCAATCCTACCGGCGCGCTCGGCCGTCGAGTTCGGCCCCGATCGCGGCTTCGAGGTCTTCCGGCGACAGTTCCTCGGCTTCGAGGTTGAGACCGGCGGCCTCCTCCTCGGCGCTGACGTCCTGGAGGCCGAAGATGTTCTGGTCGGTCGGGATCAGGTCGAGCACTTCCTCGTCGGCCGGCTCGGGCTCGGGCGCGCGGGACAGGGACTTGATCAGGTCATGCTCAAGCCGGCCGAGTTCGATCGTCTCGTCGGCGATTTCGCGCAGCGCAACGACCGGGTTCTTGTCATTGTCGCGATCGACCGTCAGTTCCTCACCCCGGCTCAGGTTGCGCGCGCGCTGAGCGGCGAGCAGGACCAGCTCGAACCGGTTGGGGATTTTCTCTACGCAGTCTTCGACCGTGACACGCGCCATGCGCAAGTGCTCCGCGATTGGCTTCTGGGGAACAGGTTACTTAAGCCAGCCTGGGGGGAAGTGCAAGGACGGTTGATGGCAGGGCAATCGGGTGAAGGAGTA
>DIUL01000079.1 GCA_002422345.1 Acetobacteraceae bacterium UBA6159
CGATAGATTTTGGGCGTTGCCTAAGGGCTGGGGCGCACGGGATTGATGAACGGGATGCCGACGAAGTCGCGACCCGGCTCGAACGGGCGGGGGGACAAAACCTCCGCACCAACGAGCGGGGAGCGACGCAGCGCGACGAGCACGCCGCCCCTTTGCGGCGCCTGCCCTTCCGGCGACGGCGGCGACACGACGTGAGTCGGTGCGGCTTTCGGTACCTTCCCAGGCACGTTCACATCCCAAACTTGCATTGATTTCACGGGGGTGATGGCTCGGGCGGTAGGATTCGAACCTACGACCAATCGGTTAACAGCCGATTGCTCTACCGCTGAGCTACGCCCGATCAGCGCCGTGGGGGCGGTGCATACTGGCACCCGGGGCAGCGGTCAACACCGACATTCACCTCAACACCAATTCCTTTGCACACGATCGCAGGCGCCGCTCAGACTTCCTTAACCAAATCCGGTCATTCTCCCGCCATCACCACGCGGATCGGCGTTCATGGCGGGCAAGGGCGACGGCAAAGGGTCCGTCATCATCAAGAAGTATGAGATCGTCGAGGGCGGCCACCACGGCGGCGCCTGGAAGGTCGCCTATGCCGACTTCGTGACCGCCATGATGGCCTTCTTCCTGCTGATGTGGCTGCTGAACGCCACGACCGAGGACCAGCGCAAGGGCCTCGCCGATTATTTCAGCCCCAACAACCTCATGAGCCACGCCTCCTCCGGCACCGGTGAGCCCTTCGGCGGCCACACCGCCTTCGCCGAGGGCGCGCTCGTCTCCGACAAGGGCTCGGTTGAGATCGTCATGGGCAAGCGCCCGCCGGTGAAGGAATCGGACGTCGGCGATACCGAGATCGTGAAGCAGCCCACCGGCTCGGATGGAGAGGAAACCGGGAGCGCGGAATCCGGCCCCGGCAAGCCGCTCACCGGCAAGGCCGCCTTGCGCATGGGCGACATGCCGGATGCCTCGGGCCTGGCCGGCAACGCCCGAAACGCGGGGGAACAGAGCGCCGACGGCACCCACCCGCCGACCGAGGCCGAACTGAAGGCGGAACTGGAACGCCAGGAAAAGGAAGCGTTCGAGGCCGCGGCCGAACAGATCCGCGACGCGGTGCGGGGTGATCCCGAACTCGCCGACCTGTCCCGGCAACTGGCGATCGACATGACGCCGGACGGGCTGCGGATCCAGATCATGGACGAAATCCGCCAGCCGATGTTCGCTACCGGATCGGCCACGCCGAATGAACGCGCGCGCGCCCTGGTGCGGAAGGTCGCACCGATCCTGCTGAAGCTGCCGCAGGCGATCTCGATCGCCGGGCACACCGACGCCGCGCCCTTCGCCGGCAAGGAACGGTCAAACTGGGAACTGTCCACCGAACGGGCCAACGCCACGCGCCGGCTGCTGCTGGAAGGCGGGCTGCCCGAGGCGCGCTTCCGCACCGTCACCGGCCATGCCGAACGCGACCCGCTCCTGCCCGCCGATCCCTTCGCCGCCGCCAACCGCCGCATCGCCATCCTGGTGCTGCGCGAAGCCGGCGCCCCGCATTCCAGGCCGCAGGGAGCTCGTTGAGAACCGACCATGCTGGTGATTGGTGGCTTTGTCTTCCTGCTGTTCAACGTCTTCGGCAGCTACCTGGCGCATGGCGGCAAGTTCGGCCCGCTCGCGGGGTCCCTGCCGTTCGAGCTGTGGTCGATCGGCGGCGCCGCGCTGGGCACCTTCCTGATGTCCAACAGCATGCACGACGTGAAGCACACGCTGGGGTCCTTCGGGAAGATCATCAAGGGCGGATCGTTCCACAAGCCGGATTATGTCGAGCTGCTGAGCCTGCTGTATTTCCTCGTCCGCCTGGCCAGCACCAAGGGCAACATGGCGCTGGAGCCGCATATCGAGAAACCATCCGAAAGCACCGCGTTCCAGAAGTTCCCGAAGATCCTGGCCAATCACCACGCCACGACGATCATCTGCGACTACCTGCGGATGGTGGGCATGAACGCCGACGATCCCAACCAGATCGAGGACGTGATGGCGCGGGAGCTCAAGAAGACGCTGGCCGAGGAGATGCATCCCTCCCACGCCCTGCAGGGCATGGCGGACGCGCTGCCGGCGCTCGGGATCGTCGCGGCGGTGCTGGGCGTGATCAAGACCATGGGATCGATCAGTGAGCCGCCGGCGGTCCTGGGCGGCATGATCGGCGGTGCGTTGACCGGCACGTTCCTGGGGGTGCTGCTCGCTTACGGGCTGATGGCGCCCTTCGCCAGCCGCCTGAAGGGCGTGGTGGAGGAAGACGCCAAGTATTTCGAGGTGATCCGCGCGGTCCTGGTCGCCCATCTGCACGGCAACGCCCCCCAGGTGAGCGTCGAGACCGGGCGCAAGATGGTCCCGAATGAACACATGCCGACCTTCCAGGAGATGGAAGAGGCCGTTCAGGCGGTGCAGATGTAAGGGGCGGCGGTCCCGTCACGAAACGGGACCGCCCCGTCCGATCAGGCGACCTTGCGCAGGCGCAGCCGGTGCAGCGCCAGGCCCAAGGGCCGCTTCTCCGACGCCGCCGGGTTCAGTTCCGCCGGAATGCCCAGCGCCGTCGGGTGGAACGTCACCGAGATCGGCATCACATCGCCCGTCGCCATCCCGTGCCCCCCGACCGGGACCCGCACCGTCCGGACCCCGCGGTTGTTCGCGGTATCGAAACTCCATTCCCCGATCACCGCCCCACCCGAGCGGATGATGACCCGCTGGCTGGTCTGGGTGCCGGCCAGGAACGCATGCACATCGAGGTCCAGATCGACAGCCTCTCCGGCCGAGACGGGAACGGCCAACTCGATTTCGTGATACTCGCCCAGGCCCCAGACGCCCCAGGCCTCAGACCGGCGCCAGCCCTCACCCAACAATTCCCGCGCCCCGCTGTCGCCGGCCTTCGTCCAGGCCTCGGTCAGCAGGGACGCCCGCCGGCGCAGGAGCCAGTTGTCGGTCGGCGTGGGCTTGCGCAGCTTGCGGATCATCGCGCTGCCGGCGCCATCGGGCATCGGAATGATGCTCTCGGGCTTGTTGGCGAAGAACTCGTCGACCGCCCGCTCCGCCCCGGCCCAGGACGGGCTGGTATAGTCATGGACGATGATGAACCCGCCCGGCGCCATGCGCGGATAGAAGTATTCCAACGCGCTGGTGATCGGCGCGTAGAGATCGCAGTCGATATGCACCAGGCAATAGGTCGCGTCCGGCGGCAGCTCGCTCGCGGTGTCGGGGAAGTAGCCCTTGACGAAGAGGACCGAGTCCTCCCCCACCAGGGCACGGACGGCTTCCAGGGAGGTATCGCTGAACGTGCCCACCTTGGCCCCAACATCGGGGCCGACGACGTCGCGCTGGTCGAACCCTTCGAACGTGTCGAGCACATAGACGGTGCGCCCCAGCCGGCGCGCCATCTCGGCGAGCAGGGTGGCGGTGCGGCCCTGGTAGGTGCCGAGTTCCAGCAGGTCGCCCGGCACCTGCTCCTTCAGCAACTGCTCGAACACCAGGCCGAACTGGTAGAACCGGGTCATGTCGGCGGACTGCGTCCCCTCCGGCAGGAAGCCCTTGACGAAGCTGTCGAGATCGATCGACCCGCCGACCCGCTTGTAGGACTCGACATCGACGGCATAGCGCTGCGGCAGGCTCGCCCGGTAGGGCCATTGCCGCCCCTTGTGCCTCGGCGGGGTCTTCGGGTCGGACATGCGGAAATCGCCTTTCAGCCGAGGGCGCGGTGCGCGCGGCAGGTCTGGGGGAAGGGTGTCATGGGACGGGCGGAGCCACGGTGATCGCGGCCGCGTCAGCGCGGGGACGACGCCGGTCCGGCCGGTCTGCCC
Source organism: Acetobacteraceae bacterium UBA6159 (assembly GCA_002422345.1). GTDB lineage: Bacteria > Pseudomonadota > Alphaproteobacteria > Acetobacterales > Acetobacteraceae > Rhodopila. The sequence continues at coordinate 3,840 of DIUL01000079.1, forward strand.
GCCATGGCTCACTTCGGGGTGTCATTGCGGCCTGGATAGCATGCGGGCCGGGGGGCAACCAACCAGAATGACCAGCCGCGATCAGGCGCCGAAGGTGAAACGTTTCACCCTCAGCGCCCTTCTCCCCTCACACGTCGGAAATCTTCCGCCACCACAATGTCCGCTGTTCCACCCGTTCCCCATAGGCGCGCCGGGGCGGGCGCAGGACCATCAGGTCGCCCTCGGTCGTCACATCCCGCACCTGGTCCGACCCGACGCGCGTGGCCGAGGCCGCGGCGTCCACCTTGGTGATCAACTGCTTCCCGTCGAATACATAGTTCCCGCAATAGGAATTGTATTCCCGCACCGCTCCGTCAGGCAGCGAAGGCCGCCCGTCGCACAGCACCGCCATCATCCGCCCGTCGGCGTTGAAGGTCACCCTTCCCATCGCCTTGTCGCCGCCATAGGGGGCGGGCAGAGCCTGGCCGTCCCCGCCCTCGGACGCGGCGCGCACCAGCGCCCAGGTCCCCACGATCGAAACGCTCATGTCGTCTTTTCCTTTCAGCGACGCCTATTTCGGCCAGATGCGTTCGAACACGGCCGGCGAACCCTCGTCCAGCTTCAGATGCGGGCGCATCCGCAGGTTCCACGGGTTCGACACCCGGGCCGCGTTCCACTCCGGCGTGTCGGAGACCGTTCCGTTCGCGAATTCATACACGGTCAGGTATTTCGGTTCGGCCTCCACCGCCACATAGCGGCGGGCGCGCAGCACGCCTGGCACCTTCAGGAAGCCGGGGATGAAGGCGGTGTTGTACCAGTCGTTGAACTCGTCTTCCATGTTCGCGGCGATATTCATCCGGCCCATCTGCAGGAACGGCGCGGGCTCCCACGTCTCATCGGCCGGCTGGCTCATGACCGGGAAGATGCGGCGGTAGGTGTTCAGCAGGAAATTCCGCCCGATATGGGACGGGGACACCTTGGTCCGGGTGGCCGAGGGGCGGAAGCGGATTTCATCGAGGAACGCCGTCGTTCGCATGACGGTGTGTTCCTCAAGCTCATACATCGCGAGGTATTTCGGCCCGCCCCGCAGCGCGCGGTAGCGCGATCCGGTGATGAAGCCCGGCACCTTCGCGAGGCGCAGCATGTGTTCGTTGTCGTACCATTCGTTGAAGGCGGCTTCGTGCTCTGGATCGACATCGGTCCAGGCCATCAGCAGGGCGCTGCCGCGGGTCTTGGCCATTCCGGTTTCCTCCTGTGTTTCCCGCCGGAATGCTAGACCGCCAAACCGGACCGCGCCACTTGACGCCGGCGGTGCGGGCGCGATGTTTCCGGGATGGAAGACAAGCAGAACCCCAAGCCCGTCCCCAGGCGCAGCCCAGAGCGTCTGGCGCGGGAGGCAGAGGCCTTGCGGGCCAATCTCCGCCGGCGCAAGGATCAGGCCCGTCAAAGGGAGCGGGCGCAAGCGGAGCCGTCCGATCAGGCCCCGCAACCGCCGAACGAATGAAGGGGGATTACGCTGACATCCCCGCGCCCGCCGGCGGACTGATCGCGCCCGTCACCGGCGGCACGTCCTTCCGCCGGTCCAGCCAGCGGGCGAACAGCAGCAGCGCGAAGCAGCCGGCCGCCAGCAGGATCGGGTCCAGCCACCAAGCCTGCGCCGGCCACAGGCGGAACGCCACGGTCACACCCCAGGACAGGAACAGCCCCAGGCAGAAAATCTGGAGGCTATAGCGCCCTCCCGTCGCCATCCATTGCCCGACAACCCCATGCATCCACGGCCGGTCGCGCGGCACCAGGCACGACACCAGCCAGGCGAGCGCCAGCGCATGCAGCAGCCGCAGCACGCCCAGGTTGTTCTTGTTCCACACGATATCCGCATCCGGCAGAGGCGCGCCGCCGGGGATGAACCCGTACCACCCCAGCCGCAGCCACAGCCCCAGCACCACCACCGCGACGGCGGCGCCGGTCAGCCAGCGGGAGGCCGGCAGAGCCTCCCCCAGCAGCAGCGTCCGCCGGCCGAGCCAGGCGCCGAGCATGAAGACCACCTGCCAGGCAAAGGGGTTGAAGCCCAGCGGATTGGCGCCCGCGGGCAGCGGCAGATGCAGGCCGAACAGCCAGACCGAGGCATAAAGCGACAGCGGCACGGCCAAAGACCAGTTGCCGACCCGATCCTCCAGCCAGGCGAACAGCGGCAGCGTCGCCATGCAGATCACGAAGATCGGCAGGATGTTGACGAACTCCGGCAAGTACAATCCCGCCAGCGCCGCGGGGATCGCGCGCCACGGGTCGGTCATCATGTAGCCCCAGCCCAACCGGTCCAGTTCCCCCGGCACGATGCCGAACTTGCAGGCCAGGGCGATCATCACCCCGAACAGGGCAAACACCAGCAGATGCGTGCGATACAGGTTCCCCGCCCGCAGCAGCATGTCCCGCGCCGCGACCCAGCGCCCCTGCATCAGCTTCCGCCGAGCATGGACCGATCCCAGCATGAGGCCGGAGAGAAAGAGGAACTGCTCGGAACTGTCGGACAGACCCCAGGATTTGTGGATCAGCCACTCCCCGATAAAGGACCCGGCGGCGTGGCTGGCGAAGATCACAAGCTGCAGCCACCCCCGCAGGATATCGACGCGCGTATCCCGCGGCGGGCGGGGAATGGAGGGGGGCTTCGCCTGGGTCATGCGTCTCGGTCCGCTGGAAGGAGGGCTGGTTAGCAGGTTCGTCCCGGCACGCGCGCCAGCGTTACACCGAAAAGCCGCGATTGCTCCGGCGCGACTCGGTAGGCTAGACCGGTCCCACCCAACACCGCGCCGGAGACCGCCCGCACGATGCCCGTCATGTCAGACCTCTGGATCCGCCGCATGGCGCAGGAGCACGGCATGATCGAGCCGTTTGTCGAGACGCAGAAGCGGGAAGGCGTGATCAGCTACGGCCTGTCCAGCTACGGCTACGACGCGCGGATCGCCGATGAGTTCAAGATTTTCACGAATCTGGACTCGGTGATCATCGACCCGAAGGAATTCGCCCCGACCAGCTTCGTCGACCGCAAGACCGATGCCTGCATCATCCCGCCCAACAGCTTCGCGCTGGGCCACACGGTCGAGTATTTCCGCATTCCGCGCGATATCCTGGTGGTCTGCCTCGGCAAATCCACCTACGCCCGCTGCGGCATCATCGTGAACGTCACCCCGCTGGAACCCGAATGGGAAGGCCAGGTGACGATCGAGATTTCCAACACGACCCCCCTGCCGGCTCGCATCCATGCGAATGAGGGGATTTGCCAGTTCCTCTTCCTGCAGGGGAACGAACCCTGTGAAACCAGCTATGCCGACAAGGCTGGCAAATACATGCGGCAGCGCGGCGTCTCGCTGCCCAGGATGTAGCCCATGGACCGTATCCGTATCCGCGGCGGCAAGCCGCTTTCTGGCGAAATCCCCATCGGGGGGGCGAAGAACGCGGCCCTGCCCTTGATGGCGGCCGGCCTGCTGACCTCCGAGCGGCTGGTGCTGACCAATGTCCCCCGCCTGGCGGACATCATCACCATGGGCCAGTTGCTGGAACAGCACGGCATCGCGGTGGAGCCGATGGACAACGCCTCCCGCGTTTTGTCCCTGGGCGGGCAGATCACGAATACCGAGGCGCCCTACGACATCGTCCGCAAGATGCGGGCCTCCGTCCTCGTGCTGGGTCCGTTGTTGGCCCGGGTGGGGGAGGCGCGGGTGTCGCTGCCCGGCGGCTGCGCGATCGGCACGCGCCCGGTGGACCTGCACCTCAAGGGCCTGGAGCAGATGGGGGCGACCTTCGACCTCAATGCCGGCTATATTGATGGGCGGGTCAGCGGGCGGCTGCGCGGGGCGACGATCATCTTCCCGTTTGTCTCCGTCGGCGCGACCGAGAACCTGCTGATGGCCGCAGCGCTTGCGGATGGACGTACCGTCCTGGCCAACGCGGCGCGGGAACCGGAGATCATCGACCTCGCCGAATGCCTGGTGGCCATGGGCGCGCGGATCGAGGGGATCGGCTCGGACAAGCTGACCATCGATGGCGTCGACTCCCTGCATGGGGCGACGCACGACATCATTCCCGACCGGATCGAGACGGGCAGCTATGCCTGCGCCGCCGCCATCTCCGGCGGGTCCGTCTTCCTCCGCAATGCTCGGCTTGATCATCTGGGTGCCACGGTGCGGATTCTGCGGGAAGCCGGGGTGGATATCTCGGAACGGCCCGGCGGGCTGATGGTCAAGCGGCTGAACGGGCTGCATGGCGCGGATGTGATGACCGAGCCCTATCCGGGCTTCCCGACCGACATGCAGGCGCAGTTCATGGCGCTGATGTCGGTGGCCGAGGGCGCGTCGATGGTCACCGAGACCATCTTCGAGAACCGGTTCATGCACGTCCCGGAACTCAACCGCATGGGCGCGCGGATCAATGTCCATGGCTCCAGCGCGATCGTGCGCGGCGTGCCGTCCTTGTCGGGCGCGCCGGTGATGGCGACCGACCTGCGGGCGTCGCTGTCGCTGATCCTGGCCGGACTGGCCGCGAAGGGGGAGACGGTGGTGAACCGGGTCTACCATCTGGATCGCGGGTATGAGGCGGTGGAGCGGAAGTTGGCCGCCTGCGGGGCGGATATCGAGCGGTTGGGGGCTTAGGCTCCCTGGATTCGTCGAGACAACCGGAGCATTAGGCACCCGTGAGCAATGGACGGCCCATCGTGCCTTTGATGCAAACTGGGATGGTCTGGGCACAGATAGGCAGGTCGCCGATGTAGCGACCGCCTACGTCAGCAATCCCGTCAGCCTCCGCGGGCGATAAGGCCGGCGACTCTTACAAATCCATCAACGAAGCTTGCGACAGCCTTGATCTGCTTGGCAACATCGCCAAGCTCTTTCTGAGCCTTTTTCAATTCGGCTACTCCTTTCTCCAATTGTTTGGTGGCCTCGGAAAGGGCCGCTAGATGCTCTCCCACTTGCTTATTGGCAATGCGGATCGCGGCATCGGTAATCTCTTCGAGTTGAGTAAACATGGCGGCCCGGCGCTCGGGGTTTACCTCTCGGTTAGCCGCCCCTCGCATCTCGGCAATCACGTCGATTAGCTCAGCCATCTGTTATCTCCAATTATCTGTGATTGGTTACTCATCGCAGGTTTTGAACGGCACCCACGATTTTCTGGACATCTTTCGCGAAAATCGAAATGTCCTCGTATGTCCATCGGTCGTGTGCGAGGCTTTCCACCAACGCACGGTGTGCTTTCTTTAGACTTCCCGCGGCAGAGGCAACGTCAGGATAGGTTTCGCGGACCGCGACGTCAGCCTCGAAAGCCTCTCGGTCAAGCCCACGGCTGTTCAACGCTGACG
>DIUL01000006.1 GCA_002422345.1 Acetobacteraceae bacterium UBA6159
ACCACGCATCGGGACACGATCCCGTGGGACAGCCGGACCCCGTAACATGGTCGCGACGTTCCGGCATAAAATGGAAACGGGAATATTCCGGCCTCGGGCGATTCATGTCGATTCCATCTCGTTGCATACGATTCGACACGGTTTCGTACTGTCCATCCGCCTCACCAGGCCGGAGACATCGGGCATGAGCGGAGGTCCCCGGCGGCTCCGTTTTGGGACCTCGGCGTGATCGCCAGATGAAATCGGTGGTAGGCGCGCGGGGTTCGCCGCCCCCTCCCGCGCCGGGGTGCATCCGGGCTACACTCCGCCATGCCCCTGACCACCATCCTCTCCCGCGCCCTCTCCCAGTTCGACGACCGGGTCTTCCTCGGCGTCGTCCTGCGCGCCGTCGCCTGGTCCGCCCTGTGCTTCGCCCTGCTGCATCTGCTGGCCGTCGCGCTGGTGCGGGAGTTCATCGCCTGGGATGGGCCGCCCGGGTGGATCGCCGATATCGTGGCCTATGTCGGAGCGTCGCTGCTGTCGATGTGGCTGTTCGTACCCACCGCCGCAGCCATCGCCACCCTTTATGTGGACCGCATCGCCGCGGCGGTGGAGCACCGCTTCTACCCCGACCTGCCGCCCGCCCCCGGCGCGCCGGTCGCCGAACAGGTGATGGACGCGCTCGCTTTGGCCGGCCGCATGCTGGGACTCGGGATCGTCGCCCTGGTCCTGATCCTGACGATCCCCGGCATCGGGCTGGCCTGCGGCTGGGCGATCACCGGCTATGCGCTGGGGCGAGGCCTGTTTCTCTCGGTCGCCATGCGCCGGATGCCGCGGGCGGAGGCGATGGCGGTCTATCGCCGCAACCGCTGGACGGTGCTGGCGCCGGGACTCGTGATCGCGCTGGTGGTCTGGGTGCCCGTGCTCAATCTGTTCGTCCCGGTGATCGCGGCGGCGGCGATGGTGCATGCGCTGGATGGCATCATGCGGGGACGCTGAGGACGGTTCTCTGTGGATAACCGGACCGCGGCGCTGTCCCCGGCGACCCTGGCATGCTAGGCACGCCGTCCGAAGACCCATGCGATCAGGTGGGGTACACCGTGTTCAAACGCCGCAAGCCAGACGAGCCATTGCCGGGGGTACCGTCGCCTCCATTGCCGACCGCGTCTCCGGCCACCCCGCAGGGTGACCGGCCCGATTCCAATTCACGAGACAGCGACATCAGCGTTCCTCCGTTCCGTCCCGCCGTCGCCGCGAAGGATCCCGCCACCATGTCCCGACCGCCTCTCCAGCCCACCACGCCGCCGGCTTCTTCCATGCCGCCCGCGGGGGCCCGTCCGCTGACCCCGCCGGCCACCCGCCCGGCCGATGCCGCCGAGTCCGACCGCCGCACTTTGGTCGTCGGCCGCGGCATCAGCGTGCAGGGCACCGTCACCGACTGTGAGCGTCTGGTGGTCGTCGGTACCGTCGACTCGACGCTGATCCAGGCGACCGAGATCGAGGTCGCCATCGGCGGCATGTTCAAGGGTGGCGTGGAGGTCGAGGACGCGGTCATCGCCGGCACGATCGACGGCACCGTCACAGCGCGCGGCAGCCTGGTGGTCAAGTCGACCGGCCGGGTCATCGGCACCGCCCATTGCCGCCGCCTGCAGGTCGAGGATGGGGGCCAGATCACCGGCCAGATCCAGATGATGACCGGCCAGTCCACCAGCGACCTGCCGCCGCGTCCCGCGATGGACGCCGCGTCTTAAGAAGTACCCGCGACAGCCTCCTCCGCGAGGCTGTTGTCCACGCAGGTCTCGAACGGGATCGCCCGCGTCAGGGCCCCGCCCGAGATCATCGCGGCGGCCAGTCGGTCAAAACCCTCCCGTCGCGTCACCGGGTCCGGGCCATACAGGCCCAAGGCGCGGTAGCGGTCGATCGCGGCCGCGAAGATCGGGGCGGGAACGTCCGGGAAATAGGATTGCAGGGTGCGGGCGACCTCCTGCCCCGGCGTGGCCGCGATCCAGCGCAACGCGCGGTGGACGCCGCGCACCATCGCCAGCAACTCTGGCCGCCGTTCCGCCAGCACGGACCGGCGCGTGACCAACGTCGTATAGGCGGTCAGGCCCCGGTTCGCGGCCGCATACCACAGATGCCCATCGCCCGAGGCCAGCAGATCCTCCGCATAGGGCTGGAACACCTGGATCGCGTCCAGCGCGCCCGACCGCAGGGCGGCCGTGTTCTTGGCCATCGAGCGGTCGGGGACGCGGTTCAGGCTGTCCGGATCAAGCCCCGCGCGCCTGATGTCGTCCTGGAAGCACAGCCAGGGGGTCGGGACCTCGGACACGGACGCGAATCGCAGCCCGGTCAGGTCCGTGGGCGCGAAGGACGGGTTCGGCGTGCGCCCGATGATGAAGAACGGATCGCGCGCCACCACGTCACAGAAGCAGACGATGTCGGATGCCGGGTCCTGCTGGTGGGTCAGCAGCACGCGCAGCGGCCCGCCCCACATCACGTCGACCCGCCCCGCCCGCAGATCGGCCGCGGTCTGGGCCGGATCGGGGGAATTGCGGAGCGTGACCTCCACGCCCTCGGCCTTGAAGGCGCCGATGGCGAAGGTTGCGTAGAACGGCGCGTAGAACAGCGCGCGGAAGTTCTCGGATAACGTGATCATCGCCGGTCTTCCCTTCATGGCCAGGACGCCTACGATGCGCCCGCGCACAAGGGGGGACAAGCGTCATGCGTATCGTTCTGATCGGGGTTTCACACTGGCACACGCCGTTCTTCCTCGACCCGTTGCTGGAGATGAAGGACGTCGCCATCGTCGGCGTCAGCGACGTGGATGTCAGCAGGGCCGCACCGGCCGCGGCGAAGGCGGGCGGCGTGAAGGTGTTCGCGGATTATCGCGAGATGTGCGCGCAACTGAAGCCGGATTTCGCCTTTGCGCTCGCGCGTCATTGCGACATGGCGGAACTCGCGCGGTTCCTGATCGACTCGGGCATTCCCTTCGCGATGGAAAAGCCCTGCGCGATCGACGCGGCCGAGGCCTGGGACATCGCCCGCCACGCCAGCGCCAAGGGTCATTTTGCGGCCGTGCCCTATGTGTTCCGCTATTGCCCGATCATCGACACGGTGCGCGAAATCGCCGCCGATGAGGCGATCCATTACCTGATGTTCAAGTTCGTCGGCGGCATGGTCGATCGTTACCGACAGAACAAGGTCGAATGGGTGATCGACAAGAAGCAGTCGGGCGGCGGCCCCCTGCTCAATCTAGGCGTTCACTTCACCGACCTCTGCCGCGTGATGCTCGGCGGCGCGGACCTGAACGTGACGAGTGCGATGATCTCGAACCGCGCCGAGGGGCTGAGCATCGAGGATCACGCCGTCGTGCTGATGCAGGGCGGCGGGGCGAGCTGCATGGTGGAGACGGGGTATCTTTATCCGGCGCCGAACTCGGTCTTCGACATGCACTACAGCATCCGGACGGAGAAGCATTACTTCGCCGCGCGCGACAATGCGACGCTGGAGATCATGACGAACGACCGCAAGCGCTCGGTGCGGGAGATGAAACTGACGAACGTGTTCTTCTACCCCGAGTTCGTGCGCGACACGCTGCGCCGGCTGCGGGACGGGCGGCCGCCGATCGCGGACCTGACGGACAATGCGCGGGCGGTGGAGCTGGTGGAAGCGGCGTATCGGTGGGGTTAAGGAACGATCAGCCGGCGGCGTTGACCTGGTCCTCCAGGTCGGCGCGCCGTCGGGTCAGCAGGTCGTCCAGCGTAAAGGGGCAGGTCGCGGGCCAGGTAGGCGCGGCCTGTCCGTCATAGATGGCGTCTTCAAGCTGGTCGCGGGCGTCGGCCCAGGCCTCGGCCAAGTCCAGCCGCTGGCGCATTGAGGGGGCGAAGCGGCGGGCGGCATCCTTCTGGAAGGACACGACCTCGGTCCGCCAATGCCCGGCTGCCGGACTGTCGGGCCAGCCACGCAGCTTCAGCAGATGGACGAGCATGAGGCGCAGATAGCTGCGGACCGCGTTGAGTTCGGAGAGACCCACGTCCTCGATCTCCTCCACCACGTGGAGCCAGTCGATGTCGTTGACCCGTTCCCCGCGCGCGAGACGGCGCAGCAGATCAGCCTGGTGCTGGGACCAGAGGAGCACATCACGATCATACAGGTCGTCCGGCATGGCGGGACGATAGCGCGTGGCGCGGGGGGATTCCAGCGGTTCGGTTCGGGCGCCGGGGGTTGTTGGGGGCGCGGCAGGCCCTGCACCCATCTCCCCCAGCCCCGCAACCGTCATCCCAGGCCCCACAATCGTCATCCCCGGCCTTGTGCCGGGGACCGATCGCGGCGGTGTGCCGAGGTTGGTCCCCGCGACAAGCGCGGGGATGACGGGGGAGGGGGCGGGGAAGGGGAAAGGAAGGGCCGGGGGCGGTCCCCTACTTGTTCTTCCAGTCCGGCTTCCGCTTCTCGGCGAACGCCTTCGGGCCTTCGATGTAGTCCTGGCTCTCGATGTTCTCCTGCTGCGCCGGGTAGACCGTGCGCATCGCGGTTTCCAGCTTCTGCTCATCCAGGCCCATGTAGGACGCCTGCTTCGACGCCCGCACGGCCTTGGGGGAGCATTCCAGGATCATCGCGGCCCAGCGCTTCGCGGCCTCCAGTGCCTGGCCTTCCGGCACGACCTCGGTCACGAAGCCGAGTTCGAACCCTTCCTTCGCCGGCACGCGCCGGCCGGTCAGGATCATCCCCATCGCCTTCTTGATCGGGATCGTGCGCGGCAGCCGATGCACGCCGCCGCCGCCGGCGATCAGGCCGACCCGAGGCTCGGGCAACGCAAAGACCGCGTTTTCCGCGGCGATGATGATGTCGCAGGCCAACGCGGTTTCAAACCCGCCGCCCATGGCGACGCCGTTCACCGCGGCGATCATCGGCTTGAAGTTGTCGAACCGGTGGCAGATGCCGGCGAAGCCGCGCGGGCCGTTTGGCCGCCGCTTGCCCGCCGCCTGTACCTTCAGGTCGTTGCCGGCCGAGAAGGCGCGTCCGCCGGCGCCGGTGATGATGCCCACCCACAGGTCGTCGCGTTCGGCGAATTCATCCCAGACCCGGGCGAGTTCGTCGTTGGCGTCGGCATGGAGTGCGTTCAGCACCTCCGGCCGGTTCAGCGTGACGATGCGAAGCCGGCCTTCATCCTGGACCGTGCAGTATTCCGTTTTCATCCGGCAATCACCTTGTCGTTCTTGAGCGTTCCGATCGTGCCTTCGTCCAGCTTCAGCCAGTCCGCGAGCACATCGCCCGAATGTTGCCCGAGCAGCGGCGCGGGACCAACCGGCGGAGGCTCGCCACCGAAACGAACGGGCCAGCCGCTCATGGTATAGTCACCGATGGCGGGGTGCTTCATCGTCTGGCGGATCTTGCGGTCCTGGAATGACGTGTCATCGGCCAATTCCCGCGTGTCCAGCACCGCGCCCGAGGGGATGGTCGCACCGCTGACCATCTGCATCGCCGTGTGCTTGTCGTGCTTGCGCGTCCACTCGGACACGATCGCGTCGACTTCTTCTCGGTTGTCGGTGCGCGCGGCCGGGGTGGCATAGCGCGGATCGCCGATCAGGTCTTCGCGTCCCATCACCTTGAGCAGGCGCGTCCAGTGTTCCGGGTTCGCGGCCGAGGTGTAGATATAGACGTAGTCGTTCGGCCCGCCGCCCTTGCAGGGATAGACGCCGATCGGCGGGTTGCCGCCGCCGACGGTCTTCGATCCGGCGCGCGGGGCGGGCTTGCCGTCGGTGCGTTCCATGTAGGTGAACGCATTACGGATGTAGTGCATGATGGAGTCCTGCATCGCGAGTTGCAGGTGCTCTCCCTCTCCCGTCCGCATGCGGCGGACATAGGCGCCGAGGATGGAGATCGCCATCAGCATGCCGGTGCCGGTATCGCCGATCGTCGCACCTGGCTTGCAGGGCGGGCCGTCCTCTTCGCCGGTGATCGACATCAGGCCGCCGCAGGCCTGCGCGATCATATCGAAGGCGAGGCCTTTCTCGAACGGGCTGCCGGTGCCGAAGCCCTTGATCTGGCAGAAGATGATACCCGGGTTGATCGCCTTGATGACGTCATAGCCCAGGCCGAGGCGTTCGATCGCGCCGGGTGCAAAGTTCTCGATCATCACGTCGGCCTGCTTGGCCAGGTTCTTGACCGTTTCCAGCCCGCGCGGATCCTTCAGGTTGATCGCGATCGAGCGTTTGTTCGAATTGTATTGCAGGAAGTAGAACGCGTCCTTGTCCGGGCTGGTGCGGCCCGACGAACGGCCGGGATCGCCCGCGCCCGGATTTTCCACCTTCACCACGTCGGCGCCGAGCCAGGCGAGGGATTCGGTGCAGGATGGGCCGGCCTCGAACTGGGTGAGGTCCAGGATTTTCAGACCCTTAAGGCAGTTTTCTCCGCTCATGACTTGTCTCCTCCGGGAGGTTTGATCGGAACCTTACGCCTGCTTTGCCCGCCGCGTCGAGGCTGGCCGTCAAAGCCAGAACCGCCGATACAGCTTTTCCGCTGAATCGAGTTCGCTGGTGGATGTGACCCGTAGCGCTTCGAGCAGGGCTGGCACGCCCATCGTCTCCAGCGACCACGACAGCATTTCCGCGACCAGGTCGGCGTAGTTGTCGTCGATGAAGGTCGATGTGGGATCGAGGTTGGTGATGCAGGCCAGACCCGTGGGCTGTGCGTCGAGCACGGTGATCCGCAGGTCGGGGCGGCGGCGGATCAGCAGCAGCAGCGTGCGCCAGACATCGCCGGTCCACCAATTGTAGTGGACGGGGTTGATCGTCTTCTCGGTGAAGGTCCGTTTCGCGATGGCGGCTTCCACCGGCACGCAGTCATGCAGCACGACAACCGCGTTCCGCTTGCAGGCCTTTTCGGTGTTGGCAAAATCCCGCAGCAGGAATTCGCACAGATGCATCCCATCCAGGAACGCCATGTCCAGCGGTCCCCCCAGGATCGCCTTCGGATCGAAATCCTCGAAAAAGCGGTCGCTCGGCATTTGGTAGAAATGACATTGGCTCTTGGCGCCGATGACGTCGCTCGTGATCTCCAGCTTCGGATCGATCGAGATCGTCGGGCACTCGGCCAGCACCAGGGAGTCTCCTCGGCGGGTGCCGATTTCCAGATAGCGGCGCGGGTTCAGTGCGCGGTGCAGCAGGCGCAGGATGTCCAGATACACGGCGCCGCGCAGGTTGGGCACGGCGAGTGCGGGCGTCTGCCCCGATGTCATGCTCACGAACGGATATCCCCCGGTGCTGGTCTTCTCGCGGCGGGTGCTTCCGCCCCGTGGCACCTTAGTCGCGGGCCCTGCTCGGGTGAAGCGCGTGTTGGACAGCGACCCGGGGCGGCGGTAATCTTGGCCGGACGGGAATGGAGGAAACCCCAATGATGCGTGTTGAACCCACCGATGCGGTCCTCGGTGCGTCGATCCATGGTGTCGACCTGACCCAGCCCATCGACCGGGCCACGTTCGGCCAGATCCTGAACACGCTGGGCCGTTACGGGGTCGTTCGCTTCCCGGGACAGCAGATCGAGCTTGGGGACCTGAAGCGGTTTTCCGAGATGTTCGGTGAAATCCAGGGCAACCCGATCAGCGCGATCAACCGCGACCGGCCGTTTCCGGAAATCGGCATCCTGTCCAACGTGAAGGAAAACGGCGCCTATATCGGCAGCCCCGATGCGGGACAGGACTGGCACACCGACATGTCGTATCGCGACGTGATGGGGTTCGTGAACGTGCTGTACGGGTTGAAGATCCCGCGCCGCGACGGCAAGACGCTGGGCGGCACCGAGTTCTCGAACATGCACATGGTCTATGACGCGCTGCCGGAGGACATGAAGCACCGACTGGACGGCATGACGGTCTCCCACAACTTCGAGAAGTTCTGGGAGAACATGCGCCAGAACCACGGCAGCGACCGCCCGGCCATGACCGACGAACAGCGCCGCCGGCGCCCCGCGGTCGTGCATCCGCTGTTCCTGACCCATCCGATCACCGGGCGGAAGGTGCTGTACTGCAACCCCGGCTATGCGATGCGGATCAATGAGTTGTCGGAGAAGGAGAGCCAGGAGACGTTGGACTTCCTGTTCGAATTCCAGCTTCGGCCGCAATTCCGCTACACGCATTCCTGGACCGAGAATGACCTGCTGATCTGGGACAACCTCGGCACCATCCATCGCGCCATCGCGGATTACCGCCCGGATGAAATCCGCCTGATGCGGCGCTGCCAGGTGATGGCGACGAAGGTGTTCCTGCCCAACTTCCAACAGGTCGCACGCGACGCTCGACAGATCGCGGCATAAGGGGAAACGACGATGCGTTGGCTGCGCTTTTCCAAGGACGGCCGGACCGCCTACGGGTCGGTTGCGGGTGATACGGTCACCGAGATCAAGGGCGAACCCTGGGGGGATGCGACTCCCACGGGCGCGACGCACAAGCTTTCCAGCGTGAAGGTCGAGGTGCCGGTCATTCCCAAGACGTTCTATTGCGCCGGCATCAACTATGCCGCTCATATCCGGGAAATGGCGGAAAAGCGTGGCGTGAAGCCGGTGTTCCCGGAAAAGGCCGATATAGGCTACCGCGCCAACAATGCGCTGTGCGCGGATGGGGAAGACGTGATGATCCCCGCCCATGCGCCGCCGAAGATGAACTACGAAGGCGAACTGGTTGTCGTGATCGGCAAGCAGGCCAAGCATCTGACCGAGGACAACGCGATGTCCTGCGTGTTCGGCTACACGGTCGGCAACGACGTGAGCGAACGGACCTGGCAGCGCGGCGACCGCACCTTCTGGCGCGGCAAGAACACCGACACGTTCAAGCCGATGGGTCCGTATATCGAAACCGATGTCGACCTCGACGCGATGGAGACGGTGATCCGGCTGAACGGCAAGGAGGATCTTCGTTTCAAGACGAACGACATGATCTTCGGCATCGCGCACTACATCGCCGCGATCACGAAATACATCACGCTGGTGCCGGGCGATGTGATCTGGATGGGCACGGACGGGACGTCTCCGGACCTGGTGCATGGCGACGTGGTGGAGGTGGAACTGACCGGGCTAGGCGTGCTGCGGAACCGGTTCGTCAAGGCCGCGGCGTAGCCCGAGGGGCGACAGGGGCGGAAGGACAGTGCCATGAGCGAGGATGACAGCCGGGAGACACCGGCCGTGGATTTCCGTACCGCCTATCAGGCTTGGCCGGAAGATCGTCCGTTTCCGCTCACGCCCCTGGAAGCCTGGTACGTCATGAAGGGGTATGCCGTGCGCCCAGCCCAACCGCTGCCGCTGGAAGCATTCCTGGAGTTGCCCGGACAACTCGAACTCAGCGACGGGTATGTGATGTTGAGGCAGACCTGATCATTCCGGTACGGCGCCTTGCAGCGACCCGATTGGACGCCGAAACTGCTCGGAATGCATTGAGAGGACTGTGATGACAGGTAAGCTGACCGGCAAGGTCGCCATCGTCACCGGCGCCAGCCGTGGCATCGGCCAGGAGATCGCCGAATTGTTTGCCTCGGAAGGGGCCAAGGTGGTCTGTGCCGCGCGCACGATGAATGAGGGCGAGCACCGGATGCTCGAAGGCTCGCTCGCCCGCACGGTGGAGAACATCCGCAAGGCCGGCGGGGAAGCGACGGCCGTCACCGCCGACGTGTCCTCGGAAACCGAGTGCATCGCGCTGGTCGAGGCCGCGCGTCGGACCTACGGAACGGTCGATATCCTCGTGAACAACGCGGCGCTGAACTACTATCTTCCGACGGAAACCTATCCGACCAGCCGCTGGATGCGCTGCTTTGCCGTGAACGTGCATGCGCCGTTCATGTTGGCGAAGGAAGTGATGAAGGACATGGGCCCGCGCGGCACCGGCGCGATCGTGAACATCAGTTCCGGCGCCGCGATCGGGCCAGGCCGTGGGCCGTACGCGGACCAGGAGGTCCGTGGCGGCGTCATGTATGGCGCCTCGAAGGCCGCGCTGGAGCGGTTCACCCAGGGCCTGGCGCAGGAGGTCTCGCACTACGGCGGGATCAGCGTGACGGCGCTGTCGCCATCCCAGGTGGTGCCGACGCCAGGCACGATCCACTTCAAGCTGGTCACCGGCAACGACGATCCCAAGGGGGAGCCGCCGATCCTGATGGCGCGCGCGGCCCTGCTGCTGGCGAGCGAGCCGGCCTCCAAGATCAACGGACGGGTGACCTACAGCCAGCAGATCCTGAAGGAATTCGGCTGGATCGAAAGCGGGCAGGGCCGGGGCCTCACGACCCGCGGATCGGGGTATTCGGAGGTCTGATCGCCAACGCCGTCATGGTGGCCCCGCTGGGTGCCGGAGCCACCATGACGCGTGGGGCGATCAGCCCTTGTACTTGGAACAATCCGGGTCGGGCGCGTTCGGCTCATAGCCCGGCTGGCCGGGGATGCCGTGGCCGGGCTGGACGACGAATTCCAGGTCATCCGCCGCGGGCTTGGCGCCGAACCATTTCTCGGACAGCGCGGCGATCGTGCCGTCCTTCTTCATGCATTTCAGCACGTCCTCGATCTGCCCGCGCAGCGCGGCCGAGTCCTTGCGGAACGGCGTTGCCCAATGCGCCCGCGTATCCGCCAGGGTCCAGTCGGCGACGAACATCGGGTTCCGCTTGGCGGCGTAGCGCACGACCGTGTTGCCCGCCAGGTTGGCGTAGGCATGGCCGGAGACGACCGCCTGCACCGCGTCGGGGTTGGTGTCGAAGGTCTGGACGGTGAAGCCGTGTTCCTCGCCCATCTTCTTGGCCAGGTTCTCGTACGGCGTGCCTTTGTTGACCGCGACGACCTTGCCTTTCAGGTCGGCCCAGCCGGTGATCGGGGCGTTGCCCTTCTTGATCCCGAACTGGAACGCGGTCCAGATATAGCCCTGGGTGAAAAGCAGGGCCTCGGCGCGTTCCTTGGTCACGGTCGTGGGTGCGGTCAGGAAGTCATAGCGGCCGGACTGCAAGGCCGGGATCAGGCCGGAGAAGCTGGCCGACTCGATGATGATCCCGCGCTTCAGGCGCTTGGCGACTTCGTTGAACAGGTCGATCTGGAACCCCTCCACGCCGCCGCCGAGCTTGGGCATGGCATGGGGAGCGAAGGTGCCGTCGACGCCGGTGCGGAAGGGCGGCTGGTCCTGGGCGGTGGCGGCGCCTGCGAGCAGCATCAGGCCCGCGGCGATTGGTCCGAGGTAGCGGTTCATCTGTTTTCTCCCAGTAGGAATTAGCGACGTTCGGGGAACAGGCCCAGAAGCCCCTCGGCGCTGGCGGCGCAGCGGCCGCGTTCGGTGATCAGGCCGGTGACCAGGCGCGCGGGCGTGACGTCGAAGGCCGGGTTGGCGCCGGGGCTGCCGAGGGCCGCGACGCGCACCGTGGCGATGGTGCCATCGGACAGGCGACCGGTGATGTCGGTGACCTCGGCGGCGGAGCGTTCTTCGATCGGGATTTCGCGCACCCCGTCGGCGACGGTCCAGTCGATGGTGGTCGAGGGCAGGGCGACCCAGAACGGGAGGTTGTTGTCCCGCGCCGCCAGGGCCTTGAGGTAGGTGCCGATCTTGTTGGCGACGTCGCCGGTGCGGGTGACGCGGTCGGTGCCGACGATCGCGAGGTCCACCTGGCCGTGCTGCATCAGATGCCCGCCGGCATTGTCGGCGATGACGGTGTGCGGAACACCGTGCTTGCCCAGTTCCCAGGCGGTCAGCGCGGCGCCCTGGTTGCGCGGACGGGTTTCGTCGACCCAGACATGCACGTCGATCCCGGCGTCATGCGCCTTGTAGATCGGGGCCAGCGCGGTGCCCCAGTCGACGGTGGCGAGCCAGCCGGCATTGCAGTGGGTCAGGATGTTTACCCGGCGGCCAGCTTTCGCGATGTCCTGGATCAGCGGCAGGCCGTGGTTGCCGATCGATTCGTTTTGGGCCGCGTCCTCATCGACGATGGCGGCGGCTTCCGCGTAGGCGGCGTCGACGCGGGCGGCTTGCGGGGTGTTGCGCAGCCTGGCCAGGATCCGGTCCAGCGCCCAGCGCAGGTTGACCGCGGTCGGGCGGGTGGCGTTCAGCAAAGCGGCATCCCGCTCCATCGCGTCGGTCGAGGGATCGGCCCGCAGGGCCAGGCACAGGCCATAGGCGGCGACCGCCCCGATCAGGGGGGCGCCACGCACCTGCATGGACTTGATCGCGTGGGCGACCTGGTCGCGATCAGTCAGGGTCAGGATATCGAGCGCCCAGGGCAGCTTCGTCTGATCGATGATGTGGACGGACCAGCCATCGGACGGATCGATCCAGACCCCACGATAGGCGACGCCATCCACTTTCATCGGGCGGAGACCTTCTGGTGCAGCACACAGACCAGGGTGAACAGGCGGCGGGCGGTGTCGAAATCGATCTCCACCTTGCCGGCCAGACGCTGGCGCATCAGGTCCGCGCCTTCGTTGTGCAGGCCGCGGCGGCCCATGTCGATCGCCTGGATGCGGGCCTCGCGCCCTTCCTCGACCGCCTTGATGTGGCTGTCGACCAGTAGCTGGTAGTCCTTGACCAGGCGACGGAACGGGCCGAGCGCCAGGCCGATGGCGCTGATCGGGGTGTTGGCGCGGTCGCGGATGTCGAAGACCAGCCGTCCCTCCCGGATCGAGAGGTGCAGGACGAAGGGGCCCGGCATCCCGGCGTGCAGCAGGGGCGTGAAGTGATTTTCCGCGGTCAGGTCGGCGATGGCCTGCTCGCGGTCGGCCTCGATCAGCGGGGACAGCGAGGTCAGCGACTCGTTGTCCAGGATCACCCGTTCCAGCCGCGACGCCGACTGTGTGATGGCGTTCATGCCCCGGCGGGATTCTTGAGCATGTTGAGGTTGACCATCAGCCCGACGGTGCCGCCCTTGATCGGACGCAGCAGGACCAGCGACAGGATCAGGGTCATGGGAAGGAAGATCAACGACATCGTCAGCGTCGAGGGTTCCTGGACGCGGTCGACATACATCATCAGTGGGATGACGATGTGGCCGACGAGGAAGATGGTGAAATAGGGCGGTGCGTCATCGGCGCGAGCGAGGCCGAGGGGGGCGTCGCAATGGGCGCAGTTGGTGACAACTCGCAGATAGCCGTTGAACAGGTGGCTTTTCCCGCAGGACGGGCAACGGCCGAGAAGGCCGCGGCCGATCGCGGTTGCCATCGTCGGCTTGACGGCCGAACCGGACTCCGGACGGGCGGAGGTCAGGCGGTTGGGCTGCCATTGGGTGGGGGCCATCGGAAAATCCAGTTCGGTCGGCTGATCGGGTCGTCAACAAAGAATAGGTGATGTTGCGGTGCAAAACCAGATCGGAGTGTGGTCGGTGGTGCTCCGCCCTTGGCATGGCTGGGCGGCGTTGGGGAAGGGGGGGACGTGGAGGGGAGGTTGGGGGGGAGGAATGGTTGGTAGCTGGACGGTCTGCGTATGGTCGCCGGAGCCGGCCCGCGTCGCCTACCCCCCCGTCATGGACGGGCTCGACCCGTCCATCGCCAGGGACGCCGCTGATGGGTCGTTGGCACGGCACCAGCCGCCAGTGTCCCCGGCGATGGGTGGGTCAAGCCCACCCATGACGGTAGGGGCGCCCGATACGGCGCCCGCCCCCCGGCCCCTCAGGCGTTCATCGGCGCGGGTTCGGTCCGTTCCCGCTTCACGATCAGCTTGTTCAGCGCATGCACATAGGCCCGCGCGGCCGAGACGATCGTGTCGGTGTCGGCGCCCTGGCCGTCCACCATCTTGCCGTTCTCCTCCAGCCGGACCGTCGTCTTGGCCTGGGCGTCGGTGCCCTCGGTCACGGCGCCGACCGAGAACAGCACCAGGTTCGCCGTGTGCGGGAAGATCGCCTGGATCGCCTTGAAGGTCGCGTCCACCGGACCGTCGCCACCGGCCGAGGCGGTCTTCACCACGCCGTCGACCTCCAGCTCCAGCTCCGCCCGCGGCGGCGCCTTCGAGCCGGCATGCAGGTCCAGGGAGATGAACTTCACACGCTCGTGGTCGCGCATCACCTCGTCATCGACCAGGGCCACGATGTCCTCATCGAACACCACCTTCTTGCGGTCAGCCAGGTCCTTGAAGCGGCGGAACGCGTCGTTCAGCTGGTTCTGCCCGATCTTGTAGCCCAGCGTCTCCAGCCGGTCGCGGAACGCGGCGCGCCCGGAGTGCTTGCCCAGCACCAGGCTGTTCTTCGCCCAGCCGATGCTCTCGGGCGTCATGATCTCGTACGTCGAGGCCATCTTCAGCACGCCGTCCTGGTGGATGCCGGATTCATGCGCGAAGGCGTTGCGCCCGACGATCGCCTTGTTCGGCTGCACGTCGAACCCGGTGATGGTCGACAGCAGCTTGGAGGTGCGCAGGATGTTCGTCGTGGTGATGCCGTTGTTGAACGGGATGGCGTCGTGGCGGGTGCGGATCGCCATCACGACCTCTTCCAGCGAGGCGTTGCCCGCCCGCTCTCCGATGCCGTTGATCGTGCATTCGATCTGCTGCGCGCCGGACCGGATGGCCGAGATCGCGTTGGCCACCGCCATGCCCAGGTCGTTGTGGTTGTGCGTCGACAGCACGGCCTTGTCGATGTTGGGCACGCGGTTGCGGATGTTGTGGAACATCGCCGCGATGTCTTCCGGCAGCGCATAGCCGACCGTGTCGGGCAGGTTGATCGTCGTGGCGCCGGCGTTGATCGCGGCCTCCACCACGCGGCACAGGAAGTCGGGGTCGGAGCGGGTAGCGTCCTCGGCCGACCACTCGACGTCTTCGGCGTGCTGGCGCGCCAGCAGGACACTGTCGATCGAGGCCTGCACGACATCATCCGCCGACATCCGCAGCTTGTGCTTCATGTGCAGGTCGGAGGTCGCGATGACGATATGGATGCGCTTGCGCTTTGCGGGCTTCAGCGCCTCGGCCGACCGCAGGATGTCGGCGGCGCCGGCCCTGCACAGGCTGGCCAGGACGGGGCTGTCGGCGCGCTGGCCGACGGTTTCCGAGATCGTCTTCACCGATTCGAAATCGCCCTGGGACGCGATGGCGAAACCCGCCTCGATCACGTCGACGCCCAGTTCCGTCAGGGCTTCCGCCATGCGGATCTTCTCGGCCAGGTTCATGGAGAAACCCGGGGATTGCTCGCCATCACGCAGCGTGGTGTCGAACATGATGATGCGGTTCTGGTCCAGCTTGCCGAAGCTGGGATGGTTTATGGCCATGGGGTGGTGTGTCCTTGGACTCGAATGCGCAACAGGTGCCTCAGGTTCCCCTGAGCGATGCCGGCGCCTAGCAACCCGGCGGAACGCTCAGGGGCGGCTAAGTCGAAGGAGGAGGAGCAGGCCGAATGCGCGCGCGGGATCGGACGCGTGTGCGTCTGCGATCAGACCGAAGCGGGGCGCGCGGGGCTGCATGCAAGCGTGTATAGTGATCGGGCGGCGGCGGCGCAAGGGCCGGTGATGGGCCGTTGTTACGGAAGGGGCACGGCCAGGCCGCCGATCGGGCCGGCCATCGGCTTGGCGTCGCCCTTGATGATCTCCAGCACCTTGGCGCGGAGCGTGTCGTAGTCGGGCCGGTCGGGCCAGGCGGCATACATCGCGCGCGCCTGGCGCCCGTTCGGCATCGTGAACACCGAATCGAGATGGAAGGCGCGCTTTCCCGGCGCGATGACCCCGGCCTCCCGCCAGTTCGCCGTCGTTTCCGAGTCCGTCGCCAGCATCAGGTAGTTCAGCGGCTTGGGCACCTCGGCTTCCGACAGGAACAGGAACAGGATGGCATCGGGGCTGGCGGTGTCGAAATGCTCCCGCACCGTCAGGCGGCGGCCATGGGCGATGATGCGGTCGCGCTGGACGAAGGGACGGCCGCGCAGGGTCCGGTCGATCGAGGATGCCTGGGTGTCGATCAGTTGCCGCAGCGCCATGTCGCGCCGGTCGCGGTCGCCGGCTTCCTGATAGACCTGCGTCGCAAGCTCCCATGTCGGCACCATGCCTGGGTGGTGCTTGACCATCTGCTCCGTCAGGCGGATCGCGTCGTCCTGGCGCTGCTGTTCCTGGGCGATGCGGATGGCGACGAACAGCGCCTCGATATCCGCGGGCAGTTTCCGCAGGACCTGTTCGGCGGCGATCCGGGCTTCCTGCTGGCGGCCGGCCTGGTAGAGCGGCAGGGGGGCTGCCAGGGCCTGGGGCGGCTCGGGTGGCGCCAGCGGCGCGCGCGGTTCGGCCGGGGCGGGCGGTTGCGGCGGGGCGGCGGGCGTTGGGGGCCGGGGCGGAACCGCGGGCTGGGCGCGGGCGAGGCCTGGGGCGATCAGGGCCAGCGCGGCGGTGAGCAGAAGGGAGGCCGCGGTTGGCGCCATGGGCTCAGAGCCGGGCGGCGAGCTTGCGGGCGAGCAGCCAGCCGGGCAGGGCGGAGACGGGTGGCCCCGGCAGCAGCAGCAACCAGCCCCAGGGTTGGCCGTTGACGATCAGGTCCATCCCGATGCCGAGCATCATGCCGCCGACGAGACAGCCGGTGACCCCCGCGGAGACGCCGAGCCAGATGATTTCGCTGCGTTGTATCATGGGTCGGGGTTGTAGCGGATGAGGGGGGTGGGTCGGAAGGGGGTGTTCGGGGCGACAGGACGCCGCGCCGGCGGGTTTTCGTCCTGGGCGGGCTCGACCCGCCCATCGCCAGGCACGCAGGTGGCTGGGCTGATACGCATGGCCCATCGACGGGATCCTGGGCGATGGCCGGGTCAAGCCCGGCCAGGACGGGAGGCGCCGTTCCGCGGCCCGGTCCGCTTGCCCCGGGTGGCAGCCGTCGTTCGATCCCCCGATTCACACGAGTACCGGTCGGTCCCCCTCCACGATGATCCGCCACAGCACGCGGGCCTGGGTGCGGTCGTAGTCGCCGTGGGCGCGGTGCAGGGTGGCGCGGTCGTCGATGACCAGCACGTCGCCCTTCCGCCATTGGTGGTGGTAGACGATGCCGGGCTCGATCATCCGGTCCAGCAGGTCCTGCATGTAGGCCTGGCTTGCCTCGGGGCTCATGCCCTCGATGCATTTCGCCTTCTGGATGTGGAAATAGACAGCGCGGGAGCCATGGACGGGGTGCGTCCGCACCATCGGATGGCGGATCGCGCCGTCGTATTTGGCGCGGTCTTCGTCCAGGGTTTCCTGGTGGCCATCCAGCCCGTTCACCGTCACCAATGTTTCCATGCGCCGCCGCTCCGCCTCGGGCAAAGCCTGATACGCGGCGCGCATGTTGGCGACCGAGGTGCCGCCGCCGGCCGAGGGGATTTCCACCCCGTACAGGATCGTCGCGGCGGGCGGGCGTTCGCGGTTCGTGTGGTCGGTGTGCCAGGCCTCCGCGGGGCGCTGGCCGTTGCGGTGCCAGATCATGCCGATATCGGGATGATCCGGCATGTTGTGCTGGGAGTAGTGCTGGCGCATCGGCGGCCCGAACGCGGTCGCGGCAGCCATGTACTGATCGGGCGTCAGGTCCTGGTCCGGAAACACCAGCGCCAGATGTTCGGCCAGCGCCTGGGTCAGAGCCTCGCGTGTCGCGGCATCCAGGGGGCGGGACAGGTCCACCCCCTCCACCCGGGCGCCGAGGGACGGATGCAGGGGCATGATCGACAGGCTGGTCATTGACGGTTCCTCCTGTTCTGTTCAGCGGGTCTGGGGCGCTCCCGCGCCGCCGCCCATGGCCGGCATGTCCATCTTCTGGAACCCGGCCGGCACGGTGAAGTGGTCGGCGGGCAGGGGGCCATAGGCGACCTTGGTGGCCTCCAGCCCCTCTCCGCCCTTGGTCCGATACCGCAGCATCGCGCCATCGGCCGTGACGCAGGCCACCCCGTCGCCCAGGGGAGAGGCGACATCCCAGACCACGCAGGACTCGCCCGCCACCGTGTCGGTGCCCTTGCGGGTGAAGGTTGCGTTGTCCTCGGGCATGCCGGCGGGGCCGATCGGCGACTGGCCCTTCGGATCGTTGGCGGCGCTGACCTCCATGTAGACCCGCATCCGCTCCATCACCATCGTGCTGCGCTGGCGCTTGCGGTCGATGATCGCGAAGCCGCCCATCTCGGTCATGTCGATCCGCATCAGGCCGCTGGCGGCCCCGTGGCTCATGTTCATCGGCGGCACGCCGTCGCGCCCCAGGACCTTGTAGGTGATCGTGACATCGCGGGTCGGCGATACCAGCGGGCGGTCCTGCGCCCAGGCCAGGCCGGAGGCACCGGTCAGCAGGGCGGCAAGCAAGGGCAGCGTACGGCGCATCGGCGAGGGTCCTTCCGTCAGCGGCTGATCCCGGTGGTCCCGGCCGGCACCGCGTAGAAATTCATCGTCAGGGACACCGCGGTATAATAGCCCATCAGCACGATCACGTCCGTGATGCTGACATGGCCCAGGGTCGCCACCGCCCGGTCATACAGGCCGTTGGGGACGATCCGCCGCTCGGTCAACGCGAGCGCAACCTCATACACCGCCTGTTCCCGCGCATCGGGGAAGGACGTCGGGCGGGCGGTGATGATCGCTTCCACCGCGTCGGCCGGCAGTCCGACCTCCTTGCCGCGCTTCTCATGCGCCCAGACGGGATAGTCGGAGTTCAGATGGGCGGTGATGACCAGGACCGCGATCTCCCGCTCCCGCTCCGTCAGCGAATACGCGCCGGGCGTGAAGTGGCGGCCCAGCGGATCGGCGGCATGCACGAGGGAAGGGTTGTGGATCCAGACCTTGTAGGGGCCAGGCAGGCGACCGCGCGGCCCGTCCACGAGCGCCTTGTAGCCGGCAAGCTGGTCGGGCGTCATTTCGTCCAGGGACAGTTCGCCGTAGCGGCCAAAGGTCGGGGTATCGGACATGTCGGTTTCCTCCCTGGCCGCATTGGCGCGGCCTTCGGGGTGGGACTGTGTCACGGACCGGACGACGGAGCCAGCAGGGCGAGGCCTCGTCCCGGACCCCCATCGCTTCATGGCACTTGACCGCACGGCCCGTGATGCGTCATTTCCTCGCCTCCGCGTGGCCGCCGTCAGCATCGGCCCGCCCACGGTCTTGAGGATGTTACCATGGCCAAGAGCAACACTGTTCAGATCAAGCTCGTGTCGAGCGCCGACACCGGGTTCTTCTACGTCACCAAGAAGAACGCCCGCACGCAGACCGCGAAGATGGAACTGAAGAAGTACGACCCCGTCGCGCGCAAGCACGTCGTGTTCAAGGAATCGAAGATCAAGTAGCGGCGGCTGCCCGCGCGATCCTGACCCGGTTGCGGCCGCCGTTCTTCGCTTCGTACAGCGCGAGGTCGGCGGCGTGCAGCAGTTCAGCCGAGGTCGTGGGCGTTCCGTCCCAGCAGGCCACGCCCAGGCTGATGGTCAACGGCACGCGGCCGATGCCGGCGATGCTGAAGACCAGCGCCTCCGCGGCCTCCCGCAGGCGCTCCGCGGCCGCGAGCGCGTCGTCCGATCCGCTGCCCGGCATGACGATCACGAACTCCTCCCCGCCATAGCGGGCGACGGAGTCGAAGACGCGCGTGTTCGCCCGCAGGACCCCAGCCAGCAGCCGCAGCGCCTGGTCGCCCGCGGCATGGCCGAATCGGTCGTTGACCGACTTGAAGTGGTCGATGTCGACCATGATGACCGCCAGTTCCCGTCCCTGGTTGCCACTGGTCAGCCCATCGAGGTGCCGGCGCAGATAGCGCTGGTTGTACAACCCGGTGAGCGGATCGATCAGCGCCATTTCCAGCGCGGTGCCGAGATCGGCGCGCAGCCGGTCCTGGTACAGCTTGCGCCGGATCTGGTTGCGGGCGCGGACGCGCAGTTCGTTCTCATCGACCGGCATGGTCAGCCAGTCATTGGCCCCGAGCTCGAACCCGCGCAGGATCCGGTCGTGGTCGCGGGCCTCTCCGGCCAGCAGCAGGGGTGTTTCATGGGTGCCGTCGGCGGCGCGCAGGGACGCCACGAGCTTCAGCGGATCCTCATCGGTCAGGGCGAGGCTGACGATGATCAGGTCATAGGCGGAGGACCGCGTGTGGCCGAGGGCCTCTTCCTCTGTCCGGACGGTTTCCGCGGTGATGTCCTCCCGCGCCAGGGCGCCGGCGATGATCCGCGCACCGAGTTCCCAGTCATCGACGATCAGCGCATGGGTGCCGGCGACGACGGGGATCTGCGGGAGCTCCCCGCTCGACCCCAGCGCCCGCGCGGTTTCGCCCCGGGCGCGCCATTCGTCGAGCAGGCGCTTCAGGCGCACCAGGCTGCGGACGCGGGCCATCAGGGTGTCGTATTCGACGGGCTTGGTCAGGAAATCGTCGGCGCCGGCGTCCAGCCCGCGCAGCCGTTCGCCCGGGTCGCCGAGGGCGGTCACCATGACGACGGGGATATGCATCGTGACCGGGTCGGACTTCAGGCGGCGGCAGCATTCATAGCCGTCCATGCCGGGCATCATGATATCGAGCAGGATCAGGTCAGGCTGCCACGAGACAGCCATCCGCAAAGCCTCGAACGCGTCGCGCGCGCTGGACACCTGAAAGTATTCGGCCGACAGCTTGGCTTCCAGGAGCCTCGTGTTGGCCGGGACATCGTCGACGATCAGGATGCGCGCGGTCATTCGGTCTCGATCACACCTAGCCTGCCGCATAATCTTAACCGAACCGGCTCGGCTGTGAAAGGCTGGGTACTGGCTAGAAGCATACGCGAAAGGATCCATCCCTTGTCTGAAACGGATGCGCGGGATTGAGACGTCGCGGCGACACCTCCTGCTCGCATGACGGGCATTCGCCGCGGCGGGCCAACGCGTCCGCGGTTGCGGGAGCGAATCGATATCCGCTCTTGACCCGGCTCGATCCAAATTGGCACGCAGGCGGCATGCGGTACCTTGCCCGACCCCGTCTCCCTGGCCTGATACCAGCCGCCGTGCTCGCCGTTGGGGTGGCGCTCGCGGGCGTCGCGCATCCGGCCTGGGGCCAGAGCGGGACGCTGTCGGTTCCAGCGGGGCAGTCCCCGTCCGCCAAACCGAAGGCCGAGGCGCCGATGACGCCGCCCGCCGCCGCGCCGCGCCAGCCGGTGCATCCCGCCGCGCCCCGGGTGCCGCCGCCCGCGCAGCCCGCCAAGCCGACGGCGCAGGCCCAGCCGGCCGGTCCGCCCCCGAAAACGCAGGCGGCATTGCCGTTACCGCTGCCGCCTCCCCCCCCGCCGCCGCCCCCGCCTCTTGCCCCGGAAGCCGAGGCCGAACAGCCTTCTCGGCCGACCGCGGAGGAGGCAGGCAGGCAGCCGGCCGAGGAAGGACGAAAGCTGCCCCGGTTCGCCTCGCTCAAGTCCGATACCGTCAACCTGCGCGCCGGTCCCGGCACCCGCTACCCGATCCAGTGGGTCTACAACCGGCGCGACCTGCCGGTGGAGATCGAGCGGGAGTTCGAGGTCTGGCGCGCCGTCCGCGATCCCGACGGCGTGCGCGGCTGGGTTCATTCCGCCACGTTGAACGGCCGGCGCACCTTCGTGGTCAAAGGCGCGGACGCGACCGTCCGATCCGACAGCAAGGACACCGCCTCGGCCGTCGCCATCCTGCGCGCCGGCGTGATCGGGCGGCTGCGGGCGTGCGAGGCCGGATCACCCTGGTGCGAGGTCCGCGTCAGCGGCCACCGCGGCTATCTGCGGCGCGACCAGATCTGGGGGCTGCTGCCGGATGAAGTGGTCAAGCCCTGAGGGCGCGAAGGTTTACGCCCGGGTTGGACGGGCCTAGGCTTTTTTCCGGGAAAGCGCCGGAGCGCGCGCCAGGTGGAGGAAAGCCATGCTCGTCCAACGCGACACGATCCTGAAGGATAAAGCCGTCGACCAGTTCATCGACGCGATCCTGAACCACGACCAGGCCAAGACGGCCGATATCTTCTTCAATCTCGTCCGGCGGGAGGGACGGACCTTGGGCGATGCGCTCAGCGTCGTGACCGCGGCCGAGGCCCCGTTCGTGCAGGTGCCGAACCACATCAACATCCGCGATGGCCAGATCACGCTGATCAACAACGATCATACGATCCTGGGCCTGCGGACCTCGACGGCGCTGATGCCGTACCTGCCGGACGAGTACAAGATGCTCGCGATGCTGCAGAGCGTCTGGTACATCCCCGCCGGTCTGGACATCTGGAACCAGTTGGCCGGCAAGTATCCGGGGCGCTATGCCTCGATGAAGAACATGCACATCCCGCTTGAAGACAAGCGGCCGGTCGTGTGGAACGACGACCAGCAGCCGATCGTCGAGAACGGATCGCTGGACGAACGTCTGCATTCCTACATGGTCGCGAACATGAGCGGCGATGTCCGCCGGTCCTACGGTCTTTTCCTCGGCCTCGCCGGCGAGGAGGCCGCCCGCCCGGCGCTGCGCGACACGCTGATGTTCATGGGCCTGATCGACGTGCAGGAAACCATCATCGGCCGCAAGGCGCGCAACACCGGCCACAAGGCGCTGCGGGCGCGGGCGATCGTTGATCTCGCCGACTACATCGGCTGGGATCGCGCGCATGGCGTGTTCTATGCCGGCGTGCCGGACATGGCCGTCGGGCCGCTGTATTTCTCGGCCTATGACGCCGCCTGCGTGCTGACGGTCGATGAATTCCCGAACGCCGGCAAGGACCTGGAAAAGACCAACACGACGCCGCTGTCGCCGCTCGAGGTCGAGGCGATGATCAACCTGCTGATGGCCGGTGAGTCGAACGCGGTCTGGGACGCGGTGACCGCACACCTGAAGGCGGGGAAGTCGATCCGCAGCCTCGGCGACACGATCGCGGTCGGCGCGGCGGAGATCATCCTGCGCACGACGGTGCCTCGGAAGTTCACCGACGGGCAGCACGCCTTCGACTATTGCAACACCGCGAACATGTGGATGCGGACCAGCGACAATCCCTACAAGGCGCGCATCCTGTATCTGATGGCAAACTTCGTGAACGACGCCGCCCGGTCGAACCAGTTGTTCGAGGCTCCGGCGGAAGCGGGCGGCTATGACGGATCAGGTCGTTCGGCGGCCGAGATGTTGAAGGATCAGGACGACATCATCCTGTCCTTCGATTTCCCCCGCGCGACGCAGGCCGCGGAGGCGTATCTGCGGACAGGCGCCGACCGGCGGGCCTTCATGGCCGCGACGGCGGTCACCGCCTGCAAGTTCCAGGACGATCCGCACAACCAGAAGATCAGCCACTCGACGTTCGAGGAGTATGAGGCCAACACGACCCATCTGCGCGACCGCCTTCTGATGGCGACCGTGCGGCAACTGGCGGGTTGGCCGAAGATGCCGGGCGGGCGCGACTGCCACGCGCGGTATGAGAAGGAATGGCGGCTGAACTGACACGGGCCGCCGTCTGCCCTGACCCGTCGCAACGCCGTCATGGTGGTGATTTTGCCACCATGACGACAGGGCGCCCGCTCAGATCGTCCGCCACCACCGCCAGGTGAGCAGCATCGCCAGCAGGCCGACCACCCCCGTGATCGCCGTTGCCCAGTCCGCGCCGAACGCATCCGCCAGCAGCCCGACCCACAGGAACCCGATCGGCGCCGTCCCGATGCACACCGACAGCACGCCCAGGATGCGGGATTTCATCTCGGGTGGCGCCGCGAGGTAGACCAAGGTCGTCTGCATCGCGGCGAAGCCCGACTGCGCCATCCCCGTGCAGATCAACGTCGCACCCGAGATCACCGGATCGGTCATCAGCGCGAACACCGTCACCATCACGGTATAGATCAGCGTCCCCCAGCAATAGATCCGCCCATACCAGGCGGGTCTCGCCAGGAACGCGAGCAGGGCCGCGCCGAGGAAGGCGCCGACGCCATCCATGCTCGCCAGGACGCCCACGCCCTCGGGGCCGAGGCCAAGCTGGTCGCGTCCGATCACCGGGATCATGCTCGTGAACGGCCAGGTGAACAGGTTGACGATCACGGTGACCAGCAAGGTGCCCACCAGGCGCGGGTCGCCGCGCACCAGGCGCAGGCCTTCCTTGATGCGGGCAAGGGTGGAGCCGGCGGGCCGGCTTTCGGCGTTGCGGTAGCGGACCGACCAGGCGGCGTACAGCGCGCCCAGATACAGCACGACACTGAACCAGAACGCCCCGGCGATCCCGGCATGCACCAGCAGCAGCCCGGCCAGCGTCGGGCCGAACATCCGGCTGGCGTTGGAGGCACCGATGTCCAGCGACATCGCGCTGCCCATCCGCTCGGGCCCGACCGAGTCCCCGATCATCACCCGCCGTACCGGATTGTCGGTCGCCCAGCCCAGGCCGTTGACGAAGCTCGCGACGCCGAGGTGCCAGACTTCCAGATGTCCCGTCTGCGCCAGCACGCCCAGGACCAGGGAGATGCTGCCCATCAGCGCGACGACGGCGATCAGCGTCCAGCGACGCTCGATCCGTTCCGCCCAGGCGCCCAGGAACGCGCCCAGCAGCCCCATCGGCACCAGGCGCAGCATGGTCATCATCGCGACCAGGAACGCGGAGTCGGTGCGCTCATAGACAAACACCGCCACCGCGATGGTTTCCAGCCACCGGACGATGAACACGACCAGTCCGACCGACCACAGCCGCCAGTAATCGGCATAGCGGGCCGAGAACAGACCGCGCAGCGGGGCTTCGGCCACCGCGGCTTTGACACTTTCACTCAAGGCGCATCCTCCGCCGCGTGCATGCAACGTCGGACGCGCGGAGACCAGCCCCGCCGCCGTATTGCAGACGCGCGCCGGACGGGTGACGATGGTGGGGAATGCGACAGGAGGAAGCGATGGCCGAACGCGTAAAGCTGGTGCCGATCGAGGAAGCGCTGAAGATCGCCGACGCCGCCGGGCTGCAATCGCGCTTCGGCCGCGGTGGTGCCTTTCGGACGCTGGCGCACAATCCCGACCTGGTGAAGGCGGTCTATGGGCAGCTTCTGACGCTGCTGTTCAAGAACCGCTTCGACACCCGCCTGCGGGAATTGATGATCATGCGGATCGGCTGGGTCACCGGCTCGGTCTATGAATGGACGCAGCATTGGCGGGTCGCCACGGAAGCCGGCATCCCGGCCGAGGATATCGTGGCCGTCCGCGACTGGCGCAATTCCGACCGGATGACCGCAGCCGACCGCGCCATCCTGACCGCCACGGATGAGTCGCTCGATGGCAAGACGATCTCCGACGAGACCTGGGCCGAGGTGACCAAATACGTCACCGACCCGGCCGAACAGGTCGAATTCGTGGTGGCGCTGGGGAACTGGACCCTGTTCTCCATCCTGCTCCGCAACCTGCGGATCCCGCTGGAGGATGGCATTACCCCCTGGCCGCCCGATGGCGCCGTTCCCCCCTCGGCGCAGGAGGGCTGAGCCATGGCGCGCGCGATCGCGGCCGGCATCGGCCTGATGGAATACCCGTTTGAGACCGCCAAGGGCTTCTGGCGCTGGGTCGATCTGTGTGAGGCGGGCGGGATCGACTCGATCTGGCAGACCGACCGGCTGATCAGCAAATCCCCGATCCTGGAATGCATGACCGCGCTGGCCGCCATCGCCGGGCGGACCAAGCGGGTGAAGTTCGGGGTCAACGTCGTCTCGGTCGCCATGCGCGATCCGGTGCTGCTGGCCAAGCAATGCGCGACGATCGACGTGCTGTCGGAGGGCCGGCTGCTGCCGGGCTTCGGCATCGGCAGCCCGCGGGGGCCGGAATGGACGGCGATGCACCTGAACCCCAAGACGCGCGGGCGCACGACGGATGAGGCGCTGGAGATCATCAGCCGCCTCTGGGCCGGGGAGACGCTGGATTACGACGGCAAGCACTTCAAGCTGACCCAGGCCGCGATCTCACCCGTGCCGGTGCAGCCCGACCTGCCGATGTGGATCGGTGGCGCGTCGGAGGCGGCGATTGCCCGCACCGCCAAGTATGGCACGGGCTGGCAGGCGGGCTCGGAATCGCCGGAATCGGTGGGGCAGGTGATCGCCGCGATCAAGACCGCCGTGGCGGCCGAGGGGCGCCACATCGATGAGGACCATTACGGTGCCGCCTTCGCCTACCGCTTCGGCGGGATGGAGGAGCCGGGGATCGCCAAGATCATGGACCGCTACAAGGAACGGACGGGCCGGGACGCCCGCGACCATTTCGCCTTCGGTGGCGCGGATGAGATCATGGAGCGGATCGCGGCCTATGTGGACGCCGGCGCGTCCAAGTTCATCCTCCGCCCCGCCGCCAATGGCGACGCGGAGATGTATGAGCAGACGAAGCGCCTGGTGGAGGAAGTGCTGCCCCGCATGGCCGCCCGCTGGCCGAAGCCGGCGAAGAAGGTGGCTGCCTGAGGGGCGCGCGCTAACCAGCGTGATCCCACCTGGCCCTGGGACGGCTGTTGCCGTCATGGCCATGCGGGGCAACGGTCATTGACCCAGAGTCGGTGCTTCCCGTCCTGGCCGGGCTCGACCCGGCCATCGCCGGGGACTCCGTTGATGCTGTTTGCGTATGATCCCTACGACCTGCGTGCCTGGCGATGGGCGAGTCAGGCCCGCCCATGGCGATGCACAGGCATGGGCGCCGGCCTGACGCCCCTACCCGCCGCCCGTCGCGGCCGGCATCGGGTCGGGGTCCTTGAATTCAAACAGCTTCGGATCGAACGTCCCGCCGAGCTCCATGTTGAACAGCGTCACGCGCGTCTCCTTCCGCTGCGCGTCGATCACCCGCCATTGCCGCAGCGTCAGGGGCCCATCGGCGAAGGTCAGCGTCAGCGATCCGTCGCCCGGCGACGCCGTCCGCACCAGGCTGACATGGATCTGGCCGGGCAGACGCTCGATCCCCGTCACGGTCACGTCGCCGGACAGTTCCGCCTTCTCGGACAGCAATATGCCCAAGGGGGTGCGGGAGATCGGGATGTTCGACACCTGTCGCAACGTCGCGTCGTAGAAGATCAGTCCGGTCTGGCCGGCGACGAGCAGGAACGGGGCAGGGGGGTCATACTCGAACCGCAGCCGGCCGGGGCGGGAGACCCAGGCGGTCCCGTTGGTGATGCCGCCATCCGGGGCAACCTGCAGGAACCGCGCCTTCATGGTCTTCAGCGTGTTGAGATAGGCCTCGATCCGCCGCAGATCGGTGTTGTCCCGCGCGGTCGGCTTGAAGGCGGCCGGCGCCTGGGCCAGGGCAGCCGGGATCAGGGCCAGGGAGGACAGGGACAGCAGAAGGGTGCGGCGCGTGGGCATGAACGCCATGTGGCGTGTCGGCCCGCGGATTGCAAATATCCCCTATTCCGCCGGCGCGGCGGCCCAACGTTCAGGATGCAACTCCTCCTCCCGATCCGGGAACCACAGCGCGCAGGCCAGCGTCACGACCGAGAATGCCGCCAGCAAGGCCGTCGCCGTCATGAGGTTGCCGGTCTGGCTGTGCAGGAACCCGACCACCGGTGCCGCCGCCGCGGCGCCCAGGAACCCCACGAAGAACCGGATCGAGTAGATCTTCGCCCGCATCTCCGGCGAGATATAGCGCGCCGCCATCGTCTCATTCACCGTCACCTGCCCGAACAGCGACGCCGCCACCGCGCCCGCCAGCGGCACCACGGCCCAGCCATCCACGAATGACAGCAGCGCCAGCGAGGGGCACAGGATCACGCTGACCGGGATCAGCACCCGCCGCAGCGTGTGCCGGTCGATCAACCGCCCGACCGAGAACTGCGTCACCGCGCCGCACAAGGTCGCGACGAACGCCGCCGATCCGATCAGCGGCAACAGGCTGGGGTCGGAGGCCAGGCGCTCCTCCATCAGCTTCGGCAGCAGCAAAGTGAAGGCGTTGAACACCAGGCCCGAGACGGTCGCGATCAACAGCAGCACGGTCACCGCGCGCCGGACCAGATGGCGTGGGATGGCCGGGAAGGGGCGGGCGGAGGCGTTTCGGTGACCCTCGATCGCTGGCATGCGAAGCCAGAACAGGCCGAGGAACAGGCACAGCATCCCCGGCAGGAAGAACGCCGCCTGCCAGCCGGCCTCGGCCGCCATGAAGGCGGTCACCACCGGCGCCAGCGCCACCCCCACATTCCCGAAAACCCCATTCATCCCAATCGCTCGGCCTGGCTTGTCGCCCGCGGTTTCGACCAGCAGGGCGGTACCGATCGGGTGGTAGATCGCGGTGAACAGGCCGATTCCGCACAAGGCCAGGGCCAGCATGCCAGGCGTCCGCGCCATGCCGCAGGCGATCATGGAGGCGCCGGTGCCCAGGAAGAACGCCGCCATCAACGGTTTGCGGCCGATCCGGTCGGCCAGCCAGCCCTGCGGCAGGGAGAACAGGCCATACAGCACGAACATCCCGGTCGCGAGCGCCAGGATCGGCCCATAGGCATCCCCGAACGGCCCGCCCGGACGCGCCATGGCCAGCACGGCGGTCGGCAGGATCAGCAGGCTGTAGTGCGTGAAGGTATGCGCCAGGTTGATCAGCAGGGTCTGGCGATCGGGATCGGTCATGGTTGTGGGCCTTGGCGGCGTTGGGGCAGGGACGATAGCCCAGCCAGCGGGTTTCGCCATCCCGTCGGTATGGATGGTATGGTCAGATTGGGAGATATTGGCTTATCTGATCAGTCCAAATTACGGCTCGGCTTCCGAGCACCGGCCGAAACGCGTTGACGCTACCGCCGGTTGCAGGATAGGTCTGAGGTCGAGAGGGGCCCATGCCATTGATCCCGACCGAACCCCTGAATGCGCCGCCCGCCGCTCTCGACACACCCGATCCGCGCCATGCGAGGACCATCCGCGCGCGCATCGCGAAGGGGATAGCCTCGGCCCATGCGGGACGGTTGGTCGATGCGGAGGCGGTGTTCGCCCGTATCCGCGCGGAACTGAACGAACATGAGCGGCCCCGGAGCGATTGAGCCGCTATCTCCTTACCGTTGACGCCGAACAGGATGTCGACCTCATCAAGGACTACCTGCTGCTTCAGGGTGGAACGGGTCTTGCGCCCAACCTGCCGGGGTATATCCAGAAGAGAGTCTTATATAAGCCATTTCAATGGATTATGGGCGAGTTAGACACGTGGTGGTCTCACGGCATGTTTGCCGTGTTCGTCAATGGGTTGAGGGCGTGGATTGTCACAGATTCTGAATCATGATGCGTAGGAAGGGTGAAACGTGGGCGGTCAAACAACGTTAGCATTCTGGCAACTGCTTCTAGTGGCGCTCGGACCAGCTACTCTGGCGGCTGGTATCTGCTCATCTCCCCCAG
>DIUL01000219.1:0-3933 GCA_002422345.1 Acetobacteraceae bacterium UBA6159
GCCGTCAACCGGACAGTAGTGAATGAAAATGATAATTAGCAATAATATCTGATATCACGAGTCCATGTCTCGGCCTTTTTATGGCCGGAAAATCGTCGAATGTCGGCAACATCGGATTGCGCCCGGCTGTTCTATGGTCATAAGGTTTGCCGTGGAACAATTGACCCAGGGTTCACTGGGCGATCGACGGTCCCGATCACGGCAATCCGTGGCGCGGCTTTAGGGAGACTTGATCCGAATGACTCGCAATATACTGTCAAAACGTGAAGCAACGCGTCGCAAGGTGCTGAAGTATGGCGCCCTCGCGTCGGCCCTTCCCTGGGTCCACATCCGCACCGCGGGCGCCGCGGGCAAGTTGAACGTCTTCTATTGGGATCATTGGGTGCCGGCCGGCAACGATGTGATCAAGAAGCAGACCGCCGCCTGGGCGGAGAAGAACAAGGTCGAGGTCAATGTCGACCTGATCACGTCCATGGGTCAGAAGACCCTGCTGACCATCAACGCCGAGGCGCAGGCCAAGCGCGGGCATGACCTCTTCACCATCTCCAACTGGAATGTCCGCGATCACGCCGACAAGATGGAGCCGGTGACCGACGTCGTGAAGCGGCTGGAGGCTCAATATGGCCAGGCCGACCGGGTGTCCTACTATCTGGGCCGGCAGAAGGACCAGTGGTTCGGCATCCCCTCAAGCTGGGGCACGCAGAACAAGGGGCCGGCGGCGCGCATCAGCGTGATGAAGAACCTCGCCGGCATCGACCTGCCGGCGATGTATCCGGCGGTCGACGGGCCGGAAACGGCAGCGGCCAAGGGCTGGACCTTTGATGCGATGCTGAAGGCGGCGGAAGCCTGCTCCAAGGGCGGGATGCCCTTTGCCATCGGGCTGGGCACCACCGCCGACAACGTCGACACCGCGGGTTCGATATTCGCCTCCTTCGGCGCGGAACTCGTTGATGCCAATGGCAAGATGCAGCTCAACTCGGACGCGGTGCGCCAGGCGCTGGAATATGCCCAGCAGCTTGTGAAGTGGCTCCCGCCGGAATCCCCGAGCTATGACGATGCGTCGAATAACAAGGCGTTCGTGGCGGGGAAGACGGCGCTGATCTGGAACCCGCCCTCGGCCTGGGCCGTGGCCGTCCGCGACGCCCCCGCCATCGCCGCCGACACCTGGCATTTCCCCGCCCCACTCGGCCCCAAGGGCCGGTTCATGCCGCACAGCATGAACTTCTTCGGCATCTGGGAATTCTCCCAGGCGAAGCCGGCGGCGAAGGAACTCGCGGAGTTCCTGATGCAGACGGAAAACGTCGACGCGCGATCGACCGCGGTCATGGGCTATGACCTGCCGCCGTTCCAGAAAATGGCGGAAGCCCGGGTCTGGGACAAAATCGGCCCGCCCGAGGGCACGGTCTACAACTACCCGGTCCGCAAGGCCCACAACCAGGTTGAACATCTGTCGATGATGCCGGCGCCGCCGGAAATCGCGGTGCAGATGTACAACCGCGGCACACCCTCGACGATGCTTGCCAAGCTCAAGTCCGGGCAGACGATCCCGCAGGTGCTCGCCTGGGCCAAGGAGGAAATCGAAGGCTTCCTGAGCTGAGTTCCAGGGGGCACGTCCCCCTGGTTCCGCATCGCCCCGGGGGCTGACCGGCCCGGGGACCGCGTCATCGATTGGGCGATGCGGTCCCGGGTTCGTTTCTCCCCCGCATGCGGCGCCAGGGCTGTTTCCGCCAGACCGGTCATGCCCCGCGCGGGCGTGTCCGGCCGCCGATCCAGGCACGATGCACCGGGTCCAACCGTATTCGGGGCGGCGTGCGATTATTTAGTCATGGAGACTTGCGATGGCAGATGGTTCCGGCGTTGCGATTGGATCCGGCCAACCCGTCGCCGCCCCCCGCCGTGTCGGCAGCCTGCGGAAGTTGGGCCGGCGCCGCTCGGTTACAGCCATCATCCTGTGTCTGCCGCTGATCGCCATCATTTTCGGGCTCAAGCTATGGCCCACGCTGTATGGCATCTACCTCAGCATGCTGAACCGGAAGATGACCGAGTTCATCGGACTGGATAACTTCACCTTCCTGCTGGGGCGTAACACGTTCCAGATGGTGCTGTTCCAGTCCTGCCTGTTCGCCGTCTCGGCGGTGATCTTCAAGGCGGTGCTGGGCTTCATCCTGGCGCACCTGATGCACAACATCCGCGGCAAGTATGAACGGGTGTGGCGCGGGCTGCTGCTGGTGCCCTGGGTCATTCCGCTGTCGCTGTCGACGCTGTCGTGGTGGTGGCTGCTCGATCCGTCCTATTCCGCGTTCAACTGGACGCTGGAATGGCTGGGCTTCCAGAAAATCTCGTTCCTTGGAGAGGCATGGAACGCCCGCTTCGTGGTGATCCTGGTAAACACTTGGTTCGGCGCGCCATTCTTCATGATCATGTATCTGGCCGCGCTGAAATCGGTGCCGGACCAGTTGTATGAGGCCGCGTCGATCGACGGGGCCAATGCCTGGCAGAAGCTGATCTATGTGACGCTGCCGATGATGCGGAACATCATCGCCATCACGATGCTGTACAGCCTGATCGTCACCTTCGCGGACTTCGACATCGTCCGCATCCTGACCAATGGCGGGCCACAGGACACGACGCATCTTTTCGCGACCTATGCGTTCACCATCGGCATCCAGTCCGGCAACATCCCTCGTGGCGCGGCGGTCAGCCTGTTCATGCTGCCGATCCTGGCGACCTTCGCCTTCTTCATCCTGCGCGGCGTGAACCGCCGGACCAAGGAGATCAACTGACATGAGCGCGACCACCGCCGACCAGGCGCGGGCCCGCGCCCGCAGCAAAAGCGGCAGCCTGCGCCGCCAGCACCAATGGGCGCTGTGGGGCAGCTATTCCGCCCTGACCGCCTTCGTCATCATGTTCCTGACCCCGCCCTTCTACATGCTGATGACCAGCCTCAAGACCTCGGCCGAAATCTCGGCCGAGAAGGGCAATCCCTGGATCGTGCAGTCGCCCACGATCAACAACTTCGTGGAGCTGATCACCAGCCCGTCGTTCCAGCGGTATTTCTTCAACTCCGCCTGGGTGACGACGCTGGTCGTGATCATCAGCATGTCGATCGCGATCCTGGCGGCCTTCAGCCTGTCGCGGATGGGCTTCAAGGGCAGCCAGGCGATCGCGACGGGCGTGTTCCTGACCTACCTGGTGCCGCCGTCGCTGCTGTTCATCCCGCTGTTCCAGATCGTTGGCTGGCTGAACCTGCTGGACAACACCTGGGTGCTGGTCCTGCTGTTCCCGACGCTGGCGGTGCCGTTCTGCACCTGGATCATGATCGGCTATTTCGGCTCCATCCCGCGAGAGCTGGATGAGGCGGCGTTGATCGACGGGGCGAGCTACATGCAGATCCTGTTCCAGATCTTCATCCCCGTCGCCCTGCCTGGCATCATCGCGGCGACGATCTTCGCCTTCACCGTCGGCTGGGGAGCCTTTCTCTATCCGCTGGCGTTCCTCTACAAGGGCGAGCAACTGGTGCTGACCGTCGGCATCGTGTCGGAGCTGATCCGTGGCGACGTCTTCGCCTGGGGCAAGATCATGGCCGCCTGCGTCATTGGCGCGCTGCCACCGATCCTGATC
Source organism: Acetobacteraceae bacterium UBA6159 (assembly GCA_002422345.1). Taxonomy (GTDB): domain Bacteria; phylum Pseudomonadota; class Alphaproteobacteria; order Acetobacterales; family Acetobacteraceae; genus Rhodopila. Next base: position 3,622 of record DIUL01000219.1, read on the forward strand.
TATACGTTCCTGATGGACTACTACATCGCTGGCCTGACCGCCGGCGCCACAAAGGGGTAAACGTCCCATGGCCGAGGTTTCACTCAAGAAGATCGTCAAGGAATATGAGGGCGGCGTCCAGGCGGTCAAAGGCATCGACCTGGACATCGCCAACCACGAATTCGTGGTGCTGGTCGGGCCTTCCGGCTGCGGCAAGTCCACGACCCTGCGGATGATCGCCGGGCTGGAGGAGATCAGCGACGGCGAAATCTGGATCGGCGGGGATGTCGTCAACGACGTCCCCCCGCGCGACCGCGACATCGCCATGGTGTT
>DIUL01000219.1:3995-20335 GCA_002422345.1 Acetobacteraceae bacterium UBA6159
GCCATGGGCCGCGCCATCGTGCGCAACCCCAAGGTGTTCCTGTTCGATGAGCCTTTGTCGAACCTGGATGCCAAATTGCGCGTGCAGATGCGGACCGAGATCAAGAAGGTCCACCAGATGGTGCCGACGACCACCGTCTACGTCACCCATGACCAGGTGGAGGCGATGACGCTCGCCGACCGCGTCGTGGTCATGAACCAAGGCATCATCGAGCAGGTGGGCGCCCCGCAGGAGCTGTACCACAACCCAGCAACGCGGTTCGTGGCGGGATTCATCGGCTCCCCCGCCATGAACTTCCTGCCGGTGCAGGTGCTGGACGATGGCGGGCTGAAGATCCAGTTGGCGGACGGGACCAAGCTTGCGGTGCCGCCCGCGAAGGTCGACCGTTATGGCCCGCACAAGGGCAAGCGGATGACGCTGGGCATCCGCCCCGAGCATCTGACCGAGACGCGGGAGAACGCGAAAGCCGGCGTGCAGCAGATGAACGCGCTGGTCGACGTCGTGGAGCCGATGGGCATGGAAACCCTGGTCCACTTCTTCATCGATGGCGTCGCCATGTGCGCGCGGGTCGATCCGCTGACGATCGCGCGTCCCGGGGAAATCCTGCCGCTGGCCGCGGACATGAACAACATGCACCTGATCGACGACCAGACGCACAAGGTGGTTTGAGGGAGAGTTCTTTCTGTTTCGGGGGCGGTGGTTGGGTGTTGGGATCGACCACCGCTTTTTCAGCACGGAGAAGCAGGGAGGTTGCACGGAGGTAAGTGGAGGGTGTGTGAACATCGGCCGTTGCCCGGTGAGGCTCCTCCGTGTCCCTTGGTGACTCCTCCCTTCTTCTCCGTGCTTCATCAGCCGAGGGAAAATCAGGACGGGGACCCATCCACGAAGCGCGACAGAATTTGTCGCGCTCCGGTAGCCCCCTGCCCCGCTCCCTCCCTCAGACCACGGCTTGGCTGGAGATGTGCGTCCGATACGCCGGCCGCTCACAAAGACGGTCATACCAGGCACGGATGTTCGGCAGGTCCGGCCGCTCCAGCCCCAGATAATCCATGTTGAACCAGCGATGCGCGTGGACACCCCAGGGGATGTCGGCCAGGGTGAAGTCCGCCCCAGCGATGAAGGCGTGCCGGCCGAGGCGCGGTTCGATGAAGCTCCAGGCCTTGGCGGTGTCGTGGATTGCCTGCTGGAGCGCCGCCATGTCGCGCTGGTCGGCCGGCGTGCGCACCAGGCCCCAGAAGACCTGGCTCATGGGTCGGTTGAAGGTGGTCTGCTGCGCGTCCATCCAGCGGTCGACATTGGCGCGCGCCTGCGGCTCCCGCGGCCATAGTGGCGAGTTGGGGGCGTGCGCGTGGCAGAGATAGCGCAGGATCGCGTTGCTCTCCCATAGCGTGAAGTCGCCTTCCTGGAGCGTCGGTACCAGGCCGGTCGGGTTCATCCCCCGGTATTCAGCCGTGTCGGTCTTGCCGAACGATCCGCCGACGTCGATCCGCTCGAACGGCAGGTCCAGTTCGCCCAGCCCCCACAGCACCTTCATGACATTGCTCGACGTTTTGCGGCCCCAAACGATGCGCTGCATGTCTTGTCTCTCCCCGGTATGAAGGCTGGCACAGTAGCGCGGATCGGCAACTTGCGCGACCGCCGATGCGGGTCCAAATGCGGGGCATGAGACGACCATCCGTCCGCACGATCGGTCTGACCGGCGCCCTGACCTGCGCGATCGCCCTGCTCGTGGCGCACGGGTCGGAGACGTTCGGGGAACTGGTGCCCTGCGCGCTGTGCCTGTGGGAGCGTTGGCCCTACCGGATCGCCGCCCTGTGCGGCGTGGCCGCGGCCTTCCTGCCCGGCCCCGCGGCGCGCGCGATGGCCTGGGGAATGATCCTGGTGATCGCCGGCGGGGCGGGCATCGCCCTTGTCCATGTAGGCGTCGAGTTCGGCTGGTGGCCGAGCCCTCTGCCGGAATGCGCGGCGCCGACGCTGTCGATGGGGTCGATCTCGGACCGCCTCGCCTCGATGCCCGCGCGCCCGTCCAAGCCCTGTGATGAGCCGGTGTTCCTGGTGCCCTTCCTGCCGCTGTCGATGGCGGCCATCAACCTGCTGTTCGCCACGACCCTGGCCGCCCTGCTGGCCTTCGCGATGCCGCCGAGGAGACTCCGCCCATGACCGCCCTCCCCCATGCGCTACCGGGTGACCGCACCGCTCGCCAGGACGTGGCGCGGATGGTGCGGGTGGATCATGCCGGAGAGTATGGCGCGGCGCGGATCTATGCCGGGCAGTTGGCGGTACTGCGGAACAGCGACAAGGCGGACCTGATCCGCCACATGCAGGCGCAGGAACATGAGCACCTGAGCACCTTCAACGGCCTGATCGCGCGCCGACGGGTGCGTCCGACCGCTTTGCTGCCGTTCTGGCACCTGGCTGGCTTCGCCCTGGGTGCCGTGACCGCGGCAATGGGAGAACGCGCGGCAATGGCCTGCACCGTCGCGGTAGAGGAAGTGATCGACGAACACTACAGCGCGCAGATCGCGGACCTCGGTGACCGGGAGCCGGCGCTGCGGGAAACGATCGAGCGGTTCCGGGCCGAGGAACTGGAACACCGCGACATCGGCCTGGAACACGGGGCGGAGGACGCGCCCGGCTACCGGTTCCTGTCCGCCGCGATCAAGGCGGGTTGCAAGGTGGCGATCAGGCTCAGCGAACGGGTCTGAGCAAGGCGGCTGGCGGGGTGGGTCAGGCCCACCCCGGGACTGTCCGGCTCAGGCCGCGAGGTCCAGCGCGCCCTCGGGTCCGATGCCGGCCTGGCGCAGAGCCTCCCGCAGGCGGTCCCGTTCGGCGTCGGTGATGCGGACCAGAGGCGGGCGGACCACGGCGCGTTCCATACGGCCGAGCATGACGAGGCATTCCTTCATGCGGTTGTGCATGTCGAGGGCGGGGGCCGCGTAGAAGGCCTGGGCCAGGGGATAGATGCGGTCGTTGATCGCCCGGGCGCGCCGCAGATCATTGGTCTGGATTGCCTGGAACAAGGCAGCCTGCAGGTCGGGAATCACGCTGCCTGAGCCTGACAGCAGCCCCGCCGCGCCCATCGTCAGGGAGTGCATGAGCCAGGCCGAATGGGTGGTCAGCACGTTGACCGGGCGGCTGAGCGACTGGAGCGTCCGGATCTGCCGCTCATGCAGCATCGGATCGTTGCACCAGTCCTTGATGGCGCGAATGGAGGGGATGGCCTCGGCCATCTTCACGATCGTGTCCAGCGGATAGCTGAGCGTGCTGCGTTCCGGGTAGGCGAAGACGATGATCGGCAGGTCGGTGGCGTCGGCGATGGTGGAGAAATGGGCGATCGCCATTTCGGGCCGAAGCTGCCCGCCCATGGAGAAGACCTGGGAGGGGAACACCAGGATCGCCGCGGCCCCATGCCGTTCAGCCATGCGGGCGAGCTTCGCCGCCTGATGGGAGCCATCGGCCCAGACACCGCTGATAACGGGCAGGCGGTCACCGACTTCCTCCATGGTCACGTCGAGGATGCGTTCCTGTTCCTCGAACGTGCAGGCATGGACCTCGGAGGCATGGCCGTTGACCGTGATCGCCGAGAGGCCGCGCGTGCGGGCGACATCGCGCAGATGGGCGCGGGTGCCGGCTTCGTCGATCGAGCAATCGTCGTTCAGCGCCAGGAGGGTGGCGGGAATGACACCGTGGGGGAGGTCGTCCTTGAAGCGGGGCATGGCGGGTTCTCTTGGTGGCGTTTCGTTAGGGGGATGTTAACCGGTTCAGGGTCATCCTGCATCATGGAAGGACGCACCCGCCCCACATCCCATGCCCGCGGTGTCGCGGCCGAGGATGCCGCCTGTTCCGCCCTGCGCGCCGATGGGTGGACGATCCTGGCCCGCCGCCGCCGCACGCCAGCGGGCGAGATCGACATCCTGGCTGAACGCGACGGATTGCTGGCGGTGGTCGAGGTGAAGGCCCGTGCCCGCCTGTCGGAGGCCGCGGTCGCGGTGACGCCTCGGCAACAGGCCCGGTTGCTGGAAGCGACGGACCTGATCCTGGCCGAGAATCCCGACTGGGGTGCGAACGGGGTCCGCTTTGACCTGCTGCTTGTCGATGCCGCGGGCCGGGTGCGCCGGATCGCCGACGCCTTCCGGCGGGAGGGTTAGAGAGCAATCGCAACGGTGATCCGGTCGGCGGTCGTATGCAGGCCTCCGTCGACCCGATGCAGCAGCCCGGCGGTTTCCAGGGCGGTCACGTCGACATGGACTCGGCTGTATTGCCGGTCGATTTCCCGCGCCAGGCCGCTGATGGTCAGGCCCGGATGGCCGTGGACGTAGCGCAGCAGGCGATAGCGTTCGCCGGTGAGGACGGATGACAGGCCTTCCCAGGAATCGAACGACAGGACCCGGCTGGCGGCCACGGTTTCGCCGCTGTCGGAGCGTTTCCAGGCATCCAGGAAGTCGGCGGCGTCCTGTTCGAGGGATCCACCCACGATGACCTTCACATCAGACATGATCTTGTCCTTTCAGCACTGCCGGCGCGCTGCACGAACATCGGCGAGGAAATCAGCCATGAGCTGTTCCGGGGAGGTAAAGGCATATGGCTCCTGATGCGGGCCATAATGACGATGGTCTCCCTTGCCGCGTTCGTTGTCGTATCCGATCAGGCGTCCTTCTTCATTGCCATAGAACAGGGAATACTTGAGCCGATGCGCGGACCCTTGCACCGGCGTAGGCACTTCCCACAGAACCATCTCGGCGATCATCCCGTCATCGAAGACACGCTTGCGCTGGAGGATCAGCCTTGCCCTGCGTATAACAATTTCCGTGATAGGTATCAAGTTCCATTCTCCTGCTGTTTACGAGCGGCCGGGAACGCGGTGCCGGAACGCCAGGGCCTCGGCGACATGCGGGCGGGCCACGCTGTCCGCGCCGGCGAGGTCGGCGATCGAGCGGGACACGCGGATGATGCGGGTGTAGCCGCGCGGTGAGAGGCGGAGCTTCTCCATCGCCTGCTCGACCAGGCGGTGTGCTTCCGGCAGCAAGGTGATGTCCTTGGCATCGGCCTCGGCGTTGCACGCGGGTCCGTCGGCGCCATAGCGGGCGGCCTGTACGGAACGGGCCCGCGCGACGCGGGCAGCGACCACGGCGGTCGCCTCTCCGGGCGGGGCATGGGCGAGTTCCGCGGCCGTCGCCGGCTGAACGTCCACGGCCAGGTCGATCCGGTCCAGCACCGGCCCGCTGATGCGGTTGCGGTAGTCTTCTCCGCAGCGGGGCGCCCGCCCGCACTCGCGCGATCCGTCCCCCAGGTAACCGCAGCGGCAGGGGTTCATCGCGGCCACCAACTGGAACCTAGCCGGGTAGGTCACATGGGCGGTCGCGCGGGACACCGTTGTCCGTCCCGACTCCATCGGACCGCGCAAAGCTTCAAGGGCCTGGCGGGGGAATTCCGGCAGTTCGTCCAGGAACAGCACGCCGCGATGGGCGAGCGACACCTCCCCCGGCTTTGCCCTCTGCCCGCCGCCGGCCAGGGCGGCCTGGGACGCGGAGTGATGCGGCTCTCGGAACGGTGGGCGCATGACCAGCCGCCCGCCATCCAGCAGGCCGGCGACGCTGTGGACCATGCTGACCTCCAACGCCGAACGCGGGTCCAGGTTGGGCAGCAGACCGGGCAGGCGGGCGGCGAGCATGGATTTGCCGGCGCCGGGCGGCCCGATCAGCAGCAGATTGTGGCCGCCCGCCGCCGCGATCTCGAGCGCGCGACGGGACGATTCCATGCCCTTCACGTCGCGCAGGTCGGGACCCGGCAACGCGTCCGCGACACCGGCGGTGACGGGCGGGGTGAGCACCTGGGTGCCCTTGAAGTGGTTGATGAGCGACAGGAGGTCGGGTGGCGCCAGCACCTCGATCCTGCCGGCCCAGGCCGCCTCCCCGCCCTGGCTTGCCGGGCAGATCAGGCCCAGGTCCCGCGCCGACGCCCCGATCGCGGCCGGCAGGACCCCGGCGACCGGGCTTAGCAGACCGTCCAGGGACAATTCTCCCAACGCCGCATATCCGGCGATCTCCTCGCGCGGCAGGACTTCCATCGCCGCGAGAATGCCGAGCGCGAGGGGGAGATCGTAGTGGCTGCCCTCCTTGGCGAGGTCGGCGGGCTTCAGGTTGATCAGCACCTTTCGGGGCGGCAACGACAGGCCCATGGCGGCGAAGGCGGCGCGGACACGCTCCTTCGCCTCGGCCACGGCCTTGTCGGGCAGGCCCACCAGGATCAGTGCGGGCGTGCCGCTGCTGATCTGGATCTGGACTTCAACCGGCACGGCCTCGATGCCGGAGAAAGCGAATGTGTGGGCGCGGGCCATAGTGGCCGAGGGGGAACGGCTGCTCATGCCCCGCAGGATGGCGGCAAAAGGTAAAGAAGCTCGTAACACCGATGGAAGAAGCGGCGGGCCGGCCGAGGATTGCCACGACAGGACCGGCGGGCAATGCTGGCTGCACAAAAGAAACCAGGAGGAAGCCATGGCCGATGCGTTCGACTACATCGTGACCGGCGCCGGATCAGCCGGTTGCGTGGTCGCGTCGCGGCTGTCGGAGTCGGGCAAGTATCGTGTCTTGTTGCTCGAAGCCGGGCCGCCCGACACCAACCCCTGGATCCATATTCCGCTGGGTTTCGCCCGCACCTATGTCAATCCGAAGGTGAACTGGAAGTTCGAGACGGCGCCGCAGCCGCAGTTGCAGAACCGGCAGCTTTATCTGCCTCGGGGCAAGACGCTGGGCGGATCAAGTTCGATCAATGGCATGGTCTATATTCGCGGACATCATCGTGACTACGACGAATGGCGCCAGCGGGGTTGCGTTGGCTGGGACTGGGACTCCGTCCTGCCTTTTTTCCGCAAGGCCGAGGATCAGGTGCGCGGCGCGGATGAGTTCCACGGGGTTGGCGGGCCGTTGCACGTGTCCGACCAGCCGAGCAAGTTCGAGCTGGCGGAGGCGGCCTTGCAGGCGTGCGTGGAGGCGGGGATCCCCCGCAATCCCGACTTCAATGGCAAGGACCAGGAGGGCTGCGGCTACTACCAGACCACGACGCATAACCGCCGCCGCTGGAGCGCCGCGCGGGCCTATCTGGAGCCTGCGAAGGGGCGGGCGAACCTGGAAATCCGCACCGGAGCGCATGCGACGAAGGTGCTGATCGAGAACGGGCGCGCGGTCGGCGTCGAATATCAATCCGCGCGCGGGCGGGAAGTGGCGCATTGCCGGGGGGAGGTCGTCGTCTCGGGCGGCGCCTTCGGGTCACCGCAGTTGCTGCAACTCTCGGGCCTGGGGCCGGCGGAGCATCTGCGGGACATGGGGATCGAGGTGGTACGCGACATGCCGGCCGTCGGAGCCAACCTGCATGATCATTTCAACACCAACCTGAACTGGCGGATCAGCAAGGCGATCACGCTGAATGATCTGGAACGGAGCTGGCCGAAGAAGATCTCGGCCGCTTTGCGTTATGCGCTGTTCCGGTCGGGTCCGATGGCGAGCAACGGGATCCACGCAGGCGTGTTCACGCGGTCAGACCCGCGCCTGGAACGGCCCGACCTGCAGATCAACATCTTCGAATGGAGCACGCTGGAGCGCAGCAAGGACAAGGTGACGCCGCACCCCTTCCCCGGCTTCACCCTGATGCCGGTGCATCTGCGGCCGGAGGGGCGCGGGACGGTGCGCCTCGGTTCACCCGATCCGTTGGCCCCGCCCAAGGTGCTGTTCGATTACCTGCGCACGGAATACGACGTGCGGGCGTTGTTGTCGGCGATCCATCTGTGCCGGACGATCGCGGCGCAACCGGGGTTGAAACCCTATATCGTGGAGGAGATTACGCCTGGCCCGAGCGTGACCTCTGATGACGCCCTGACCGACTTCATCCGGGCCACGGGGGTGTCGAACCAGCACCCCACGAGTTCCTGCGCCATGGGCACGGGGCCGAACACGGTCGTCGATCCAAGGTTGCGGGTGCATGGGATCGAGGGGCTGCGGGTCGCGGATGCCTCGGTCATGCCGGTGGTCGTGGGCGGCAATACGAACGCGCCCACGATCATGATCGGGGAGAAGGCGGCGTCCATGATGCTGGAGGACGTTTCGGCCCGCATGGCGGTGTGATGGCTGACCCGTGGCCGGGGTGCCAATCGGTCGTGGATGGCCCGCCTGCGCGGGCCATGACGGGTTGGCACCGGCCATGGGTCGCAACCAAGGCCAGTAGGGACTACATCCCCAGTACGTCCATCATCGAATACAAACCCGGCTTCCGCCCGGCCGCCCATAGGGCCGCGCGGACGGCGCCCGTCGCGAAGGTGCGGCGGTCGAAGGCACGGTGCGTCAGCGCGATGTGTTCCGTGCCCGAGGCGAAGATCAGCGTGTGCTCCCCCACCACCTGGCCGCCACGCAGGGCCGCGAAGCCGATGGCGCCGGTCTTGCGGGCGCCTGTGTGGCCGTGGCGGCCGCTTTCCATCACGTCTTCCAGCTTCTGGCCGCGGCCCTTGGCGACGCCTCGGCCCATGCCGATGGCGGTGCCCGAGGGCGCGTCGACCTTCTGGCGGTGATGCATCTCGACGATTTCGGCGTCGTATTGTTCGGCCGGCAAAGCGGCGCCCATCCGTTCGCAGAGCGCCAGGACCAGGTTGACGCCGGCCGAGAAGTTGGAGGCGTAGACGACGGGGATGGACCGCGCTGCGACCTCGACCGCGGCTTCATCGGCCAGCGACAAGCCGGATGAGCCGAGGATCCAGGCCTTGCCGGATGCCGCCATCAGGGAGGCGGTGGCCTGGGCGGTGGCCGCATTGGTGAAGTCGATGACGACGTCGGACACGGTGGCGAGTTCGGTGATGCCAGGAAACAGGCGCGCGCCCGCCGGTGCCGGGTTGGCGGTGCCCGCTCGGCCGATGCCGCCGGAGAGGGTGGCGCCGGCGGCGGGGACTTCCTCGGCCAGAAGACGGCCCATCCGGCCGGTGATCCCGGCAATGCCGATGCGTTGGGTCATGGGGTTGTCCGTTGGTGGGGGTGTGGCCCGGGGGGATATTTTCGGGGGATCGGTCCGGGGTGGGTGCTGGGGTTGGTCCCCGGCACAAGGCCGGGGATGACGGAAATGGGGACCGGGGACGACGAGATGGCGCGCGCAGGGATTACATGATGGAGCGCGGCGAGGACGTGGGGGGGTGTGACGAAGGGCCGTCCCACCCCCTATCCTCTACCCCGCGCAGAGCGCCATGATGCCGCGGACGTCGGGCTGGGCTTCCAGCTTGCCGATTTCGGCGATCAGGGCGTTGGCGGAATTGCCACCCAGGATCGGTTCCACCAGGGAGGCGAATTTCTCCTCCAGCCGACGCCCCTGATCCGCCGTGTCCGCCGCCGGGATGCCGGCGTCATGGCGCGCGGTCACCTTCGAGCCATCGTTCAGCGTCAGTTCGATCTCGGCGAAGGTGTTCGGGATGCCGGTGCGGAAATCCAGTTCCACCCGGTCGCGGATCGCAACCAATGTCGGGTCGGCGGCGACTTCTTCCGAGTAGGTCGAAAGACGGCTCGTATCCACACCCGCCAGCCCCATCGCGGTCGCGAGGCGCAGGGAGAACTTCGCCTCCAGCCCCGTCTTCGGTGCCGGAATGTTGCAGATGCGGTCGCAGGCTTCTTCGAGTTGCACGCGGATCGAACCGATCCGGTCCGGCGTCAGCCCGTGCGTGTCACGCAGCTTGCGCGCGGCCTCGATCGAGGAATGCACCATGTAGCAGGCGGCGTGATACTTGAAGAGATTGTTGCGGATGTACCAACCTTGCGGCGGGGTCTCCAGCGCCTTTTCCGGATTGAAGTCCGGGCTGTGCGTCTTGGCGAAACCCTGGGCGCATTCGACGACATCCGCGCGGGAGGTAAAGCCGCGCGCGGCGAGCTTGGCTGCCATCAGCCCGTGATAGGACGCCTTGCCGGCATGCAGCGGCTTGCACATCGTACCGAACATGGATTTCAGGCCGGCCGCCTGGGTGCCGGCAATGCCGAGCGCGATGGCGGTTTTCTCGGGGTCGAGACCCATGAGATGGGCGCAGGCCGCGGCGGAACCGAAGCTGCCCACCGTCGCGGTGGCATGGAATCCGAGCACGTCGTAATGGCCGGGCGCCATCACCTGGCCGATGCGGCATTGCAGCTCATAGCCGGCGACGAAGGCGGTCAGGACCTCGGCGCCGGTCGCGCCCCGTTCCTCGGCCAGCGCCAGCAGCGCGGGCAGGATAGCGACGGTCGGATGGCCCGGCATCGCCAGGTTCACGTCATCGTAGTCGAGCGCGTGGGCGGCCGAACCATTGACGATCGCCGCAGCCGCGGGCGGCAGCTTCACGCCATGGCCCATGATGGTGGCGGAGCCCTTGCCGCCCTGCTCCTGCATCTCGGCCAGGAGGATTTCGGTCAGTTCCTCCTTGGCGCCGGCCAGGGTGCAGGCGACGTAGTCCAGCACGCATTGGCGGGCCCAGGCACGGATGTCCTCGGGGATGTCTTCCAGCCGCAGGGCACAGGCCTGTTCGGCGAGCTTGCGTGTCAGACCCTGGCCGGGGATGTCGGTGATCGCGTTCATGGCACGTTTCCTTTGGGTTCAGCGCCCTTTGTAGACGGGTTTCCGCTTTTCGTTGAACGCCAGGATGCCCTCCCGGCGGTCATCGGTGGGGACCATGCGGTTATAGGCCTCGATCTCGAACATCATGGCGCTGTGCAGGTCCATCCCGATGCCCATGTTGACCGAGTGCTTGATCTGCCGCGTCGAGATCGGGGCGTTGCCGGCGATCGTCGCCGCCGTTTCCAGCACGTCATCCATCAGGGAGTCGACGGTACAGAGCTTGTTGACCATGCCCCAGTCATAGGCGTCCTGGGCGGAGAACGGCTTGCCGGTCAGCAGTATCTCCTTGGCGCGCCTGGTGCCCACCGCGCGGGGCAGGTTCTGCGTCCCTCCCGCACCGGGCATGATGCCGAGTGTGACCTCGGTAAGGGCGAAGCGGGCGGTGTCGACGGCGTAGATGAAGTCGCAGCAGAGCGCCATTTCCATCCCGCCCGCGAAGGCGTGGCCGTTGACAGCGGCGATCACGGGCACCGGGCAGCCGACGATGGCGCGGACCGCACGCTCAAAGATCAGATGCTGGTCCTGCCACTGCTCATCCGTCATGCCCTTGCGCTGTTTCAGGTCTCCGCCGGCGCAGAAGGCGCGTCCGGCCCCGGTCAGCACGATGCAGCGCTGGGCGCGCGGATCGGCGCAGAACCCGTCGAAGGCATCGAGCAGGTCGATGCCCATCTGGGTGTTCATCGCGTTCAGCGACTCCGGCCGGTTCAGCGTCACCAGGGCCGTGTGTTCGCGGGGGTGCGTGATCGTGATCGTCTCGTAGGTCTTCATTCCATCGCCTGCATGATCAGTCGGGTGAATGTATCAACCGCGGCCGGGTCGATCCAGCGCATCACCGCGACCAGGTCCTGCTCCGGCGCGACCCAGGTGATGTTGCCCCCCGCGCCCGAGGCGAAAAAGCTGCCGGCGGGCGCGCTGGCATAGCGCGTGGCGCCGGTGTTCAGCCACCACAGCAGCCCATAGTTCGGGTTCAGCGCGCAGGGTGTCAGCGATTCCGCAACCCAGGACTCGGGGATGATCCGCTTTCCGTTCCAGTCCCCGCGCCGCAGCATCAGCAGGCCGATGCGCGCCTGGTCCTCGGCATGGATCAACACCCCGCCGCCCCAATGCGTGCCGCCCGAGACGCTTTCGACCATTCGCCCATCGACCTCGACCGAGGATGTCCGGTAGCCGTGCCACGACCAACTGTCCGAGGCCCCGATCGGGCGCATGATCCGTTCGGCGAAGACCTCGGGCAGCGGGCGTCGAAAGACGCGCAGCAGCGCCAGCGCCAGCCGGTTCACCCGCACATCATTATATTCCCAATGCGTGCCGGGCGCCTTCAAGGGACGGGCATCGCCCTTCCGACCGCGGCCTTCGACGGCCAGGCTGCGGTTGCGGTCGATCTGGTCGGACTTGCCGAACAGCTCCCCTTCCCATTCCGACGTGTTCTGCAGCAGATGCCGCCAGGTGATGGCGCCGTTGTGGTTGCCCTCGAACCCGCCATCATCGACCAGCCGACGCACCGGATCGTCGAGGTCCGGGATCAGCCCGTCCATCACGGCGATGCCGGCCAGCAAAGACAAATAGCTCTTGGCGGCCGAGAAGGTGAAATCCACCTGGTCCGTGTCGCCCCAGGTCGCGATCTTGTAGCCGCCGCGCAGGATCAGCCCGTTTGCCGGCCCGCGCGGGCGAATCGGGCCCAGGATTTCGTTGAACGGCGGCTTCTCGAAAAAGCCGCTTTCCAGATGGAGTCGCAGGTCATAGGGCCAGGGCACCTCGTTCTCGGTCGCGAAGCGGGCGCCTTCCTCCAGCCACATCCAGTTCATGCCGGCGTCGTCGGCCCGTGCCTCCGGCCAGGGGGCTGGATCAGCGGGCGGAACGATCGGTTTCAGGTGCATGGCGGGCTCCGGGATTGCCGGGGGACTATGGCGCAGCGTGGGACGGGCGCAAGGCGGGGCCGCCAACCGGCCGGATCGCCCGCCAAAACGGAGCACCATATCGGCTTTTGACGCTACGGTTCGTTTCCGTTTCCGCCATGATATGACAATTCAGCATCATTCCAAACTGTGACCAAAATCACTTGTATTGGGGCAAAGTGCCGCATAGGATCATATCATAATGGTTTGGGAACAGTCCGGCCGAACGATCCGCGCCGGCGCGAGCACGCTGCCATGAAACCGCAATAAAGGGGGATACAGCCATGTCCGCTGCACTCAGCTATCCGGGCGTCTACGTCCAGGAAATCCCAAGCGGAGTCAGGACGATAGCGGGCGTCGCGACCTCCATCACCGCCTTCATCGGACGCACCGCGCGCGGACCCGTCAACACCGCGACCACGCTCAACAGCTTCGGTGATTTCGAACGGAACTTTGGCGGACTCTGGAACGACAGTCCAACAACGTTTGCGATCCGTGATTTCTTCGTCAATGGCGGTGGCCAGGCCATCGTTGTACGTCTGTATCGCGCCGATCCGGGCGATGCCAACGGCGTTCCCGCCACGCGCCAGCCCTTGACCGTCGGCGCGCTGGCCTTCGTCGCCGCGCATGAAGGCCGCTGGGGCCTGAACCTGCGGCTCAACGTCGATACCGACAATGTTTCATCCGATATCGCCGCCGCGATGGGCGTCACCACCGCCGACCTGTTCAACGTCACGGTGCGCGATACCGGCACTGGCCGAACCGAGCGCCATGTCAACCTGACGGTCAAGGACAGCCCCCGTCGCGTCGATCGCGTGCTGGAAGCTTCGTCCGAACTGGTCCGCACCACGGGCGTGCCGAACCCCGCAGCCGTCATCGCCGCCGGACAGGACCTGCTCAGCACCCGGGAAAAGGCCTATGCCGACGCGGTCAAGGCGCTGACGGACAAGCAGATCGCCGATCCCTCCGCCGATGTGGCGACCGAGCAGGCGGCCGTCACGACCACCCGCGCATCCTTGAACGGGGCGTTGACCGATGCCTCCGACGCGCTGTCGGATGGGTTGCCGCTGACGGCGGCCGACTTCCTGCCGCCGAACGGGGAGACCAACAAGCTCGGGCTCTTCGCGCTGGAGCAGGCGGACCTGTTCAACCTGCTGGTCATCCCACCCTATCGGCCGATCGCCGACGCGATCGATGTCGATCCCGCTCTGGTCGCCGCCGCGGCCGCCTATTGCGAGCGTCGGCGCGCGATGCTGATCGTAGACGCGCCCAAGGACTGGAACACCAAGACCGTCGCCCGCACGCGCTTTCTCGATGCCAACAACGACCATGTCGGCACGCGCAGCCGCAACGCCGCCCTGTTCTTCCCCCGCCTGCGCCAGCCAAACCCGCTGCGCGACGGACAGATGGAGGTCTTCGCGGCCTCCGGCGCCGTCGCCGGGATCATCGCCCGCACCGACGGCACGCGCGGCGTCTGGAAGGCGCCGGCTGGCCTCGATGCCACATTGACCGGAGTGCCCTCGCTCAGCGTCTCCCTGACCGACGCGGAAAACGGGGAACTCAACCCGCTCGGCATCAACTGCATGCGCGCCTTCCCCGCCGCCGGCCGCGTCGTCTGGGGCGCGCGCACCCTGCGCGGAAACGACCAGTTGGCCGATGAATACAAGTACATCCCCGTCCGCCGCACGGCCCTTTATATCGAGGAAAGCCTGTTCCGCGGCCTGCAATGGGTGGTGTTCGAACCAAACGACGAACCGCTCTGGGCCCAGATCCGGCTGAATGTCGGCGCCTTCATGCACGACCTGTTCCGCCAGGGCGCCTTTCAGGGTTCGTCGCCGCGGGATGCGTATTTCGTCAAATGCGACAAGGACACGACGACCCAGTCGGACATCAACCTCGGTATCGTCAACGTGCTGATCGGCTTCGCGCCGCTGAAGCCGGCCGAGTTCGTGGTCGTCAAGCTCCAGCAGATGGCCGGCCAGATCGAAACCTGATCGGCCTCGGCCGCGACACCACCGCAAGAAAAGTCGTCACGTCCAAGTCGTAGACAAGGAGTAAAGCCCGATGGCGCAGTTCACGGTGAACGCCAGGCGCTTCGATCCCTACAAGAACTACAAGTTCCGCGTGAAATGGGACGGTCGGTTCGTCGCCGGGATCAGCAAGGTCAGCGCGCTGAAGCGCACGACCGAGGTCGTGAAGCATCGCGATGGCGGCGATCCGTCATCGTCGCGCAAGTCGCCCGGCCGCACGGAATTCGAGGCGATCACGCTGGAGCGCGGCGTGACGCACGACAAGGAATTCGAACAATGGGCCAACAAGGTCTGGAATTTCGGCACCCTTCTCGGCTCGGAAAGCGCGCTGAAGGACTTCCGCAAGGACATCGTCATCGAGGTCTATAACGAGGCCGGCCAGCTTGCCCTGGCCTACAAGGTGTTTCGTTGCTGGGTCAGCGAATTCCAGGCCCTGCCCGATCTGGATGCCAACGCCAATGCCGTCGCGATCCAGCATCTGAAGCTGGAGAACGAGGGCTGGCTGCGTGACATCGAGGTCGCCGAACCCGCCGAACCGACCTTCACCGATCCAGCATAACGCCACCCAGGCCGTGGGGGACACCATGCTCGCGGCACCGTATCCCGCCGAACCGAACCTCGACGCCGCCGGGCTGATCGGCGTCTGGGAAGATGCCATCACCGAGGCGCCACCCGCCCGCGCGGTCATGCTGCTGGCGCGCGCCTGGCCCGGCCATGACTGGTCACGCACGCCGATCGGCATCCGCGACCGCTGGCTGCTGCGCCTGCGCGAACGGCTGTTCGGTCCCGCCATGCCGGCGATCGCGACCTGCCCGGCCTGTGCTGCGACGCTGGAACTGGAACTGATGACGACCGACCTGATCGCCGATGCGCCGGAACCACCGGCCGAGGGCCTGTCGCTGGTCCAGGACGACGTGACGGTGCGCTATCGGCTGCCGGATACGCTCGATCTGCTGACCGCCGCGGCGGCTCCGGTCGATATCCGTGCCGCCGTCCTGCTGGATCGCTGCGTGATCAAGGTCACCCGCGCCGGGGCGCCTATCCCCTTGCCGCCGACCCTGCGCGGCGCCATCGCGGCCGGCATGGCGGAGGCCGATCCGCAGGCCGATCCGCGCCTGGCCCTGGCGTGCCCCGGCTGCGGGCATGAATGGACCGCGCCCTTCGATATCGCCGCCTATCTCTGGGAGGACATCGAGGACTGCGCCCACCGCCTGCTGCGCCAGGTCCACGACATCGCCCGCGCCTATGGCTGGACCGAGGACACGATCCTGCGTTTGTCCGCCCGCCGCCGCCGGATGTACCTCGAAGCCATCACGGGAACAGCATGAGCGATTTCCTGGGCAACCTGCTGGACCGCACGCTGGGAGAGACCCCCTCGATCCAGCGCTACCGCCCGTCCTTGTTCGAGCCCGTGGCCGAACCGGTCCCCCAGGCGGCCGAGACGCCGGCTGCCCTGCCCCCCCGCCGTGAACCGGACGCGCCCTTGCCCGCGCCGCCCCGCGCGCCCGCCTTCGCCGCGATGGACCCCCCCTTGCCCCCGCGTCCGGCCGCGATCTTCACCGAAGCACCGGCAGCCGAACCCCTCCGCGCTGCCCCGTCCCCCCCGCTGGCGGCGCCGCACATTATCACCCACCACCACGAAACCCGCATCGAACGCCTGACCCAGCGCGTCGACACGATCGTGGAACGCACCCCGGCCGGGTCGTCCACGCCCCTTCTCGTCCCGGCTCCGCCCCCGTCCGCTGCCGTCCCCGTTTCCTCAACCGCCCCTTCCCTACCAACCGCCCCCACCGCCCCCTCCGTCATC
>DIUL01000219.1:20348-20560 GCA_002422345.1 Acetobacteraceae bacterium UBA6159
CGGGCTTGACCCGGCCACCCACCCCGCGCCCGTCAAACCACAGGCCGCCCCTGTCCCGCAGCCCCAAGCCCCAAGACGCGCCCCACCTCAGCCGCAAACCCCCGCCATCACCCGCGTCTCCCTGGCCCCTTCCCCCCAACCCCAGGCCGCGCCCCCGACCCCAGCCCCCATCGAAATCACCATCGGCCGCCTGGAAATCCGCGCCACCCAAT
>DIUL01000181.1 GCA_002422345.1 Acetobacteraceae bacterium UBA6159
TTCATAGCGTTGAACAGCCTTGGGTACGATCAAGGTGGCGGATGCCAGTGACACATGCAGCGTGGCCGCCGATCTCGGCAAATTCCGCTACAACACCTCAACCGGCAAATTCCAGATATGCAAGTAGGGCTTCCAACATCACCTTGGGCTGTAAAATATCCTGCCCTCATATGGGTCGCCTCGTCCGCTGCGACAACCGCGCGTTCGGCAAGCCATGCCGTTCCGATCATCGCACGATCGGTGGGTGCCAAAGCGTTCACCCGGCAATCCGGGACGTAACGACGTCCCGTACTATGAATATCCTTCCTCCACGCCTGCGATCTCCTGAAAGGGAGGATGTGGGGCTTGTGTGCCGCCATCGTCACCGGATGCCACCGGGCAAGACATGCTGGGGCGACGGGGGGCCTTGATGACGCCACCCTGCACCGCTCCGGCATCGGACGAGCAGCATGGCCCACTGCGGCGGCGCTGGCGGGAAAGAGGGACCTCAACCCAGGCTATTGGTGGGCGTGGCCCAGCGTGGCCGGACGACGACAATCCCTCCCATCGTCAACGGCTTCGGGCGTTTGAGCACCTGCGAACCAAGCCGTGACTACAGGGACGATGTGCGGATAATCATTCCTCTTCTCGAGCCAGTGTCGATTTTCCCGCACGTGCTCGGCAAAGCTGCGTGTGACAGCGATGCCTTCGGGCGGCTCAGCATCGAGCCGGGCAGCGCGCTTGTCACCGCCGCCCCCGGCGCGGACGTTCATCGATGTGGGAACGCCACGTCCGTTGGCTCAGTTGCTTTGGAAATCAAAATCACATATCACGACACTCAATGAAATCTAAGCGTACGTGAGCCTCGATCTCTGATGATTTGACCAGAGGGAGGCGTGCGGCAATCGATGGGGACGCCAGATGCCAACACTTACCACGCTGGTCACGTTCAACGGTACGGACGGTTCAGAGCCATATGCTGGCCTGACCATTGATTCCGCCGGTCATCTGTACGGCACGACATATCAGGGTGGGTCGGGCTTCGGCACTGTATACCAGGTCATCCACACCGGTGGTGGCATCTACGCCACATCACCAACGACGCTGGTCGCGTTCGACGGTGTAGGCCTTGCGTATCCCTATTACGGCAGCCTGACCATCGACGCCGAGGGCGACCTGCTCGGCACGACCCTCTCGGGCGGGTTTGGCTTGGGCGCGGTATACGAGGTCACACACGTCGGTGGCGGTAGTTATTCCAGCAACCCGACCACATTGGCGAGCTTCTCAGGCCCCGACGGCATAAACCCTATAGCCGGTATGGTCATCGACGCTGACAGGAATCTGTTCAGCATGACTTATGTGGGTGGAGCAAATAGTCTTGGCACGGTATTCGAGCTTGCCTACAGCGGCGGCGGCTACGCCAGCACACCGGTCACACTGGTCAGCTTTGATGGGCCAAACGGCAAACAGCCGACGGCCAACCTGACCATCGATGCGGACGGGAACCTGTTCGGCACGACATTCTATGGTGGCGCATTCGACAAAGGCACCGTCTTCAAGCTCGCAAACAACGGTGACGGCAGCTACACTCACACGGTTTTGGTCAGTTTCGACGGCCTTAACGGACAAGGCACATATTCCAGCGTTATCGCAGATGGTGACGGCAATCTCTTCGGCACGACCTACGTTGGCGGCGCCAATGGCCGTGGAACGGTCTTTCAACTCGTCAACAATGGCGGCAGCTATACGTTGGACACCCTTGTCGACTTCGATGGCACCAACGGAGCCAATCCGGTCGGGAACCTGCTCATCGACGCTTCCGGGAGTCTCTTCGGTACGACTTTTTATGGCGGGACGAACGACGCCGGGACGGTATTCGAGATCGACTACAGCGGCGGCGGCTACGCCACCACACCGATCATTCTGGCAAGCTTCGATGGTACGAATAACGCAAATCCGACGTCTGGTCTCATCGCCGACGCCGACGGGGATTTGTTCGGCACGACCAATTTCACGAGTTCCGGTGGCAATGGCCATGGCACCGTATATACGCTGACCGACACCGGGTTTCAGGTCATTTGCTATCTGCGCGGCACGATGATCGCGACGCCGACCGGCGAGGTTCCAGTCGAGGGTCTCAGCATCGGCGACACTGTGCAGACATATGGTGGAGCTACACAACAGATCACCTGGATCGGCACGGGCCGCGTCCTTGCCACGCGCGGCGCCCGAAGCGTCGCCACGCCGGTGATCGTGCGGAAGGGCGCCCTTGCCGACAACGTACCGGATCGAGACCTGCACGTCACAAAGGGCCATTCACTCTATCTCGACGACGTCCTGATCCCGGTGGAGTTCCTGATTAACCACCGCTCGATCGTCTGGGACGATCGGGCACAGGAAGTTGAGATCTATCACGTCGAACTGGCGACCCACGACGTGCTGCTCGCCAATGGGGCGCCCGCCGAGAGCTACCGCGACGATGGTAATCGCTGGCTGTTCCGGAATGCGAATACTGGGTGGGGCCAGCCGCCAAAGCAACCGTTTGCACCCGTGCTGACCGGCGGGCCAGTCGTGGACGCTGTCTGGCGGCGCCTGCTTGATCGCTCTGGCACTCGCCTGATTGTGCCCACAACGGAGGAGCACGATCTGCATCTGCTGGTCGACGGAAAGCGTGTGGACGGCAAAGTGCGGCAGCACGGAATTTACCAGTTCCGTTTGCCGCCGCACGCCACCGAGATACGTCTGGCTTCGCGCGCGGGCGTGCCGGCAGAATTAGGCCGCGCGCGCGATCCGCGCCCGCTGGGTGTGGCGGTACAGCAGATCAGGCTGTGGCACGGCGCCCATCTACGCTTGATCGAGGCGTCAGATTCCTCACTCGGTGAAGGTTTCCATCTGTTCGAAGAGGAAAACGGCTTCCGCTGGACCGATGGGAATGCCCTGCTTCCTGCCGCGTTGTCCGATGGCATCGACACTTCGTTCGAGTTGGATATCCACATCGCTTGCACGACCCACTATCCACTGAACGAGGTAGAGGCCTCCGCCGCAGCTTAGCGGGCTGCTGAGAATCGCGAGGTCACAACAAGTCTCGGTTATAGAGCGAGAGTCAGACGGCCGTGGCCGTGACGGATTTACAGGCTGAGAGAGAGGCTCTCGGCCATCCGTCATGGAGATGTGCCATGACCAAGCCGAACCTGAAGACCACCGAACGCACGCGCCCGGCCGGTGACCGTGCCAGCCTGTATCAAGACATCACACAGAAGATCATCGCCGAACTGGAGGCGGGGCGGGTGCCGTGGGTCCAGCCCTGGGGATCCTCCGCCATTCGCGCACCCCTCGCCTTGCCGCACAACGCCGCGACCCGCCGCCGCTACTCCGGGATCAATGTGCTCATCCTTTGGGGGGCCGTGGCCGAACACGGCTTCGCCAGCCAGGCGTGGCTGACCTTCCGCCAGGCGCTGGCGCTCGGTGGCCATGTGCGCAAGGGCGAACGTGGCACCACGGTTGTCTACGCCGCCCGCTTCGTCCCCGACGAGGAACGCCGCCGTGCCGATGAGACCGGCGACGAGGCCCACGCGATCCCGTTCCTGAAGCGCTTCACCGTCTTCAACGTCGCACAGTGCGATCTGCCCGAAGCCGCGGGCGTGGCTGTCGAGACGCCACCGGCGGAACCCGATCTCATCCTGCCACAGGTGGATGCCCTCATCCGGGCGACCGGCGCCGATCTGCGGATCGGCGGCGATCAGGCCTTCTTCAACATCGGCGGCGACTACATCCGCGTGCCGCCGCCTCAGGCGTATTTCGAGCCGATCAACTGGCATCGCACGGCCTTGCATGAACTCGGCCACTGGAGCGGCGCGGCGCATCGGCTGGCCCGCGATCTGTCTGGCGGGTTCGGTTCGCCGTCCTATGCCCGCGAGGAACTCGTCGCCGAGATGGGCGCCGCCTTCCTCTGCGCATCCTTCGGCATCGTACCGACCGTGCGCCATGCCGACTACATCGGCTCCTGGCTCGAGGTCCTGCGCGAGGACGACCGCGCCATCGTGCGTGCCGCCTCGGCCGCATCAAAACTGTCGGACTTTCTGCTCTCCTTCACCGGACAGGATGCCGACGTGAGCGACACGACGGAGCTGGCGGCCTGAGCGGTCGGGCTGATGCTCGCATCGTTGCCGGGAAGGGAAGGAGGGAAGCCTCGTGGGCAGGCGGTTCCTGTTCCCGGCACCCGGCCGCGCCCGACGCCGCCTTCACGGTTTGCGATCTGCCAGGGTCGTCCGGGGTCGCAATGGCGGGCGGCGACTATTTTCCGCCGCCGGGCGGAAGACCGCCCGGCTTTGCATCGCGAAGCAAAATAGCCGCCTTCCGCCATCCTCCGCGTTGCTCCGGCCCCTTCGGGGTGCGGCCCCGTGTCGTCCCCGGCGGTCGATCGCCGTGAAGGCCGCGATCGGCGCGGCCAGACCGGCACCAAAGGAGCCACCATGACCCGCGACCCATCCCCCTTCCACGCCTCCGACACCGACCCGCATGACGAACCTCAGGCCAGCTCACCGACCGCCCATCTCCTCGACGAACTGGCGCTCTACGGCTACCGCCCCGGTCAGGACGAGCCCGATCCGCGACCGCTTCCCGACGCGGATATCGTGCGGGCCGAACTCACTGGCATCATCGAAGGCTTCGCCTCGATGCTCGCGGACACCAGGCTCGAGGATGACCTCGACGACCTGCTCTGGTCCTTCGTCAATATCTTCCACCGCAAGATCGATCGCATCGCCCGTGACCTCGACACCAACGAACAGGCGCAGCGCCGTTCACAGGTCGAGCAGAACGGCTCCGAGGTCCGGTCGGTCGAACTGGAACGCCTGATCGACCAGGGTCTGGCGCTGATCGAACGCCGCAACGCCTACGAGTTCTGCCGGGACCACGCCGCCGAATGCTACGAGGCCGCGACCGGATCGCTCTGGCGCCCGCGCTCTGGATCGATGACCAATCATCGTGCGCTGACCGCCGCGATGATCGACAGCCGCGACTTCATCAACGCACGACGCAACGCTGAAACCCAGATGCTGATCCCGACCGGCAGCCGCATCGCCTTTACCGGCGGGACCGACTGCAACGACCACGAACGCATCTGGGCCGCGCTCGACCGCGTGCACACCAAGCACGCCGACATGGTGCTGCTGCATGGCGGCGCGCCGCGCGGGGCCGAACGCATCGCAGCCCGCTGGGCCGATCACCGCAAGGTGGCGCAGATCGTCTTCAAGCCCGACTGGAACCGTCACCGCAACGCCGCCCCGTTCAAGCGCAACGATGCGATGCTCGAGGTGCTGCCGATCGGCGTCATCGTGTTCCCCGGTTCCGGCATCTCCGGCAATCTCGCCGACAAGGCCCGCCGCATGGGCATCCCGGTCTGGCGCTTCGACATCGGTGACGGCGCGTAAGCGCCGCCACCTCGATCAACGCCGGTCCGGTCCGGTCGCGCGGCCATCACGGCCGCGCGATGCAGCGTTGCTGCATCGCGCACGCACATGCTCCACCCGCAATCGCCCGCTCCCGGAGGAGCGGGCTGCACCGTGCCAGGCCGCGGGCACGCATTCGCCATTCCCTCTTCATTCGCGGCTTCGGCTCCACCAGGACGCGTGCCGCCACGCGCGGCCTCAAGGCTGTTCGCGTCACGGGCACCCTTGCGATGGGGCCAGACAGCACCGTCCGTGCCCGGTGTCCTTCATGTCTCACGCGCGATCCTTGGCATGTCCTGCACGGGTGTGGTTTCGATGCCCAAGGCAGTCCCGGTCAGGTCGCCCGGTGCCACGCCCGACAGCTCGGCTTCTTGCGTGGGGATCACGCCGGAGCGCGCGGATCGCGCAAGGCCGCTCGCTTCCGCGCCTTCGCTACGCTTCGGCTTGTGCAGCTTCGCGCCGACACGTCGGTGCTGCGCAGCCTTGCCCGACCCGCTCATCCGCTCCGGCTTGGTGACCCCACGAAGCCGCGCAATCGGGCGTGGCCTCGAATAACCCGAAAGGAACGACCATGAGCAACAAACCCACCTTCCTCGCCTACGCCGTCAAGGATCGCGGCCGGAACCAGCGGGCCATCTGGACACGGATCGGCGCCGCATGGCCCCACCGCGAGGGCACCGGTCTCTCCATCGAGCTGGAGGCTCTTCCCATCGACGGGCGCATCGTCCTCATGGAGCCGAAACCGGACGACGAAATGTCCAACGGCGACGACCGCGCCGCCGAGGCCTGACACGGTTCGGCACAGCCCGCTCCTCCGGGAGCGGGCGATGCGCGTTCCCACCCGGTGCTGAATATACCAAAGAATGACAAACGTATCGCA
Organism: Acetobacteraceae bacterium UBA6159; assembly: GCA_002422345.1. Classification (GTDB taxonomy): domain Bacteria; phylum Pseudomonadota; class Alphaproteobacteria; order Acetobacterales; family Acetobacteraceae; genus Rhodopila. Next base: position 6,310 of record DIUL01000181.1, read on the forward strand.
GCGGTTTGCCTGTCGCGCTGACTGCTGACGCGAATGCGGACCGTCATGCACGTCACAAAAAAGCGGACGTTATCGGAATTCCCATTGTGTCATGCCGGACCGGGCCGCCTCAAGGATGCGCGGTGCCCCCAATTTTGCCGAGCGCAAGGAGCGCGCAAGCGCGCAGGTTTTGATTCAGCGCTCGACAAAATCGGTTCCCCCACGCCCCCGCAAGCGGGCGCCTTCGGCGTCCTTGACCCAGCCCGGTCCGGCATGACGGCGACATCCCGTTCTATAAACGAAAGGAGAACGCGATGTACCACCTCGAAGATCATATCCACGAACTGCGGCTCGAACTGCGGTGCTGCCGCCTGACGCGGGCCGAACGCAAGGCTACCGAAGCCGCCCTTGCCGCGGCCGAGGCCGAACTGGCGAACCGCCTGCGAGCGCAGGACCGCGCACTGGCCACTCTCCCTGACGAAGGGAGGTGAGCCATGCCGACACTTGTGAACATCCGCGGGTTGGCACGTGGGCCGCCACGGCCCTTGTGCTACCTCGGTTCGGCAAGATTCCCCGTGATTGCAAACCGTTGCAATTGAAATTTGATCGCCCCGCGCGAGGATGAGCGGGACACGCGCGTCCCGCCGGGCCGCGCTTCCGCCGCGCTGCCGCGCGGCCTCACCTCAACAGCAAGGAGACATACCATGAGCAAGAGACCATCCTTCCTCGCCTATGCGGTCAAGGACCGCGGCCGCAACCAGAAAGCCATCTGGACGAAGATCGGCGCGGCCTGGCCGCATGTCGACGGCAAGGGATACTCCATCGAACTCGACGCCGTCCCGCTGGACGGACGGCTCGTGCTGATGGAACCCAAACCCGACGAAACCGCTGATCAGCCCGCCATGCAGGCCTGACCAGGCGCTCTGCCGATCATCCTCGCCGGAGAGGGAAACCTTGGCGCTGTCCCCATGCTCACGCATGGGGTCGGCGCCTTTTCTTTTACGCTCCCATGAAATGACCGCATCGGTCAAACCACGTCGAGGCGGCGGCTCGTCTTCACGGCCCTGCTGCCAGCTCGTCCGCCCCGGGTTCCACGCCCGTGGTCAACGCGTTCCGGAACCCAGCGGCCTCCGACCGCTCTGGCAGGTGACCCAGCCACAACGCCGGTTTCACATGAAGACGTGGGATCGGCGTTTCTCTGTGTTCGTGAGTGGACTGGGCGGAGCGTATCTGGCCGCTGGGGGCCGCCTCAAGGATGCGTGGTGCCCCCAATTTTGTTGGGGAGCGGGCACGCGCTGCGCGCGCACCCGCTCCCCAACAAAATCGGTTCCCCCACGCCCCGCTTCGCGGCGCCTTCGGCGTCCTTGACCCGGCCCCCAGCGGCCAGATCCGCTCCGCCCAGTCCACTCACGAAAGGAGAACACAATGCCTACCACTATGCCTACCGATACCGTGCTTGCCCATGACGATATCCTGCAGGAAATCTTTACCCTGCTGCGCTCAGCCGGGCTCAGTCGTCGCGAGCGTGCCCGTGCGCTCTGCGATCTCGTCGTCGTACTCGACGCCCGGATCGAGCGTCTCAAGGATCTATCGGAGACTGTTCTAGACGCCGTTTACTCTGGCGATGATTTGTAACGCCCGGCGGTAAAGCCATGCTGCGTTCGGGTGTGCGACCCACACCCGACGCACGCGGCGCCCGGTGTCATCCCGGCTCCTGTCACCGCTCATGATGCTGTCATCGGCTGCGCGGTACCCTGTGGCACTCTGTGGTCACAAACGTCACTATGGCTGCATGTCAGGGATCATCGGGCACGCTACGGCAATAATCGGGAACCTTCGGCACATGACTTCAGTTCCAACGCATTCCGATACAGCCTAGGCAAACACAAAACTACAATCGCCAAAGAGGGGAGCGAGATGTTCTTTGCCTAGCCTAGGCAAAGAATCTCGGTCAGGGGCCGCACGCGTGGCCCCTGACAACCCAGGACGCATGCGCTCTGCCTTGGGAACAAATCGATGACGCGATCCAATGCCAACACGTCCCGCGACCGGCAACTCAACATCGCGCTGCACGACGATGAACTTGGCGTGCTGCGCACCCGCGCCGGGACGGCGGGGATGCGGGTGGTGGACTACGCCCGCGCCGTGCTGCTGGACAAGCCGATCACGGTCACGACGGCCTTCGTGCCGACCCCGACCGACCGGCTCGTCTTCGAACAACTCAAGCGCCTCGGGAACAACCTTAACCAGATCGCCCGCCAGTTGAATGCCCAGCAGGCCGTCCCGCTCCCCGAGATCGAGGCGCTGCTTCGGGAGATCCGTGTGGCTCTTGGCGGGATGGCCGGACATGATCGTTAAGTTTGCAAAGCCCGGCCAATCCTTCAAGGGGGTCCTCAATTACCTGATGCACGACGCCGAGAGTGCGGCGAGCCAAGCCCGCGTCGACTGGGCCCATACTTTCAACCTCGCGCATGACCACGTCCCGAGCGCCATGCACGAGATGTACACCACATGGTTGAACGCCGAGACGATGAAGGCGGCGGCCAATGTGCGGGCAGGCGGGCGAACCACACAGAAGCCGGTCAAGCATGTCTCGTTGAGCTGGCATCCGAGCGAGAAGCCCGACAAGGTGCAGATGCTCGCCGCGACCGTGTCCTTCCTCGAACATATGGGTTGGGATGCGCACCAGGCGGTGGTGGTTGCCCACAATGATAAGCCCCATGCCCATGTGCATCTGGTGGTGAATGCCATCCACCCGGAGACCGGGCTCAAGCTCGATGCGCGCTTTGAAGCCCGTCGCGGCCAGGAATGGGCGGCGGCGTATGAGCAGTCCCGCGGGCAGGAATTCTGCCCGCAGCGGGGCGTTCCAGCAGGGCAGCGTCAGGCGTCCGAACCGCGTCCCTCATGGATGGCGATCAAGGGCGCGACCGAGAGCGAGGTTCGGCAGGAACAGCTTCGCCTCGGCCTGGAGGCACCGGACCCGATTGCGGTGACGCCGACAGGCGAACGCCGCCAGCGCAATCGCACGGAGTGGGCGGGGCTCAAGGCGACGCAGCGCGCGGAGCGTGATGCCTTCTTCGCTGAGGGCAAGGATGCATACAGGGGCCTGTTCCGCGATGTGCAGCGCCAGGTCAGGTCCGAGTTTCGCCCGATGTGGGCCGAGTATTACGCGGCGCGGCGGGCGGGCCTCGATCCTGCCAGCGACCAGGCACTCAAGCAGAAGCTGATCGACGAGCAGAAGGAGACCTTCGAGACCCGGCGCGCGGAAGCCGCTCTCACACTCCGGGCCAACCGCGACGCGTTCTACAAGGAGTTGCTGCTCAATCAGAAGCTTGAACGGCGGGACCTCACGGACCGGCAAGGTCTGGGGCTGGCTTCGCCGATCTGGTCCGAGCCGCGGACGCTGGCACCCGACACCGCACCCGATGACGCGCTGGATGCGGCCTGTGAACGGTTTGGTATCCGGCGGGGCCGGGGCGTGGCGGCTTCCACGATCGGGCGCGATACCGGGTCATCGAGCGATGCCAGATCATGGAGCGATACCGGCTCATGGGGCAATGCGGATTCCGGCTCCGAGCGTGAATCCGAACTCGAGTCCGAGTCCGAGCGCGAGACGGACACCGACCAGTCGCCCGCATTTGTGCCGGCACCCCGCGTTTGGGGACGTGATCCCGTCACGCGAGCCCCAACGCAGGATTTCGCGTCGGGTCTGGCAAGTGGCCTGCTGGCCTTGGCCGGCGGTCTCGGCGAGAGCATGACCGGCGGGCCAGCGCCGCGGCAGCCATCACCCGTTAACCCGCTCGACCGCTTCAACATCCGCCGCGGGCGGCCGACGCCGGAACAGATCGCGGAGCAGGAGCAGCAACGCGCGCGCCGCGAGGCCAGCACCAAGGCCGATGAGTGGTGGGAATGGCGCAAGGCCCAACTGGAACGGTGAGGGGGCGGACGAAGGAGTCCAGGCATCCGCCCCGGAACCAAGGTTGGACCAGACGAAGATCGGAATGGCGTCTCGCCACCGACACGGTCACGAGGCGTGGGGATGTCGGTGCCCGGCGGCGGCTCGGTCGTTGGGCCCGGTCATCCGTCGGGCACCCTTGGGCGAGGCAGTCGGAAAGCCGCCAGGCTGAGTGTGCGACGGTAAATGACCGCTTTGCCTATCTCGTCGCGATGGCGCTGCAGGAAACGTGTGCGCTCACGCGCTCCGCTATGATCCGCCGCCTTCGTGATGAACAGAGTACTGCGCTCAAAGTGCTTTGGGCGAGGGCCGGTTCGGAGACCGCGTCAATGGAATTACAGTCTCTGACCGGAGCTTCGCCTGTTAGGCCAACTTGGGTGCCAATGCGGATGTGCCGCCTCGAGTTCAGGCCGGGCCGGATCGCTTGGGCGCGATCCTGAGATATTCTGCTCTTGCCGAAAGCAGAATTGGTGGGCTGATCACTCACGTGACGAAGCATTCAGCCGATTCTCCAACTTAATTTTCGTCGGCCAAGTACATCGTGGCTCTCGGGACGTTAACTGCCGGCTACCCCATGGCCTTTCCAATAGCTTGTGCAAGATCAGACGCTGTTCCTTCGTCCATACCGCAGCCCAGTGTCGCCTTGTCTCCGTTTGCTTCCACGTCAAGGCGCCAGGATACTATAGTGAGTTTGCGGTCGTTTTCTCGTCTGGAATTTGCAGCAGCCGTGGAAGCAGCCGCGCTCATCCCAAGTATGTTCCCTCACTGCTGTCCGGTCAATCAC
>DIUL01000082.1 GCA_002422345.1 Acetobacteraceae bacterium UBA6159
CGCCGTCAACCGGACAGTAGTGATTATAACGAATACCGACTGTGAAATTACTGTCTTATGCTATTGTCATAATTGGATTTATCGAAATTTTCGGAAAATCCTCCCGGAATGCCGGGCTTGGCCCTGGATGACCCTGGAACCCTGCGCTAACGTGGTCGCAAGACGGGGATTATTTCGCTGCACAAGCGGACAGTCGGGGGATTTCGAATGTCGTCGCGGATCGTCATTCAGCACGTGACTGGCTCCAAGGCCAACCGGATCGAACACCTTACCTTGGAAGGCCTGCGAGAGATCACGCTGGGCCGTGACAGTACATCGAACATTCGCTTCGACGAGCAGGGTGACGATGCTGTCAGCCGCCGGCATGCGTCGATTCGCATACAAACCGAGCCAGCCCTTGCCTTCTGGATCGCCGATCTGGGCAGCCGCAACGGCACGCGGGTCAACGACGAACCCGTGACAGCGGAAGCCGAGCTTCTGCCAGGGGACACGGTGGAACTCGGCAAGGGCGGCCCGCGGTTCGTCTTCGACCTGCAACCGCGGCCCGCGCATTTCGCGGGCCGTACCAAGGTCATTTCCATCGGTAGCGCCGCGCCGACGCGCACGCTTGATACCGCGAGCATCGAGGCCGCTGCACGCGCCGCCGCATCAACCTCCGAGGTTGCCGCCAAGACAGGTGTCGGTCGCAACACCGTCATGCACATGATGGCCGACCAGCGGCAGAAGACCAACAAAAGCTGGATGTATATACTCGCCGGTGTCCTGGCGGTCGTGGTACTGGGCGGTGGTGGCCTTTACTATCACACCAAGCGGGAAGCCGAACAGGTCAGGCTGGCGGCGGAGGAGCGGGTGCAGGAGGCGCGGGTGGCGGCAGCCGCCGAATCCGCTGCGGCGGCAGCCGCAGCCGCCAGTGTACGCACCGACATGGGCATGAGCCCGCAGGAAGTCGTCCGCCGGTTCGGCAATGCAACGGTTCTGATTGAGGCAAGCTGGCGGCTGTATGACTCCCGGTCGGGCAAGGAAGTCTTCCATCGCACACTTCTCCACAGGGGACATCGGGTTCCTTGTTATATTGAAGGCCGGGACGGAACCTTGACCCGCTGGTTGATCACGGAGGACCTAACTCAGACGGCCATACCAGTCGCGCAAGCGAGCCGTGGGAGTGGCTTTGTCATCAGCGAAAACGGCTTCATCATGACCAACAAGCACGTCGCGGCCGGCTGGATGGTCAACTACGCTCCGCCAACCACGAATTCCATAGTACTGGTATTCAAGCTTGATAACCCGACGCAGTATCGGGAGATGAACCTTTTCACGCAGAGTGAGTATAGTCTTAAGACCGCTGACATGAGTTGGTGGGTACCAAGCGAGCATGGTGCGAGACTATATAGACCCGACCGACCGTCATTGATCGAAGGCCGGCCTAGGCCCCTTGAGGGGCGGGGAGAACTGGAAGTTCTATTTCCTGGCAACCCTGTTTCCACCCGCGCGTCGGTTGAGCGTATCTCCGCGCAGGTCGACGTTGCCATCATCAAAATCAACACGCAACAGCCGCTCACAACAGTCCAATTGGCCACCGACAACGTCGTCAAGGTTGGTGAACGCGTGACCGTGCTTGGCTATCCCGCCTTCTCCACCCAAACCATGGCCCTCGTCCGCTCGCACGAGATGGGGCAGGCCGCCACAAAGCAGCAACAAATTCCCGAGCCCACAGTCACCGATGGCGTCGTGTCGCAGATCAGCCCACCCCGGCAGGATCGTGGCGATGTCACGACGATCGGCAGTATGGGGGATGTCTACCAACTCACTGTCCCATCCGGCGCCGGGAACAGCGGCGGGCCGACCTTCAATTCCGCGGGCAAGGTCATCGGCGTCTTCACCTATGGATCACGCTTCCGCGAGACCACGACCTTTGCCGTTCCAATCAAGTATGGCCGGGACCTGATGCAAGTGCAGCGGACGGAGTAAGGCATCTGGCTAACGGCGAGGCACGCGATATCCATGCCCGATCCAAGCAAACTCCCGACCACGCCGATCAGCACCCTGCGGCTGACCGGCGCGATGATGACCGATGTTGGGATGGTGCGCCCCCAAAACGAAGACTCGGTCATGTACCGCATCCCCGGTCCAACCGACAGCGACGCCGGGCGGGGGGTGCTGGCGATCGTCGCCGATGGCATGGGCGGCCATGCTGCTGGGGAAGTCGCCAGCCAGATCGCCACACGCTCGATCCACACCGTCTACTACGAAAGCGACCTGCCGATCCCCGAGACCCTGGCCCGCGCCTTCGCCACCGCGAACCTGGTGATCCGCCAGCAGGCCGGCACGGAACCGGATCTCGCCGGGATGGGCACCACCTGCACCGTCCTCGCCGCCCGCGACGGCCACCTCTGGCTCGGCCATGTCGGGGATAGCCGAGCCTACATGCTGCGGGCGGGAGAGATGAAGCAATTGAGCGAGGATGACACCCTCGTCGCTCGGCTGGTGCGGGACGGCGCCATGACGGCCGAGGAAGCCCGGAACAGCCCGGAACGCAGCGTCCTGGTGCGGGCCCTGGGCGTCCACGACACGGTGGAGCCGATGGTCTGGAAAGAAGGCCTGCCTTTGCGCACGGGCGACCGCTTCGTGCTGTGCTCCGACGGGCTGCACGACCTGGTCGACAATCAGATGATCCAGGCCACGATCACGGAAAACCCACCGCCCGAGGCGTGCCGCATCCTGGTCCAGGCAGCGCGGGAGGCCGGCGGGCATGACAACATCTCGGTAGGGGTGTTCACTGTGTCCAACATGGTGGACCGGCCGGCGGCCAGCGAACGTGGGACCCGCGAAGTGAAGCTCGATGACCTGGGGAGGGATCGCGCATGACACCCTCGACCATCGGCAAATACGACATCATCGGCCAGCTTGGCGCCGGCGGCATCGGCAAGGTCTATGCCGCGCGGGACCGCCAGTTGGGCCGGACCGTGGCGATCAAGTCGCTGCATGCCCAGTTCGTCAGCGACAAGTCATTCGTGGAACGCTTCCGGGAGGAAGCAAAGATCCTCGCCAACCTGTCGCACGCGAACATTACGACGCTCTATGACCTGCTCGACGAAGACAACCAGCTGCACATGGTCATGGAACTGGTGCGCGGCCACACGCTGGAAGACGTGCTGTCCCGGCAGCGGCAACTGTCGCTCAAGCAGTGCCAGGCCATCATCGCGCAGGCCGCGGCGGGTCTGGCCTACGCGCATCGGATGGGCGTCGTGCACCGGGACATCAAGCCCGCCAACATGATGATCACGGAAGCCGGCGTCGTGAAGGTCATGGACTTCGGCATCGCCCGCGTGTCCGGATCGCAGCGGCTGACGCGGGAAGGCAGCATCGTCGGCACCCTGGCCTATATGCCGCCCGAGGCCATCCGCGGCCTGGAAAGCGACCAGCGAGGCGACCTGTACAGCCTGGCCTGCGTCGTCTACGAGATGCTGGGTGGCAATCCGCCCTTCGACCTGGGCACGGAATACGAAATGATCCGTGCCCATATCGAGGAACCGCCGGTCAGCCTGCGGAAATCCCTGCCCGGGTTACCGGCCGCGGTCGATGACGCACTGATGCGGGCCCTGTCGAAGGCGCCCGCTGACCGGTTCGCGACCATGGATGAATTCGGTCGCGCGCTGGGGCTTCAGGCGGTTGCGGCGCAATCGACCGACATCCTGCTGACCGAAATCTTGCCGGTTGTGGGCGGCGTCGCGCCCCTTCCGACCGCGACACCGACAGCGCGGGATGACGCCACCCGCATCGAACCAGCCCGCACCGCTCGGCCTTCCGCCCCGGCACCCTCGCCCGGCGCCCCGCACGCGCCGCGAGCAGCCGAAATCCGCACCGACCCAAAGCCACCGAGCCGCCTGCCGATGATCGTGCTGGCGAGCGTCGTCGTCGCGATTATGGCGTTCGTCGGATATGAGTTCGTGTTGCCGGCCATGAACCCCGAACCGGCAAAGCCGCAGGTCGTGCAGGCGCCCTCCAGCCCACCGGCCGCCACGCCGCGTCCCGCTGCTCCACCGGTCCAGACCGCAACGGTGACACCCACCATCACGCCGGTCACTCCCCCTGCTGTCCCGGCACCGGTCCTGACACCGCCCGCGCCGCAGCGGCCACCCGAGCCGCCCGCTGTGGTCGCCACGGCACAGCCTTTGCCGAGCAGCAGCCTGATCATGCAGCGGCCGGACTATACGCCCGCACCGGCGGTGAAGCCGCCCGACGCGATCCCCGTGTCGGCACCGGCCACCATCCTAACGCCGAAGCCCGCGGAATCCCCCACCGCGTCCTACCGTGGGAAGGTCATCGACAACCGCACATCGACCATCACCATGCTGCCGGCTGGCGCGGCCAATTCCGTGCAGGTGAAGCTGTACGGGATCACCGAACCGGCCAACCTGAACCCGGTCGAGTGGAGCGCAAACCGGGCAAAGCTCAAGGAGTTCCTCGCGTCCAACGGCGGTGAACTGGCGTGCCAGGAGAAAGCCGCCGGCGCCTACCAGTGCTTTGCCAACAACCAGGATGTCGCCCTGTGGATGCTGCGCGCCGGCCTGGCGAATCCGGGCGCGGGCGCACCCGCCGAATACCAGCAGGCCCGGTTCCGCTAGGATCGGCGTAACCGGATCAATCAGAAACAGGAGAAACGAAATGGGAAATGGAGCCCTGAAGGGCATCGCGGTCGTGGTCTCTCTATCGGTCCTCAGCCTCGGCTGCGCCCCGACGCCCGAGAACTGCGCGATGAACCAGACGGCGACGGGCGTCGCGGTCGGCGCACTGGCCGGCGGCGCACTGGGTGGATTGGGGGCCGCGCTGGGCGGTGCCAACACGGGCACGGGCTTTGCCATCGCCGCCGGCGGCGCGGCGGTCGGCGCCCTGATCGGCGGGGCGATCGGCGCGCAGCAGGACAAGGTCTGCCGGCAGATCGCCTTGAACCAGGCGCTGGAACGGGCGGCTGCTGTCGATGCCGAGTACCGCCGGCAGCAGGCGCAATTGGCAGAACAGCGCCGCCAACAGTCCCGCCAGCAGACAGCCCGTCGGGCGCCGCCGGCCCCGCCGCCGCCGAAGTATGAGACGGTGGAGTGGGTCAACCGCTCCTCGAACTCCCGCGGCGCCATCACCCCGACGGGCAACGTCACCGAGCCCGCGGGCGGTGGAATGTGCATGACCTTCGCGGAAACCGAGGTCGTGAACGGCGTCGCCCAGCCGGTTGAGAAGCGCGCCTGCCGCGGTGCCGACGGCCAGTGGAATCCCGTGTAATCCGGGGCATCCCTTCCACTCGGCGGTTCGCGCGCGGGCGTCCCGCCGAACCGGACGCAGGCGAGCCGTCCGGACCATCCATCGTTCGGCCGGCTGGCCGGCGTGCCTTGATGTCTGCCAGCCTGGCGCGTTGTTGCGCGATAGCGCTGCTGTGCCTGAGCGTGTCCTCGGGGACCGCGGCGGCCCTGGTGCGCAGCGGCACGGGTTTCTTCATCACGGCCGACGGGACGATCCTGACCAGTGCGCATGTGGTCAAGGACTGCCGGGAGATCGCGGTCTTCCCCCCGCTCGCGGGGCGGGTGGTCGCGAGCCTGCGGGCGTCGTCCACCTCTCTCGACATCGCACTGCTGACGCTGCCCGACCTGGGTATCCGCTTCGTCGTGCCCAATGGGATCCGAGAGCCAGCGATCGGCACCCGGGCGCAGACGGTGGCCTATGGGATCCTGCGGGAGAACCCGGAACAGCCGATCGGGCTGGCCGGCACCGTCATTGGCCGCGATGAAAACCGGCCGCCCTTGCTGGTGCTCGATGCCCAGGTGGACCAGGGCACCAGCGGGGCGCCGATGCTGGATGCCTCCGACACGCTCGTGGGCGTGGTCATCGGGCGCTATACGGACACGCCCGAGAAAGGGGTGATGGTCTCGGGCGCGGCGATACGGTCCTTCCTTGCCGCCCAAGGGATCCGGCTGCAGGCGCCGCGGGAGGTCGATCAGCCGTCCCTTCCCCCCTCCGCCGTACTGCGGGATACCACATTGCTGGTCCAGTGCGTCCCCCGCCGGTAAGTGGCCCCCCGTTCACCGACCCTTAACCTTTCCCTTGCACAATCGGCACGCTTTTGCCCTGGCGTGCCATGCAACCATCGTCCCCCACCCTGTCGATCGTCGTCCCGGCGTATAACGAGGCCGAGGTCCTGCCCGTCTTCCACGCCCGCGTCTCCCGCGTCATGCGGGCGCTGGGGGAAAGCTGGGAGCTTGTGCTGGTCAACGACGGCAGCCTCGACGCGACGTTCCAGATCATGGGCGACCTCCGCCGACGGGACCCGCATATCACCATTGTCAACCTGTCCCGCAACTTCGGGAAGGAGATCGCGGTGACCGCCGGCCTCGACCATGCCAGGGGCGAGGCCGTGATCATCATTGACGCCGACCTGCAGGACCCACCGGAGGTGATCCCCGCCCTGGTCGCCGCCTGGCGCACCGGTTTCGACACGGTCTTCGCCCAGCGCCGCCGCCGTGACGGGGAAAGCTGGCTGAAACGGGCCACCGCGCATGGCTTCTACCGGCTGATGCGGAAGGTCGGGCATATCGAGATGCCTCCCGACACGGGCGACTTCCGCCTGATCAGCCGCCGGGTGGTGGAGGCTCTACGCCAGGTGCGGGAGCATCACCGATTCATGAAGGGCCTGTTCGCCTGGGTCGGCTTTCCCAGCACCCGGGTCCTGTACGACCGGGCACGCCGCCACGCCGGCCGGACCAAGTGGAACTACTGGAAGTTATGGAACTTCGCGCTCGAGGGGATCACCAGCTTCACCGTCATGCCCCTGAAATGCGCCACCTATCTGGGCCTCTTCATTGGCCTTCTGGCGGCGATCTACCTGTTCCAGTTGATCCTGCGGACGATGCTGTTCGGCAACCCCGTCGCCGGCTACCCCAGCCTGATGGCCGTGGTCCTGTTCCTGGGCGGCGCGCAGCTCGTGACGCTGGGCGTGATCGGAGAATATCTGGGGCGCATCTTCAATGAAACCAAGCGACGCCCGCTGTATTTCGTCGAACGTTACCTGCCTGGAGAGAGTGCCGGCGGGGACGGCGAACCATCGCTGTCCCGCCCCGCCGAACCGGTGTTGGCGACGATGCCGGATTAGGTCCGGGGCTTTGGTGCCTCGGCCGGGCCACCGGCCTTTTTCCATTCGCCGAAGCCGCCCTCGACATGGGCTACCTTCTCCAGCCCCATGTCCTGCGCCGTCTTGGCCGCCAGCGCCGAACGCCAGCCGCCGGCGCAGAAGAAGACGAACTTCTTGTCCTCGGCGAAGACCGGCTTGTGATAGGGGCTTTCCGGGTCGATCCAGAACTCCAGCATCCCCCGCGTGCAGGCGAACGCGCTGGGCATCCGGCCTTCGCGATCCAGTTCCCGCGGGTCGCGCAGATCAACGAACACCACGTCATCCCGCCCATGCAACGCGATCGCGTCGGCGGGGGACAGCGTCTCGACCTCGGCATTCGCCTCGGCGAGCAGTTGCTTGAAGCCTTTCTTGATGGGCATCGCGTGTTCCTGCACGAGTTGGTTGGACGATCAGGCGCCGGTAAGCCGAGCCTTGATGTCTTCGATCTGAAGCCAGTTGTCGACGGTGATGGTGACCTGGCCGGCGCCGTCGGGGTTGACCAGCAACCGCACCCGCATGCCGGTCGCGTCGGACATCTCGGTTTCAAAGGCGCGCAGGTTGGCGTCTTTCTCGACCTTCTTCCGGCCCGGCTTGGGCATGGTGTCGCGGACGATCAACTGCTCGGTCTGCCGGACGGACAGGCCGCGGTTGATGATCTTTGGCATGATCGCCGCCGGGTCCGGGTGCTTCAACATGGTCCGGGCGTGGGCGTAGCTCAGCTTGCCCTCCCGCACATTGATCTGCACTTCCGACGGCAGATTCAGCAGGCGGAGCATGTTGCTGATGTGGGAGCGCGACTTGCTGATCGCGTGGCCCATCGCCTCATGCGTGAAGTGGAAATCCTCGATCAGGCGGCGCAGGCCTTCCGCTTCCTCGATCGGGTTCAGGTCCTGGCGTTGCAGGTTCTCGACCAGCGCCGCCGCGGCGACGTCGCTGTCGGACAGGGTGCGCACGAAGACGGGAACCTCGTGCAGGCCTGCCAGGCCCGAGGCGCGCCAGCGACGCTCGCCGGCGATGATCTGGTAGCGTCCGGCCTCGGTCGGGTGGGGGCGGACCAGGATCGGCTGCAGGATCCCCTGGACCTTGATCGAGTCCGCCAGTTCCGCCAGTTCCGCTTCCGGCATGTCGGTGCGCGGCTGGAAGGGATTCGGCTCAAGCAGGTCGATGCCGATTTCACGCACCGCCGGCGGGGCATTGTTCTCGGCCGGAGTCATCTCTCCCATCAGCGCCGCGAGCCCCTTGCCGAGGCGCGGGCTTTTCGGAGGGGTGGTCGTGGTGCTCATGGCTTCATGCTCGCTGTCTTGTACCACCGCGTTGTTCACGTGTCAGAAACTCCTTCGCAAGCTGTACATAGGCCTGCGCCCCGGCCGATCGCAGATCATACGCCAACACCGGCTTGCCATGACTGGGCGCTTCCGACACTCGTACGTTGCGTGGGATAGCCGTATTGTAAACCCAATCGCCAAAAAAATCCCGCACATCCCGCATCACCTGCTGCGACATGTTGTTCCGGCCGTCGAACATGGTCAGCAGGATGCCCTGGAGATGCAAAGCGGGGTTGAACCGGGTGCGAACGGCCTCGATCGTCTGCACCAGGGCGCTGATTCCTTCCAGCGCGAAAAATTCACATTGCAGCGGCACCAGGACGGCGTCCGCCGCGGTCAGCACGTTCAGCGTGAGCAGCCCCAGGCTGGGCGGGCAATCGATGAACACATACCGGAAATTCCCCGCCACCCTGATCGGTGCGAGCGCTCGGCGCAGCTTGAACTCCCGCCGGTTGGCCACCGTGAGTTCGGGTTCGGCGCCCGCCAGCGCGATGGTGGCGGGGATGATGAACAGGCGCGGGATGGCGGTGGGCAGGGGGGCCGGCATCTCCGATGGTTCAGACGCCAGAAGCTGGTAGCTGTTGGCCTGCCGGTTCGCCCGGTCGATCCCGAGGCCGGTGGAGGCATTGCCCTGCGGGTCAAAATCGATGACGAGCACGTCTTCGCCCAGCGCCGCGAGGGCGGTCGCGAGGTTGACCGCGGTCGTGGTCTTGCCGACCCCGCCCTTCTGGTTCGCGACGGCGAAAATCTGCGGCGGCTTGCTGGTCACGATGATCCGGTCGCGGTGTGGGAAACGGCCGAGTCGGAACGGCCGTCGGCCGTAAGGTAATGGGTGCGGCCCTCCCTTGCCAGCGCGGGGTTGTGCGGGGGGTTCAGGGCGCGATTCCACACAACCCCCTCTCCTCCGTTGGGGAGAGGGGCGATCACCCCCCGAACCGCGTTACCCCAGCGCCGCCGCCGCGCCGGCCATCGCCCGCGCCACGGAATCGGGTCCCCGCGCCATCCCCTCCAACGGGATGCACCGCAGGTCGCACAGGCCGATCGTGCCCAGCACCGCCCGCAGATAGGGCGTCAGGAAGTCCGGCTGCACGGGCACGCCCTCCTGCGCTGCCTCGGTGAACCACCCGCCCGAGGCCATCACCACGAACACCGGCCGGTCCGCCAGCAGCCCCATTTTCCCCGCGGGCGTGGAGCGGAACGTCCGGTCGATCCGCACGATCTGGTCCAGCCAGGCCTTCAGCACCGCCGGCACCGTGTAGTTGTGCATCGGCGTTGCGATCACCACCGTGTCCGCCCCCTCAAGCTCCTGGATCAGCGCCTCCGACACCGCCAGCGCGGGGGACGCGGCGTCCCGCGCTAGGATCGCGGCGCTGAACGCGGCGTCGACCAGAGGCGGCGGGGCCGCCGCAAGATCCCGCGCGATCACCCGTGCGCCGGGAGAGCGTCCCACCAACGCGGCGACCAAGCGGTCCGAGGCGATACGGCTATAGGCGGCGGCGCCACGTGGACTGGCAGATATATGTAGAATGGTCTTCATCGATCAGTCCAATCACCTCGGGTCTCGCCGAATCGGCACGCGATCCAGGAAACGCGACCCAAGGCCTATGCAACAGGGCCAGAAACGGGCAAATTCGCTGGTCCATGACCCTTTCGATCGAACTGGACCCGGCCGATCCGGGGCCGTTGTATCTCCAGATCGCGCAGCGCCTGCGCGACGCCGTCGCGGGCGGAACCCTCAAGGCCGGAACGCGCCTGCCCTCCGCCCGCGCCCTCGCCAGCCAACTCGCCGTCGCACGAGGCACCATCGACGCCGCCTATGCCGTCCTCGCCGGAGAAGGCGCCATCCACACCAGGCGCGGCTCGGGCGGCACCATCATTTCCACCCATTTCACCGCCCGCGTCGCCCAGCCCGTCCAGCCCAACATGTTCTTCACCCGCCAGGCCGAACCGGTGGAGACCCGGCTGCCCTTCCGCATGGGCCTGCCCGCGCTGGACGCCTTCCCCCGCAAGACCTGGGCCGCCCTGACCACCCGCGCCGTCCGCGCCATCGGGACCGAGGCGATGGTCTACCCCGACCCCGCCGGCCACGCCCCGCTGCGAGCCGCCATCGCGAGCTATCTCAGCCTCGCCCGCGGCATCCACTGCACGCCCGACCAGATCATCGTCACCGCCGGCTTCCAGGGCGCGCTCGCGCTGACCCGGCAGGTGCTGCTGCGCCCCGGCGACGCCGTCTGGACCGAGGACCCGGGCTATCCGATCGCCCGCCAGGCCCTGGAAGCGAGCGGCGCCCGCCTCGTGCCCCTGCGCGTCGACCGGGACGGGATGCGCGTCGCCTCCGGCCGCACCGCCGCCCCCCGCGCCCGCCTCGCCCTCGTCACCCCCGCTCATCAAAGTCCGCTCGGTGTGACCCTCTCCCTCCCCCGCCGACTCGACCTGGTCGCCTGGGCAACCGAGGCCGGGGCCTGGGTGCTGGAAGACGACTATGACGGAGAGTTCCACTACACCGGCAAGCCGCTGCCGGCGCTGAAAAGCCTCGATCGCACCGGGCGGGTGCTTTACTGCGGCAGCTTCAGCAAGACGCTGTATCCCGGTCTGCGCCTGGGTTATCTGGTCGTCCCCGATGAGCTGAACGGCGCCTTCCTGCGCGCCAGCCGCCTGCTGGCCGGGGGACCGCCCCTGCTGGAACAGCGTGTCGTCGCCGGTTTCATGGAACAGGGCCATTTCGCCCGCCATTTGCGCCGGATGCGTGGCCTCTACGCATCCCGCCGCGACGCCCTGGCCCGGGCCCTGCGCGACACGTTGGGCGACCGGTTCGGTATCGAGCCGGAGAGCGGCGGCCTGCATCTGCTGGCCCGCCTGCCGGACACCGAGGACGACACGATGCTCGCTCGCCGCGCCAACGCCGCGGGACTGCCGGTGACCGCCCTGTCCAGCCTGGCCGCCGCGCATGATTGCGGCCGCGGCCTGCTGCTGGGCTTCACCAACATCCCGGCCGAGGACGCGGCCCCGCTCTCCCGCCAGCTCGCCGCCGCGCTGGGCATCCAGGCCTGACGTCCGGCACCTCGCGCAAAGCCAGGGCCACCGCGCGGTTGCACGTTGGCGGATCATCCCGCACGATACGGCCAGATACCCCGAGGGGTTGGCGCCGTGCCGGCCCGCAACCAAGAGGATTCCAGGATGTCAGCCGCACTCCAACTCCACACCGGCATGTCCCAGGCCGAGTGGCAGGCCCGCTGCGACCTCGCCGCCGTCTACCACATCATCAATCACCTCGGCTGGACCGACCTGATCAACACCCACATGTCGGCCCGCATCCCTGGGGAGCCGAACCACTTCCTGATCAACAACTACGGCGAAATGTTCGACGAGATCACCGCCTCCTCGCTGGTCAAGATGGACATGGACGGCAACGTCCTGAGCCCGGGCGGCAAGTTCAACAACGCCGGCTTCACCATCCATAGCGGCGTCTACAAGGCGCGCTCGGACGCCAACTGCGTGCTGCACACGCATACCCGCGCCGGCGCCGGCGTGTCCCTGATGAAGCACGGCCTGCGTCCGATCAGCCAGGACCACCTGCATGTGCTGGATGACGTCGTCTACCACGAGTACGGCGTGCCCGCGACGCAGGAGGAGTGCGACGCCCTCGCCGTCAGCCTGAAGGACGGCGGCAGCTGCGTGGTCCTGATGAACCACGGCCTGCTGACCCTGGGCCACACGATCCATGGCGCCGTGATGCGGCTCTATATGCTGGAACGCGCCTGCGAGCTGGAACTGATCTCTCGCCAGTTGGGTGAGGACCCCGTGATCGTCGACGAATACGTCCAGGGCAAGGCGAAGGAGCGGATGCGCAAGCACCGCGCGACCGACACCTACGGCCTGGCCGAGTTCAAGGGCCTGGAGCGCACCGCCGAACGCAAGGGCTTCGACTGGCGCCGCTGAGCCGCGACAGGGACGGCGGAGCCCCGCCGTCCCATCACGGATCACGGTTGCCTTGAGCGTCAGCGATTGGGTATGATGGAACATAATATGAACATCAAACCATCCGCGATGGCCGAAGACAAGCTGGATCAGAAAATTCACACGGTCGTACCCCATGTCCGGTGAGCCAACGCCCCCTCTCCCCTTGCGGGCTTGGGCCGCGAAGCGAACCAAGGCCGGGGTGAGGGGGCTTCGCGGCACGGACCGAGGGATTGCAACCGCCACCCCGACCCTCTTCCACAAGGGGCGAGGGCGGCGGGTTTGCATTTTCCGTACGGTCCTACCCCATGTCCGGTGAGAAATCCGGCCGGCCGCGCCGTCCCAAATCCGCCGCCGCCCCGTCCAACGACCTCCGTGACGTCCTCCCTGTATCTCCGTGCTGAAAACGCGCGCGCCGCCGCGCCCCGGCCCATCGCATTTTTCCCAACACCACGACCCCATGCCCGGTGAGGATCGCCCCACCCCCAGCCCGCGGGAACAACCAGAATGAGCCTCCAGATCACCCCGGTTCACCCCGACTTCGTGGCCGAGGCCGCCGGCATCGATCTCTCCCACCCGACCGACCCCGCCACCATCGACGCCATCTGGCAGGCCATCGACCGCTATGCCGTCCTCGTCTTCCACGGCCAACGCCTGACCGACGCCCAACTGCGTGACTTCGCCGCCCGCTTCGGCCCCCTCGAAATCGGGCGCGCCGCCGCTCGGCCTGGCCGCCGGCGCCTCGCCATCCCGCAGATCGGCGATATCTCCAACCTGAACGAAGACCACCAGGTCCGCGACCTGCACGACCGCCGCCGGCTCGACAGCCTGGGCAACCGGCTGTGGCACACCGATGCCTCCTACATGCCCGTCCCCGTCGTGCTGGGGATGCTACACGCGGTGACCGTCCCGCCACCCTCCCCCTTCGGCAACGGGGAAACCGAGTTCGCCGACATGCGCGCCGCCTATGACGCCCTGCCGGACGCGACCAAGGCCGCCATCGACCCCCTGGTCATCCAGCACGACGTCTTCTGGTCCCGCGGCCAGATCGGCTTCACCGAATTCCCGGCCGGCGAGCGCGAGCAATACCCGCCCTCGCCACAACGCCTGGTGCGGACCCATCCGGGTTCAAAGCGGAAAACGCTGTACCTGTCCGCCCATGCCTCCCACGTGGAAGGCTGGCCGGTCGCGGACGGAAGGCTTTTGCTGTTCGATCTGAACACCCACGCGACGCAGCCGGCCTTCGTCCACAGCCATACTTGGCGGGTGGGCGATGTCGTGATCTGGGACAACCGCTGCACCATGCATCGCGGCCGCCCGCATGACGAAGGCCAGGCCCGCGACCTGCGGCGAGCCACCACGCTCGATACCGGCTCGACGCTGGAGGAAGCGGCGTAACCGCCCCTGGTCAGCTACCCGGAATGGCGGCCGAGGCCGGGGCGGGTTCCACCATCGTCGGGCCGCCCCGCTCGATCCGGAACAGCGCCAGGCCGCGCCGCACCTTGCCGTCGGGCATCAGCACCATCCAACCATCCGCGCCGGCGAACCCGGCCTGCTGGGTCAGGGCCGATATCGAATACCCGCCCTGCCCGGCCAGCACACGCGCGATCGAGGCGGCGTCAAAGGCCAGGTCCGCCAGCGGCGAGGCTGGCGTGCCGTACTTGGCGGAAAACAATTCCTCGAACGGGGCGCGGGCGGCGTTGTCGGGCGCGGCGAACCAGGCGCCCTGCATCGCGCCGGACCCGCTGGACGACGCGGACCACGAGGCCGGCCCCATGATCTGCACGCCGGGCGGGTCGATGTCGTAATAGGGCAGCACCGCCGCGATCAGTTGCAGATTGTCCCGCACATCGGCCAGCAGCAACGCATTGAACGGCGCCGGCGGAATCCGGCTCCGCCCCAGCTCCGCCGCTCTGCGGCGACCCTCCGGCGTGCCCTCGGCCCGCGCGGCCTTGATCTGCGCGTCGATCGGGCCGCGCCGGCTGCCATAGCCCGAAACCTCCCGCGCCGCGGTGTTGATCGAGCCGGTGGCGGAGCCGTGATAGCGGATCGTCGGCGTGTTCAGCCCGGCGCTCGCGCAGGCCTCCGTCAGCGCATCACCCATGGAGCGGCCGAAATCCGTCTCGGGCAGCAAAGCGGCGAATTCGGTCTTGCCCTGGGCCTGGGCGGCGGCAACCATCCGGCGCACCTGCTGGGCCGGGGTGATGCCCAGCGCCCAGACGCCGGGCTGGGAGAGGGAACTGGCGTTGGTGAAGGCAAGCACCGGGACGCCGGCCTGGGTCGCGGCGGGGGCGACGGCGGCAGTCTCGGCCGAGGTCAGGGGGCCGAGGATCATGCCCGCGCCCTCGGCGATGGCGGACTGGGCGGCGGCGGCGGCCCCTTCGGCGGTCCCGCCCGTGTCCTTCACGGTCAGGGTCGGGGCACCGCCGGCGGGCAGGGCAAGCTGGGCGGCCTGGAGCATCGGCTGGCCGACATTGGCCATCGGTCCGGACAGCGGCAGCAGGATGACGACGCGCGATGCGCTTCGGGCCGCGGCCGATACCTGGGGCATGGCGGTGCTCGGCACGAGGCTCTGTGATTGGCCGACCCGCCCATATGGGCCAGACTGCGGCCCCGCGCACCCAGCCAAGGCCAGGGTGCCCAGAAGGAACCCGAATGTCCGACGCAACATCGCCCGACCCTCCATTTACTGACTCCCCGCGAGATGGCCAGGACGGTTCTAACGCCCCGTTCCCGGGACTTGTGCTGGTTTCCACGCCAATCGGCAACCTTGGCGATGTTTCAACCCGTGCCGCCGAAGCGCTGCGGGCGGCGGACCTGATCCTGTGCGAGGACACCAGGCACTCCGGCCGGCTGCTGGCACAGGTGGACGCCAGGGCGCGGACCCAACCCTTGCATGAGCACAACGAGGACGGACGGATCGAGCCGGTCCTCGCCCTGCTGCGGCAGGGACGGCGGGTGGCGCTGGTGTCCGACGCGGGGACGCCGCTGGTTTCCGACCCCGGCTACCGGCTGGTGCGGGCGGTGATCGAGGCGGGGCTGCCGGTCACGGCGATCCCCGGGCCGAACGCGGCGGTGACGGCCCTGGTGCTGTCCGGCCTGCCGCCCCAGCCGTTCCTGTTCCTGGGCTTCCCTCCGCCCCGCGCCGCGGCCAGGCGGGCGGCGTTCGGGACTCTGCGGGCGGCGGAGCGGGCCGGGCTGGCGGCGACGCTGATCTGGCACGAGGCCCCGCACCGGCTGGCCGAGGCGCTGGACGACATGCTGGCCGCCTTCGGTGACCGCCACGCGGCCGTGGCCCGGGAACTGACCAAGCATTTCGAGGAGGTGCGGCGCGGGTCGCTGTCCGTCCTGGCGGCGCACTACGCGACCCATGCCCCGCGCGGCGAGATCACGGTGCTTGTCGGCCCGCCCGAAGAGGACGACCCCGAGGACATGGACGGCCGCCTGCGCGCCGCGCTGCTGACCCAGAGCGTAAAGGACGCCGCCGCCCTGGTCGCCGCCGCGACGGGCCTGCCGCGCAAGCTGGTCTATGGACGGGCGCTGGAACTGGCTCGGGAGGGGGCGTCCGACTGACATGGGCGGGGCGGTTTCGTGGTGGTGGCAAAGGCGCGTCGCCCCACCGCCTTCGTCGTGGCGGGCGAAGGCCCGCCATCCACGTCTTGTCGGTCCCTCCGGGTCAGGCGAAGGGCCGGCCCAAGGACAGCTTCGGGGCCACTACCCACAATTTGCGGTGTTGACGATGGCAAGTCGTGGATGGCGGGCCTTCGCCCGCCACGACGGAGGGGGCGGCAACGGTACCGCTGACCCACCTCGATCGGACCTATGCCGTCTCCGCCAGGCGGGCCAGGCCGACGAAGGCGGGGAATTTATGGGTCACCACAGCGGTCGGGATCGCGGCCAGATAGGGGCGGAGGCGGCCCTTGGCCTCGAATTTCTCCCGGAAGGCCGAGGTCGCCAGGAAACCGGTGAACCGCGGGGCGATGCCACCGGCGATGAACACCCCGCCGGTGGCGCCCAGGGTCAGGGCCACGTTGCCGGCGACGCCACCGAGGAACCCGCAGAAGGCTTCCAGCGTTGCGACGCTCGCCTCGCAGTCGCCAGCCAAGGCGCGGGCAACGATCTCCGGGCCGGTCCGCTCCCGGATCACCAGCCCGTCCACCGTGCCGATCGCGTGATACAGGTCCAGCAGCCCGGCGCCGGACAGCACCCGCTCCACCGAGACATGGCCCAGCCGGTCGCGCAGCACCCGGATGATGGATTCCTCTCGCCGGTCGGAGGCCGCGAGGGTGGCGTGCCCGCCCTCGGTGATCAGCGCGACGTCGCCCGCGGGACCGCGGGCCAGGGCGGCGAGGCCGAAGCCGGTGCCAGGTCCCATCACCGCCATGGTGCCCAGGGGCGGCGGCGGGACAGCCCCGAGCGGAAACAGATCGGCCGGCCCCAGGTTCGGCAGCGCCCAGGCCTGCGCCGCGAAGTCGTTGATGACGCGGCAGGACTCCAGCCCGAACGCGGCGGCGAACCGGGCCTCGTCAACGGTCCAGGCGGCGTTGGTCATGGTGACACGGCCATCCACCACCGGCCCCGCAGCCGCGAGGATCGCGGACCGGGTCGTCCGCCCGGCCAGGAACAGGCGAGCGGCCTCAATGGGGGAGGCATGGTCGGCAACCGGATAGACTGCCGCCTCGCCCAGAACCCCGTCGGTAAACAGGGCGAACCGGGCGTTGGTGGCGCCGATGTCAGCAAGGATGGTGGGGCTGGGCGCCATCGGGACGGTCCGTGCTCGCGACTACGGGTGACGACCGGACGGGCCGCCCGGGCCAGTCCGGTCGATGGCCCGGTAGCAGCCGAGGCGGGCAACCCAGCCCCCGATGCCCGGAACGGGCGCGGTCATAAGGACCGGATTCCGAGGCTAGGACCGCCCGCGGCCGATATCTCCCGGAGGCGGTCCAGCCTCATGTCAGGCCGTCGCCTTCAGGGTGTTGGCCACCGCGAACGGGGCCTCGGTCTTCGACCGAATCTCGTCCAGCGTCACCTCGGGCGCGAGTTCCAGCAGGCGCATGCCGTCCTGGCCCTTGGCCGTCACCTCGAACACGCCGAGGTCGGTGATGATCATGTCCACCACGCCCGCGCCGGTCAGCGGCAGGTTGCAGCGGGTCAGCAGCTTGGGCTTGCCGCCGGCGGTGTGCTCCATCAGCACGACGACGCGGCGGACGCCGGCGACCAGGTCCATGGCGCNNACCATCTTGCCGGGGATCATCCAGTTCGCGAGGTCCCCGTTCTCGGCCACCTGCAGGGCGCCGAGGATCGAGATGTCGATATGCCCGCCGCGCACCATGGCGAAGCTGGCGGCACTGTCGAAGAAGCTGGTCGTCGGCAGCTCGGTCACGGTCTGCTTGCCGGCGTTGATGAGGTCGGCGTCCTCCTCCCCCTCGAACGGGAACGGGCCCATGCCGAGCATGCCGTTTTCGGAGTGGAACTGGACGGACATGCCGTCGGGGACGTGGTTGGCCACGAGCGTCGGGATGCCGATGCCAAGGTTGGCGTAGAAGCCGTCGCGCAGTTCCTTGGCGGCGCGGGCGGCCATCTGGTCACGGGTCCAGGCCATGTGCTGTGCCTCCTTGGTTCAGAAACGCTTGCGCACGGTGCGCTGCTCGATCCGCTTTTCAACGGTGGCGAGGGGCACGATGCGGTTGACGAAGATGCCGGCGGTGATGATGTGGTCGGGGTCGATCTGGCCCGCGTCCACCACTTCCTCGACCTCGGCCACGACCATTTCGGCGGCGGTGGCCATGATCGGATTAAAGTTCCGGGCGGTCTTTCGGTAGATCAGGTTGCCCTCGGTATCGGCCTTCCAGGCATGGATGATGGCGAGGTCGGCGCGCAGGCCGCGTTCCATCACGTAGGTGCGGCCGTCGAAGACCTGGGTGGGCTTGCCCTCGGCGATCTGGGTGCCGGCGCCGGTCGCCGTGAAGAAGGCGGGGATGCCCGCCCCGCCGGCGCGGATGCGTTCGGCGAGGGTGCCTTGCGGGTTGAACTCGATTTCCAGCTCGCCGGCGAGGAACTGCTTGGCGAAGGTGGCGTTTTCGCCCACGTAGGAGCTGATCATCTTCTTCACCTGGCGGGTGACGAGCAGCAGGCCGAGGCCGCAGTCATCGATGCCGGCGTTGTTGGAGATGATGGTCAGGTCCTTGACGCCGCTGTCGCGGATGGCGTCGATCAGGGCCGAGGGGATGCCGCACAGGCCGAAGCCGCCGGACATGATGGTCATGCCATCGCGCAGCACGCCGGCGAGGGCGGACTTCGCGTCGGGATGGATTTTGTTCACGGCCATGGGCACGCTCCTGCTGGTCGGCGCGCAAGGTGCCGTGGGTCGGGGGCGGATGCAAGGTTGGGATCGTCGTCGAACCCAGCGGACGGACGGCACGACAATCACATCTAGGCAACCATCGCTTAGCTCGCCGGATTAGTAGTCCTCATACTCCTCAACATGCTCAATCACGACATCGCCTGTCGGCTCAATGTAGAACAGCCAAACAAGAGCCGGGGCTCCTTCAAATGGTTTTGTAACGATATAGCGGGCAGCGAACCAGTCGCTCTCGACTCTTGGAAAGCCATATGGATTGCGTTCCAGCGCATCCAAAATTGGGATCAATGAGCCGTCGATACGTTCATATCCGCCGACCGCTTCAGCAGCAGCGTCACAATTCATCGAAAAGAAAATATTCCGCCCGAGGCTCATCTATTGAGTCATCAACTCCCGGCCCCTGATCAACCGCGTCAGACGGGCAAATTGAGAGTCGGATGGTCGGGAATCGGACAGAATTGACGCCTCATATGGGATCGGGTCGCCGATCGCACGCGTCAACCAAGCGACCCCATGGGATTGATCGCTGCTTTCCATACCAGTCATCTCCCAATAATGGGAGATTGATCGGTCGACATAGAATACGTCTCTAGATGTGAACAGCGACATATCTGGCCGATCGAGTGGAATTGTGCGCTCTTCGATGATCCCCTCACCGAATTCCCGTTGTTCTATTCGAATCGCGCCGTCTTGAAGCATTTCGCGCCGGACGGGGACCATCTCCCTCAGCGCCGGACCAAACTTCTGCTTCCGGTACTCGCGTCCCGTGATTGGCAGGCCGGTTTCCAAAAACGAATCGAAATCCGCCTTCCAAATGATTTTGTTGAGTTTGATTGCACCGAAGTAGCGTGCGCTCTCGCACTTCGTGGAGACGTAGAGAATCATTTGCCTGAGGCGGGACTGTCCACCAGGCAATCTGACCATGACTGTGGGTTGGTGCCGCGCGAAAGGCATTGGATTCAAGCACTCTCCTACCGCGTCTCAGATATGAAACTGGGCCTTGAAATGCAAGTCCTGCAAAATAGACATCGTCTCATGGAGTGGGGTTCGCTCCGAATGAGGAAGCATACCGCCCCACTACTGTCCGGTTGACGGCG
>DIUL01000034.1 GCA_002422345.1 Acetobacteraceae bacterium UBA6159
AGCCGTCAGCGTTGAACAGCCGTGAAGTCCCGGCCAACGCCGTACAGTCCGCGAGCTGAACTACTCCGAGGGGCTGTCGACCACGCCTTGCCTGGTCGGCAACCCCTCGGTCGTCATTGATGCGCAGGGGCGCGTCGGCATCCGGCGCATACCCCGCAGGAAAACGCCCACCAGGGCCACCGGACCGCCGATCGCGATCAGGCACAACATGGCCATGGCCATGGACTGAACCCGCGACACCGCGAACTCAGCCGTACATCAGCCGGGTGATCAGGACTTCCTGAACCGCGTCCGGCTTCAGCTTGTTCAGTGTCTCCGCCAGGATCTCCTTCAGGATCAGCGGATCGGTCTGGCCAGGCAGCAGCGCGCCGCGATCGGCCAGCACCATCAGGCGCCGCATCACCCCTTCCTTCACCCGCGGCATGATGTCCCGCAGGCCATTCGCCGCCTCCGGCACCACCTGCACGGTGACGCTGATGACGACGAAGCCGAACTGCTCGCTCTTGCCATGCAGGTTGATGGTGAAATCACCCAGCGCGACGAAGACCGGCTTGGGCGGGCCAGGGGGCGGTTCAGCCGCCCCCGCCGCGGACGACGCCCCGAGGGCCAGAGCCAGGCCCCCCAGGATCATCGCGCGTCTGTGCATGACAGGTGTCATGTCGTTGCTCCTTCAATAGGGACTAGAGCGCGTTCAGCCTGACCGGAAACGGAGAACGCGCTCTAGCTCTTTGTTTGATCGCATGATTCACGGCCTGTGACGTGTACGCTCAGGCCGATCATGCTCTAGAACGGCGCGATACGGGTCAGGATATCCTGCCCCCAGGTCGGCCGCTGAATGGTGGAGGACACGCCACGGCCGCCATACTCGATGCGGGCATCGGCGATCTTGTCCGAGGCGATGGTGTTGTCGGACCGGATATCCTCGGGCCGGACGATGCCACGGATCTGCAGCTGGCGCAGTTCGTTGTTCAGGCGGATTTCCTGGCTGCCGGCAATTTCCAGATTCTGATTCGGCAGCACCTGCACGACGGTCGCCGCGACATTCATGACGATGTTCTCGGCGCGCTTGATGTCGCCCTTGCCGATCGTGCGGTTGTTGCCCTCGACACTGATCGTCGGATCGGTGTTGGCCAGGCCCGGAATGACCCGTCCGATCAACGATCCCAGGCCCATCATGGCCGTCGCCTGCATGCCGGTATTGGTGTTGCGGTCCAGGGTCGTCTGATTGGCGAACTCCGCTTGTTCCTTCAGGTTGACCGCGACCGTCAGCAGATCGCCCACGCCGCGCGCGCGCGGATCGCGGAAGAAGGTCTTGGACCCGGGCCGCCACAGCGAGCCGCGCATCGCCGGCGGCAACTGCGCGACATTGGCAGCGGCGATGGTCACCGCCGTGGCCTCGGGCCGGGGAATGTTGTCGACCACGCCAGGCGCGCTGAAATTCGGCGGCTTCTGGAACGAAGCCCGCGACGGCCAGCAGCCCCAGCAAGGCCAGGGAAGTTGTGGAGCGGTTCATGGCATTGCCTTCACTTCCACCTGGCCACTGGCCAGGACGGTGCCGCGCACGGTGCGCGAACTGTTGGTGTTCAAAACCCGGATTTCTTCGCCCAGCGCGCCGGCCTGAAGCGCCCGGCCCTGCATCGACAGCGACAGCGTGCCCACGTTCCAGATCACGGTGACGGTGGCGTTCGCCTTCACCAGCGCGCGGGGCCCGACATCGCGGTTGCCAAGCGGGGCGCCAGCCGGCACGCGCCGCCGCACCTCCATGCCAACAAGGTCGTTCGTGGCCGGGACCGCGTCCGAACGCGGGCGCGGCAGGGTGCGGGCCGTGACATCGTCGTCGCCCAGGATGTCGCCGGGCATCAGCGCACGGGCCGCGACCCAGACGTCCTCGGCCGTCGCAGGCGCGCCAGCCAGCAGAAGAAACGGCAGCGCCATTATAGATTTTCGCAAGATACCGGACATGTCAGCGCGCCTGGTTGGTGGTCTGGAGCATCTGGTCGGCGGCCTGGATGATCTTGCTGTTCAGCTCATAGGCCCGCTGCGCCTGGATCAGCGACGTGATCTCCTGGACCACGTTGACGTTGGAGGATTCCAGGTAGCCCTGCCGGACCGAGCCGAAGCCCTGGTCGGTGGGCAGGCCCTGCACCGGATCGCCGGAGGCCTCGCTCTGCTGGAAGTTGTTGCCGCCCAGTGCGACCAGCCCCGCCTCATTGGCGAACTGGAACAGTTGCAACTGTCCGACGGTGTTCTGCTTGCCGTTCGGCAACGTCTCGATCACCTGGCCCGCCTGGTTGATAGTGACGGCGGTGGAGGTCGGGTTGATGCTGATGCCAGGCTCCACCTGGAAGCCTTCGCTGTTCACCAGCATCCCGGTCGAGGACAGATTGAACGACCCGTCCCGCGTATAGGCGGTGTCGCCGCTGGGCAGCTTCACACCGAAATAGCCGCGCCCGTCGACGGCGACGTTCAACGGATTGTCGGTCTGGGTCAGGCTGCCCTGCGTCAGAACGCGGTTCACACCTGCGTTTCGCACACCCAGGCCGATCTGTGTGCCGGTCGGCAGCACCGTGCCCTGCTCCGAGGAGACAGTGCCGGGGCGCGCCGCGGACTGGTACAGCAGGTCCTGGAAGGCGGCCATGCTGCGCTTGAAGCCGGTGGTGCTGACGTTGGCGATATTGTTGGAAATGACTTCAACGTTGGTCTGTTGGGCCTGCATGCCGGTGGCGGCGATGCTCAGGGATCGCATCATTGGCGTTCTGCTCCTTCAGGCTGTGGGGGATCAGCCGGTTTGCCCCAGGGTTTCTATCATCTTCCGCTCGCGATCATTGTCGTCGCTCAGTAACGTCTGAAGCCGCTCATACGCTCGGCTCAGCGCGGTCATGTTCGAGATCTCCAGCACTGGCTGGACGGTCGATGACTCCAGTCCGCCCTGCACGACACGGGCGCGGCCGGCTTCGGCTGTATCGACAGGCTGCATCGCACCCGCGGGCGCGCTGAAGGTCGATCCACCGATTTTTCGCATGGCCAGCGGATCGGCCGTGCGGAACAGACCAAGCTGGGCGACCATCTGCTCGACGCCGTTGACGCGGACATGGATCGCGCCCTCGCCGGTGATGCGCGGCTGGGAGAAGTTGGCGGGAAGCTGGATCGGCTCCCCATCCGGGCTGACGACGGGAAAGCCGCTGCTGTTCATCAGCGTGCCATCCGAGCCGAGCTGGAAATGGCCGTCGCGGGTGTAGACCGTGCCGTTCGGGCCGCTGACGCCGAAGAAGGCGTCACCGGTGATCGCGACGTCCAGCGGGGCGCCGGTCAGGTTCACCGGACCGTCGGACATGTCGATGTAGGTGGCGCGGTCCTGCACGAACGAAATCGAGTCGCCCGGCACGGCCAGCTTCTGGACATAGCTCTGGAAAAGCTGGCGGTCGGCCTTGTAGCCCGTGGTGTTGGAGTTCGCGACGTTGTTGGCAACGATTTCGAGCTGCCGCTGCAACGCGACCTGCGCCGAGAGCGTAACGTATGTTGGTCCGTCCATGGTTCAGGTCCCCTGCCGGCCGGTGGGCGCGGGCTTGGTGGGCTGGGCGCGCGGGACCGGCGGCAGCAACGCCTCGATCGCGCCAGCCCGTTCCAGAGCGCCGCGCAGCGCGTTCACCGGCGCGGAAGGATCGATCGACGCCGTGGCGACCGGCAGCGCACCAAGCACCTTGCCCGCGAGACCGCCCAGTCCGCGCAGGTCCTCGGCCGGGCGACCGCCGGACATCGCGATGGCAAGCGCGTAACGATCAGCGGCGTCGGCTTTCGCTTCCTTCGGCGTGGCCGGGTTCCGCAGCACGGTGGCATAGGCGCCGGCCGCATCTTCCCAGGCCTTCGCCTCATAGAGCAGATGTGCGCGCCGCACCTGGTCGGCCGGGGCGGTCATCGCTTCCATCTCCCGCGCGGCGTCCACCGGACGGCCCAGCCGCACCAGCGCGTCGGCGGCAATCCGGCGGGTTTCATCCTCGGACGGCAGGCGGCGCAGCATCGCGAGCGCCGCGCCGGGATCACCGGCCTGCGCCTCGGTCCGGGCACGCAGCAACGCCCCTTGCGGAGAACGCAGCACCGCATCGGACAACTGCCGAGTGACGTCGAGCGCGGCTTCGGGCAGGCCCTCGTCCAGCATCAGGCGGGCGGCGGCGACGCGGATGTCGTCACCCTTCTCACCCGGCGTGGCATAGGCGCCGTAGTGCCAGAACAGCAGCATCCGGTCCTCGGCCGCGGGCAGGTCGGTGGCGGTGCCGTCGACCAACATCTTCCGCAGCACGCGTGCGGCGAGCCGGGCGCCGACGCTGTCGCTCATGCGGCCGGCCTTGCCGTCCGTGCTGGCGTCCGCCACGGCGAGGGCGCCGGCATAGTCGCCCAGGCGAAGCCGGCGTTCCGCCAGAGTGGCCGCCGCGCTCTGCCCGAACGGCGAGTCGCGGTAGACACGGCCGGCGTCGCCCAGGATCGCCTCGCTCGCCGCTCCTTCCGCGCCATCCTTGGACGCGCGGATTTCGGCCAGGCGGACGCGGGCGATCAAGGACGGCACGATCGCGTTGGTGCGGATCGCGCGCTCCAGGAAGCTGGTCTCCTCGATGACGTCGCCGCGCAGGCGGGCGATGCGGGCATGCAGCAGGAAGCGGCCGGCGGCCTCCTCCGGCCCACCCATTTCGGAGTTTCGCACCGCGGCGGCCATGGCACGCTGGGTGTTCATATCCTCGGGCGCGGCATCGGCGAGACGGAGGGCGATCATCTGCGGCAGCGGCGGCGGCAGATGGGCCAGGACGTCGCGGGCCTGGTCGGCGTCGCGCACGACCTGGGTGGAGTCACCCGCCACCGCGGCGGCCATCGCACGCCAGAGAGGGATGTCGGTGCGGTCACAATCCTCACGCTGTGTCAGCAGCGGCGAGTCCGGCTGGATCCGCACGCCACGCAGCAGGCGCGCGAGGTCGGCGACCTTGTTCAGGCGGGCCATGTCGGTGGGCGTGGCTTCCTCGGGGTCGGCCTCTTCGGCAACGGCGAGGGCCTCGGCGGGCATGCCGTGGGCCACATAGAACTCGGCCAGGGTCGCGAGCGCCGCGACCGATTCGTTTGCCTTCGCGAGGTCGGCGCGGAGTGCGATCAGGCGCGCGGGGAACGGGGCGTTGCCTTTCCAGCCGGCCATCGCCGGGTCGGGCGCGCAGGTCGTCCGGACGCGCGGGGCGGCGACGGCCGGAGGCGCGGCCGCGGGTTGCGGTGCCGTGCGCGGGGCGACGACCTGTTGGGGGGCGGTGACGGTCGGAGCAAGCGGCGCCGGCGCGGGTGCCTCGGCCGGCGGCGGGGCATTCAGTTCCGCCACCTTGGCGGTCAGGCTGTCGCGCAGGGCGTTGAGTTCAGCGACGGCGGGAGGGGCGACGGCGGGAGGGGCGACGGCGGGCGGGGTGACGGGCGCCGGAGCGGCGACCACAACGGGCTTGTTGAGGCTCTGCTTCAGTTCCAGGGCGAAGGCGTTGCCGGAGCGGTACGTCTTGATTTCGCAGTTGCAGGAGAAACGGATCTGGACGACCTGGTTGGCGCCCTCGGTCCGCGTATCGAGCGACTCAACCTGGCGCGGCTTCCAGGCGCCGGTGGCATTCAGCACCGCGCCGGGCGGCAGGGTCAGTTCGACGCCACCATCGACCGGGCGTACGACGGGGTCGGGCAGTTTGCCGACGCCGAAGCTCAGCTTTGCTCTGGTCTTGAACTGGAAGCCTCGGAGCGTGACCACCGTCGGTTCGGCGACGGGCGTGGCCGGTGGCGTCGCGACGGCGGGGACCGCGGGCGGCGTCACAACGGCGCGCGTGACGGACGGCGCGGCCGGGGTGGAAGCGACCGGGGTGGGAGCGACCGGAGCAGCGGTAGGGGCGGCGGGCGGCGCGGCCACGGCGGGGGTCGGGGTTGCCGCCGGTGCGACCGTCGCCGGAGCGGTGGCAGCGACCGTCGCTGACGGAGGCAGGGCCGCCGCCGCGATCGGTTCATGGATGTCGAGGCGATAGGACTTGCCCGAACGGCTGGTCTGCACCGTGCAGTCGCAGGTGAAGCGCACCGCGACGATGCGCTTGCCGTCCTCGGTCCGTTCGGTGACGGATTCGATCTGCTTCAGTTGCGGCAGGCCATTCAGGCGGAACGGCACATCGGCGTCCAGGTGGAGTTCCACGCCACGCGGGATCGGCACCAGCCTGGGGTCCGCCATCCGGTCGAAGCCGAAGCTCAGCCGAGCGACCGACTTCAACTGGAAGGCCTTGACCACGATGTAGGCCGGCGCGCGGGCCGGGGCCTCGGCCGCCACGGCGGGTGGCGGCAGGGCGGCGGCGGGAACCATCAGGGACAGGCCCAGGGCGGTGCGATAAAGCCAGTTGCGCATGATCA
Organism: Acetobacteraceae bacterium UBA6159; assembly: GCA_002422345.1. Classification (GTDB taxonomy): domain Bacteria; phylum Pseudomonadota; class Alphaproteobacteria; order Acetobacterales; family Acetobacteraceae; genus Rhodopila. Next base: position 6,400 of record DIUL01000034.1, read on the forward strand.
ACCCTCCTTCGTGCGGACGGACTTCGCCGTCTCCGAAACAGACTCATCCAATTCTTGGAAGCTCGGCTGGAAGCGTGTGGGCACCGATCGGCGCCCGACCTCGACGGCCAATTGCGGGCCCAGACCTTCGAGGTGCGCGATGATCACCTGGCGGACCATGCCGAGCATGAGACCCTCTTCCTCGATGACGCCCTTGATGCGGGCGGCGATGGGGCCGACGATTCCATAGGCGAGCAGCACGCCCAGGAACGTGCCCACCAGGGCCGCGCCGATCATGGCGCCCAGCACTTCCGGTGATTCGCTGATCGCGCCCATGGCCTTGATGACGCCCAGCACGGCGGCGACGATTCCCAGGGCAGGCAGGGCATCGGCGACGGCGGCGAGGGCCTTGGCGGCGCGAAGCTCCTCCGCATGGTGCTTCTCGATCTCCGTTTCCATCATTTCGCCGACCTTGTGGGGGTCGGTGAAGTTCATGGTGATGCTGCGGAAGACGTCGCTGACGAAGACGATCAGGTGATGATCCTTCAGCAGGCGCGGGTAGCGGGAGAAGACGACGGACGACTCGGGATTCTCGATGTGCTTCTCGAGCGCCATGTTGCCTTCCTGCCGGGCGATACGGGCCAGCAGGAACAACATGCAGAGCGCGTCGACGTAGTCGGTCTTCTTCCAGGCCGGACCAGAAACCAGCTTGGAGAACTTGCCCAGCAGCTTGGTGACGGTCGAGAAATCATTGCTGACCAGCATGGTCGCGATGCCGGACCCGAGGATGATGATGAGTTCCGGACCGAGGGCGTGAAGGATCACCCCGAACTTACCGCCGGCTATCGTGTAGCCGGTGATGATCGTGGCGAAGACCCCGATCAGCCCAATGATTTGCCACATGTCGTCGTTTCACCGTTATGGAGGAGCCACCCCCGCATTTCGCGGGTCGACTTCCATTAGCATTTCGCATATACCGACGCCAGCCAATTTTTTCGCAGAATTTCCCCGGCCGCAGGAGAACCTTGTGCCCATCGGATCGACCCCCAATGAAACCGCCGCCCGGATCGTCCGGGCCGTGGCCGACCCATCCATCACCGCCGCGGTCCGAGAGGCCGCGATGACGACCGGCACGCAGTTCGACCTGCTGATGGCCTCGGCGAAGATCGAAAGCGGGTTCCGCCCGGATGCCCGCGCCGGCACGTCCTCGGCGACCGGCTTGTTCCAGTTCACCGAGCAGACCTGGCTGAACGCAATTCGCACGCACGGCCCGCAGCACGGGCTGGATGTCGAGGCGGGGGCCGTCGTCAACCGCGGCGGCCGCCTGACGGTCGATGACGCGGGGCAGCGGCAGCGCATCCTGGCGATGCGGAGTGATCCGCGCGTCGCCTCCGCCATGGCGGGCAATCATCTGCGGGAGATCGCGGACAAGCTGGAATCGGGGCTGGGGCGGACGCCCGAGGCGGCCGAGATCTATCTGGGTCACTTCCTGGGCAGTGCCGGCGCCCGCCGGATGCTCAGCGCCCCGGAGTCGCAGGCCGCCGCGAGCATCCTGCCGGACGCGGCGCGGTCGAATACGACCCTGTTCTATGCGCCGGACGGATCGGCACTGTCGGTGAAGACATTCCTGCAACGCATCCGCGACAAGGTGGGACAGGCGTTCTCCGATATCGGGGCGGCGATCCCGAACGGACCGATGGCCTTCGCGGACAAGAGCGCGGGGGAAAAGCGGGCCGACCCGCCGGATGCCGGCGCGCTGGGTTGGGGCGTCAGCACGCCGCGGCGGCGCGTTTCAACGTCCGAGCGGATGATGATGGCGTCCCTGGCCGAGGTGGTGTCCCGCAACAACCATGACGGGGCGCAGGCGCAGGGGTCCAGGCGCGGGAACAAGCTGCCGGCGGGGATGCTGTCGGCGTTGCAGATCACCGCCATGGGGTGAGGCGGTGAGCGGCGGTCGTGGTTGACTTCGGCGCCGCCAACCGTGACTTGCTGTTGAGGACTGGGAAAGCCGTGGATCCCGGGCCTGCGCCCGGGACGACGGAAAAGTGGTCCGGCACGTCATCGGGGCAGAAGCGCTGCCGACCGTGACCTGACCGTTGAGGACTGGGGAAAGTCGTGGATCCCGGGCCTTCGCCCGGGACGACGGATAGGCGCACCCGGGACGTCATCGGGGCAGAGGCGCTGCCGACCGTGACCTGACTGTTGAGGACTGGGGAAAGTCGTGGGTCCTGACGGATCGGCAGGCCCGGGACCACGGGTGGGCGGGGCCAGGGGACCTCGACCCGCGTCGCCGGTGTTAACCGAAGACGGGGGCCGCCGGACCGACCGCCCCCGTCAGCATCACATGAACACAACCTCGGCATGCAGCGCGCCGGAGGCCTTGAGCGCGTTCAGCACCTGGATCAGGTCGCGCGGACCCAGGCCCAGCGCATTCAGGCCGGTCACCAGGTCCCGCAGTGTCGCCGACCGGCGCACCACCTGAAGCTTCTTGTTCGACTGGTCGTTGATGTCGATCTGCGTGTTCGGCACCACCACGGTCTGCCCGTTGGAGAACGGGCCAGGCTGGCTCACCTGCGGGGTCTCGGTCACGCGCACGATCAGATTGCCATGGGTCACCGCGACCTGATCGAGCTTCACATCCGCGCCGATCACGATCGTGCCGCTCTTTTCATCGATCACCACGCGGGCCGGCAGGTCGGGCTGGACCGGCAGGCGCTCGATCTGCGCCACCAGGGCGGTGACGCGGTTGGCATAGGCAGCCGGAATCTCGACGGTCACCGCGCCGATGTCGGTCGCGTTGGCGACGGCGCCACCGAGCTTGGCGTTGATGGCCTGTTCTATGCGGGTGGCGGTGGTGAAGTCCGGATTTCGCAAAGTCAGGCGCAACGTCGTAAGCCCATCGAGGGAATTCGGCACCTCCCGCTCGACCGAGGCACCGCCGGGGATGCGGCCGCTGGTCTGCACGCCCTGCTTCACCTGCTGCGCCGCGCCGGTGACGACCAGGCCGCCGACGACGACGGGTCCCTGGGCCACGGCATAAACCTCTCCATCCGCGCCCATCATCGGGGTGACCATCAACTGGCCGCCCTGCAACGACTTGGCATCGCCGAGGGAGGAGACCTGCACGTCGATCGGCGCGCCCTGGCGGGTAAAGGCCGGCAGGGTCGCCGTGACGACGACCGCGGCCGTGTTCTTGGTCTGCATCTGCAGGCCGGTCACGTTCACGCCCATCCGCTCCAGCATCGCGGTCAGCGACTGCTGGGTGAATTGGGAATTTCGCAAGGTATCGCCGGTGCCCTGCAACCCGACCACCAGGCCGTAGCCCAGAAGCTGGTTGCTCCGGATCCCTTCGATCGACACCAGGTCGCGCAACAGGATCTGCGCCTGGACGGGCGCGGGGGCTGACAGTCCCGCGGCGAACAGGCCGAGGGACAGCGCGTAGGCCGGCATTCTGCCGAACTTCATTTTCATCACACTCTCTATCAAACGCTGGGCATGTAGCGGACCATGCTGAGCTGCGAGATCTGCGCGGTCAGCGCATAGGTCGCCTGCAACTGGGTCTGGAGCATGCTGATCTTGGTCGCATTGCCGTAGGAATCCGCCTCGACGTAGGACAGGATTCGGGTCTCAGTCGCCTGCGCGGCGGTGCGCTGGGCATCCGCGGCATCGGACAGCCGCCCCTGGATCGCGCCCAGGGAGCCTTGCAGGACGGTCAGGTCATTGCTGGCGCCGCGCAGGACGGTGCCCGCCTGGGTCAGCAACTCCTTCTTCCCCGTCTCATCCATCCGGGACGTGGCGACATCCAGCAGGGAGAGCATCGACAGCCCCCGCATCAAGTCGCGAACAGGTGCCTGGTTGGCGCTGGTGTCGTACTGCACCGACTGGCTGGTGCCGATCATCACGCGGGTGGGCTCACCGTCGGTCGCGCCGACATAGGCGCCCCCGGCATAGCGCAGCGCGGGATCAGGGTGCGTATCGTCGAACACACGCTCGAAGTCCGCCATCAGGCCGGCGATATCGGACTGGTCCAACGGGCCACCCTTGGCCGCCACGGCCGCGTCCAGCAAGGCGGTGGCCATCTCCTCCATCCCGCCCGGCGCATCGGAGGCGCGCATCGGGGGAACATCGCTGACGCTGCCGCCGAAGACCGCTCCGCCGACATGGCTGGTGTTCAGCACGTTGACCGCGGTGTTCATCGTGCTGCTGGCCTGTTCGGCGACCACGGCCATGCCCTGGTTCATCGAGGAGGTCCAACCCTGCACGGTATTGGCGACCGTGCGGGTGATCCCCTCCAGGCTGCTCAGCGCGGCCTGCGCGGTATCGAGCCGGTGCGAGGCCATGGTGATCGAGGTCTGCAACGCGCCCTGGCGATCCGATTGCGCCTGCAACTGGTACAGCAGCGAAGCGCCGCTCCCCAGTTCCGCGATCGGATCGGCCTTGCGGCCGGTGGAAACCTCCCCAACCAGGCGATTGAGCTGGGCCTGCATGGTGCCAACCATGAATTCCCGCCTGGCGGGAGCGGCGAAGGTGGCGATTCGGGACAACATGACTGGTTCCTCCGTCAGCGCAGCGCGGACATCAGGGAGTCCATCATCCCCGAGGCCGCGCGCACGACCTGGGCGCTGGCGGCGTAGGTCTGCTGGACGATCAGAAGGCGCTGCATCTGCTCATCGATGTTCACACCGGTGCTGGTGGACAGGGCGGTCTGCGCGTCCTCGGCCTGCTGCGCGCGGGCCTGGTTCAGACCGTTCCAGGTGGACATGGCCGAGGTCTGCATCCCCGCGACCTGCATCGTCGCATCCATCAGGGACGCCGAACGCGGCAGGCCGGAGATGGCGGTGGAGGAGGCGGTGGATTGCAGCGCGTCGGTGAAGCGCATGATCAGCGCGGTGGAGGAGGAGGCACCGGGTTGGGCCGCCTGGGCACCGTCGCGGATGCGCCAGACCTGCCCGCCCTGGTCCGGATCGACCGAGGGGTTCAGGGCGATGCGGCCAGCCAGCCCGGCAATCGCCGCGGGATTGGTGGGATCGAGGGGATCGCCGGCATCGGTGAAGACTCCGGCCTCTCCGTCCTCCACGCTCGGATCGACCGACTGGAACGTCGCGACCAGGTTGCCAGCGATACGATCGAGCTGGTCGCCGAACCCGGGCAGCGTGGAATCACGCAGTTCCAGGTTCGCGGCGATCGTTCCCAGGCGCGACATCGCCATCGGCTGCCCGTCCACCGTCACGCCCGACAATCCGCCCGACAGACCCTTTTCCGCATTCGCCGCCGCGGCCATCGTGGAGGGGATGACCGGCGTCGCCTCGAACGACAATTCGTGGACCGCGCCATCCCACAGCGTGCTGCCGCGATCGGTCGTGACGACGATGCCGTTGTCGCCGTTGCGGTGCACGGTGACCGGCACGCTCTGTGACAGGTCGGCGAGCAGCTTCTCCCGCGTGCTGTCGAAGCTGGCGGTCGGCTGGTCGTTCGACGCGGCGGCCATGCGGTCCGTTTCGTTGCGCGCCAAGGCGTGCAGCGTCCCGTTCACATCATCGACCGCGGTCGCAATGCCCTGGTCCGCCTGCTGGCGCGCGGAGGCGACGGCGTCCGACAGGCCGTGCAGCGTCTCGGTCAACGCCCGCGCGGCGTTCACCACCTTCGCCTGGGCGGAGGAATCGGCCGGCGTCGCCGACAGGGTCACCAGCGCGGAATCCAGCGCCGACAGGCGGCTGGTCAGCGCGGTGCCGTCGGAGGGCTGGCCCAGTTGCTGCGCGTAGGGGCGCAGCACCTCGACCATCTGCTGGCTGAACGCCAGCGCGCTGGACGCCTGGTTGGCCGCGTGGGCAGCCGTCTGGTTGGCGAGGGAGCGTACCTCGGTCGCGACCACGCCAGAGCCGAACCCACCGGAACGGAACTCCCCGCCGATCACATCCCGCTGGGCGTAGCCAGCCGTGGACGCGTTGGCGATGTTGGTGGAGATCATCGACGACTGCTGCTGCAACAGGTTCAGCGACGACAGCGCGATGTTGATGGAACCCTGGATGGTCATGGCACGCCCCGCCTATCCGGTTACGAGTTCAGGCGATTGATGGTGTCCAGCATCTGGTTGCTGGTCTGGATCACCATCGCGTTCGACGAATAGGCCCGCTGGGTCTCGATCATGTTCGTCAGCTCCGCCGTGATGTCGACGTTGGAACCTTCGAGCGTGCCGGCCTGCGTGGTGCCCGCGCTGCCGTCACCGGGGTTATGCAACTGCGCCACGCCAGCCGCGTCGGACAGGCGGTAGGCCCCGCCCGAGACCGGCACCAGCCCATCCGGGTTCGGCAGCGTCGCCAGCGTCAACTGGTAGATCGGCCGCGTGGTGCCGTTGGAGAATCCGGCGGTGACGACGCCGTCCTCACCGATCGTGACGCCTTGCAGGGTGCCGTAGGCGGCGCCGTTCTGGGACATCTCGGTCGTCTGGTAGTCGCCGTCGAACTGGGTCATGCCGGCCGCGCTGCCCAGCGCGCCGATGTCGATCGGCAGCGTCATGCCGGTGCCGTTGGTCACGGTGAAGGTGCCGGCCGTGGCGTCATAGGCACCGCCCGACAGAGGCGTGACAGAGGACAGCGTCCCCGCGTTCGACCCGGTCGCGTTGAACGCCAGGGTGGCCGACCCGATCGCCGCACCGGACGTGGCGGCCGTATCGAAGATGTCCATCGCCCACATGTTGGTCGCGGCCTCGGTCGCGCTGCCGGGCTGGCTGGGCGTGAACTGGAAGCGCAGGGTCTGCGCGGTGCCCAACGCGTCGTAATAGGTCATGTTGCTGGAATGGGCGGCCGCCGTGGTGTCGCTGTACGCCGTCTCACCCGCCGGCAGATTGGCGTTGAACGTCAGCGCGGTGGTCGGCGCCGCGGTGGCCGACAGGCTGGAAACGTTCACCGTGGTCAGATTCTCGATGCCGCTGACCGCCGTGGCGGACGAACCGGTCAGTTGCTGGCCCTGCAGATAGAATCCACCCGCGTTCACCAGGTCGCCATTGGCATCCGGACGGAAGGACCCGGCGCGGGTCAGCATGTATTCCCCGTCGCTGCCGGCATTCTTGTTCACCACCAGGAACCCCGACCCGTTGATCGCGATGTCGGTGGAAACGCCGGTGTTCTCCAACTGGCCGGCCATGCTGATGTCCATCCGGGTCGAGGTGGCAACCCCGCCGATCACCCCGGACGGAGGGGCGGCGGCGCCGTAGACCATGCTCTCGAACTCGGTGTCGGCCTTCTTGTAGCCAACGGTCGATGCGTTCGCGACGTTGTTGGAGATGTTGGTCAAAGCCGCCGCCTGGGCGTTCAGGCCGGAAAGGGCGGAGTTGATCGAGGATGATACGGTCATGTGATGGTATTCCCGGTGCTTAATGAATGAAGGTCAGCGCGCGGCGCGCATCTGTTGTTCAACGTCGGATCGCAGGATGGTGACAGCAATTCGCCGGTTCCTCGGGTCAAGCGGCGCCTGCGGCATCAGCAAATCCACCGCCGCTCGGCCTTCCACCCGCAGGAGACGATCCTGCGTCAGGCCCGAGCCGCCGAGGGAACGGCGCACCGCGTTGGCCCGATCGGCCGAGAGTTCCCAGTTCGAATAGGCCCCGCGCTGCATGGCGGCGGCGTCGGTGTGACCCGTCAGGATCACCGCGTTCTTCACCGTGCCCAGTACCTGCGCGACCACGCCCAGGATCATCTTCAGACGCGCGGTCGGCTCCGACCCGCCAGGCACGAACATGGCCTCTCCGTCACGGTCGAAGATGTTGATGCGCAGACCCTCGGACGTCATCGTGACCTCCACGTTGTTGGCCACGCTCTTGAGTTCCCCGGCCGCCATCATCCGTTCGAGTTCGGCCTTCAGCGCCTCGAAGCGCTGCCGCTCCTCCCGGTCCTTGGCCGAGGATTTGTCGGGGCGTTTCGCGTCCGGGACCTTTTCAACCTTGCCGGTGTTGTCACGGGCGCTGGGCTGACCGCGGGCCGGCTTGACGTCCTGGCCCTCCATCACGCCCTTGCCGCCGGCCAGCACGCCGCTGCCAGCCGGCATGTCGAACATCGAGGTACTGTTGAAGTACTGCGCGATGATCTGCCGCTCGGGCTGGGAGGATGAAGACAGCAGCCACATGATCAGGAAGAACGCCATCATGGCCGTCACGAAGTCGGCATAGGCGACCTTCCACTGGCCACCATGCTCATCGTCATGGTGGCCACCATGCTTCTTCACGATGATGATCGGACGCTTCTGGTCCTGGGGGGCACTCATGGCACGTCTGCTCGCAGCGGGCTGTGGATGGGCACAATAGTCTCTTCACATTTCGCATACAAGGCGAATGCGCCAATTTTTCGCACGATCATGGTCGCCTCCTCAGAACTCGACGTCCTGCGCCGGCTCTTCCTCGAGCTCGAGCACCACGATCCGGCCTTCGTCGATCAGGCGCTTGGCGGTTCCGATGATCTCGGACTGCGCCTCCTCGATCTGCTTGCGGCGCGGCGGAACCATGCTTTCCATCTCTTCCTCCAGCATCTTCCGCGCGCGTTCGGACATCTTGGAGAAGAACAGCGCCCGCAGGTCTTCCGAAGCGTTGGCGAGCGCGATCGGCAGCTTCTCGGACGGGATTTCCGCGATCAGCAGGCCGAAGGTCATCGGGTCGATACGGCGCAGATCCTCGAATGTGAACATGATGCGGCGGATGCGTGCGGCGGCCTGCGGCTCCTTCTCCTCCAGCGCGGCGAGGATGCGGTCGACGACGTCCTGCTCGGACCGGTTCAGCATCTCGGCCACGATGGACGTGCTGTCCCGTTCGGTGGCGCGCGACAGCTCACTGGTGAACTCGCGCTTCAGCGTCTCCTCGATATCCGTCAGGACCGAGCGCTGGACGCTGTTCATGCGCACCATCCGCAGCGCGATGTCGGCGCCGATGCGATTGGGCAGGAAGCGCAGCACCTTGGCCGCCTGCACGGTCGGCAGCTTGGTCAGGATCACCGCGGCCGTCTGCGGGTATTCGTTCCGCAGGTAGCCGGCGAGCGTCTGCGGCTGCAGATGGGCCAGCTTCTCCCAGATGTTCTTGCCGTCCGGACCACGGATCTCGTCCATGATCTCGGCCACCTTATCGGGCGGCAGCATCTGGCGGAGCATCTTCTCGGCCGCCGCCATCCCGCCCACGATGTTGCAGGTGCGGCCGATTTCGGCGCGGAACTCAGCGATCGTCTCCTCGACCGTGTTGAAGTTGGCGCGCCCCATGCGGGCCATCGCCGTCGACAGCCGGCGCAGTTCGTCTTCCCCAAGGCGGGAGACCAGCTGCTTGGACCGCGTATCGTCCAGCGCCATGATGATGATGGCGGCCTTGTCGACGCCGTGGGACCGCGCGCGCGCGCCCGCCGCGGGGGGCTGGGGCTGGCCCCGTGTCTTCGGGGTCCAGGGGTCGGGCTTGGCGACGTCGGTTCTTGCTTCGGTGGCGGTCATGCCGAGAAACTCCGGACCAGCGAGCCCGCGACCAGTTCCCAACCGCCGACGAGCACGAAGAAGATCAATTTGAAGGGCAGGCTGACGACCACCGGGGGCAGCATCATCATGCCCATGCCCATCAGGATGGCGGACACCGCCATGTCGATGACCAGGAACGGCAGGAACAGCAGGAAGCCGATCTGGAAGGCCTTCGACAGCTCACTCACCAGGAACGAGGAACAGAGCGTGTGCAGCGGCACCTGGGCACGGGCGGAAACGGAGACGGCGCCCGGGTTCGCCTGCTTCAGGGCCGGGATCGGGGTGGCCCGTTCCTCCCGCGCCGTGTCGCCCGTCGCCGTTGGATCGACCGCCGGCGGCTTCCAGCCGGTCAGATCGATGAACAGCGCGAGGTCCTTGTCGCTCGTGTTCGCTTCCATGAAGGCGCGGAACGGCTTCACCGCCTTTTCCAGCGCGACTTCCTCGGAAATCGCGCCGTTCAGCATCGGCACGACGGCCTCGCGGTAGGCTGTCTCGAACGCCGGCGCCATGATCGTCCCGGTCAGGAACAGCGACAGGGCGATGATCACGCTGTTGGGCGGCGTCTGCTGCAACCCCAGCGCCATGCGCAGCATGGACAGCACGATGACCAGCCGCGTGAAGGCGGTGCCGACCATCAGCAGGCCGGGCGCGAGGGCCAGGATCGAGGTGAGCGCCAGGATGCCGACGGCGTTGGTGGCAAAACTCTCGCCACCGGTGGGGGAGAGCGAGAGGGACACGTTCTGTGCCCCGGCGGCGGCCGGCAGCAGGGCGATCAGCCCCGCCGCGATGACCGCCACGCGCAAATGGTTCGGCATTCTGCCGGTCCGGATTGTCATGGGATGCCTCAAACAGTGCCGGCTGATGCGACTTCGGACAGGGAGACGGCCAGGCGACCGTCATCGGTCAACTGCACCTCACCCCGCGCCACCAGGCGGCTGTTGACGAAGATTTCCACCAGTTCGCCGACCTTGCGGTCCATCTCGATGACGGAACCGCGGCTGAGCGCGTAGAGCTTGCCCAGGGGGATCGTCTTTTCCCCCAGGACCACGGTCAGGGTGACCGGGATGTCCATGACCGAGGCGAGGCGGTCTTCGTTGGCGGCAATGGCCGTGTCACTCATCGGTTGAATCCTTGATTTTCGCAATGGGATAGGAAAGCAGATCGGCGACCTGCCAGAGCAGGGCGTCGGGATCGAAGGTCAGGCCACCGCCGGTCCAGGCGATGTCGGCCCAACCGGGCGGACGGTCCGGCACCGGCTCGAACGTGATCCGGGCCAGCAATTCATCCGGCAGGGACTGGGCGCGGACGGCGTCGATCGTGGCCGGCGCCGCGCGCAGTTTCAGTTGTTCGGCGGCATGGGCGCCGGCGGCATCGGTCAGCAGCGCCGCGACCTCGGCGCCCATGGCGGTGCGCAGGAACACCGGGAAGATGCCCTGCAACGCCTCGGCCAAAGCGGCACGAGCGGCCGCGGCCATGGCGCTGACGTCGGCATCGCGTTGTTCCAGCAGACGGGTCAGCCCGGCCGCGACCGCCTGCCGAGCGGCCTGGCGGTCGAGGTGGGTGCGGAGTTCGGCGATCTCGGCGTCGGCCTTGGCGCGCATCCGGGCTTCCCCCTCGGCGACACCCGCCGCGTGACCTGCCCGCAGGCCGGCGTCGTGGCCCTCGGCGAAGGCCGCGTCGCGGATCGGCGAGTGGTCGTCCGGCGGTGCCGTGTCGGTCACGGGCGGATCGAAGGAGCGCAGGGCGGGCGGGACAAAGGGGCGCATCACGCGTCACGCCCATCAATCCAGGACCGGATCACGGCCAGCGCTTCATCGGGGCGCGAGTCGACCAGGTCGAACAGGGCCAGCAGCGGCAGATCGCTCTGGGCCGGGTCACCTTCAACCCGGTCCTCGATCGCCAGCGCCTGGGCGTCGAGCGAGATCGGACCTTCGGCCCCCGCGTGCTGCAACGCGGTCAGGCGCTGCTCGGGCGACAGGGCGGTCAGGGTGGTGGTGGTCGTGCCACCCGCCGCGACGACCATCTGCTGCCCGCCGGGCATGACGGTGGTGAGCGTGCCACCGACGCGGGCGAGTTCCAGCTTGTGGCGGCTGCGCATCTGCATGACCAGGAAGCCGCCGACCAGCAGCAGGATCACCAGGGCGGCGCCCAGCATGAGAGGCAGGTTCGAATACATCGGTGTGATCGCCTCCGCGTCCGCGACAACGCCCTGGGGTTCTCCGGCCAGGAACTGCATCGCCTCGACCGTGACCCTGTCACCACGTTTCGCATCAAAGCCGACACCGGCCTGGACCAGCTCGGAGAAACGAGCCAACTCCTCCTCGGGCCGGGGCTGGAACGCGCCGCTCGCGTCCTTGATGCCATCGACCAGGACGGCGACGGTCATGCGGCGGACATCGCCCGGCTCCCGGATCCGCTCACTGCGGATCGAACTGATCTCATAGTTGATGGTCTGGCCGTTGCGGGTCGTGGAGGACGACGTCTTGGCGGCGCCGTCACCCTGCGGGGCGTTCGGGTTGGGCAGATTCTGGCCGACCGAGACCGGGTCGCGCGGCTTGGACTCGTCCGAGGTCTCCTGATCGTTCTGGAGCTGCTTTGAGCGCTCCACCTGCGACATTGGGTCGAACTTCTCTTCCCGCGACACTTCGCGCGCCGATTCCAGATCGACCGTGGCGACGACGCGGACCTTGCCGCGGCCGACCAGCGGTTCCAGCAACTCGGTGACCGCGCGTTGCAGCCCCTGTTCCCGCGTGGCCTTCATCTCGGACAGACGGCCGGACATCATCGCCTCGGCGCTGTCGGACGCGATCACGATGCCCGCTGAGTCAAGGACGGTGACGCTGTCCTGCGACAGGCCGGGCACGGCGCCGGCAACCAGCAGGCGGATGGCGGATGCCTGCGCCAGGCTGAGCCGACCGGTCCCGGTCTTCATGGTGACGGCGACCGACGCGGTGGCCTTCGGCGCTTCCCGCGCGAAGGATTCCCGTTCCGGCAGAACGATATGGACCCGCGCGGTGCGGACTCCGCCCATGGTGACGATCGTTCGGGCCATTTCGCCCTCCAGCGCGCGCAGACGCTGCACCCGCTGCATGAACGAGGTCATGTTCATCGGCGATTGCTGATCGAGCAGCTCGTACCCGACGCCGGATTGGTTCGGCAGGCCCGAGGCCGCCAGCGTCATCCGGACGCGCCCGACCTGTGAGGCCGGAACAAGGATGGATGAACCATCGCCCTTCACTTCGTAGGGGATCTTCATCTCATCCAGCTTCTGTCCGATTTTCGCAGACCCCGCCAGATCGAGACCCGCGTAGAGGAGTCCCTTGGATTCGCCCGAATACGAGGCAACCCAGGCCAGCAGCAGCAGCGTCGCCGCCGCAGCCCCACCCATCATGCCAAGTTTCGCAAGCCCGATGCGCGCGAGCGCCTGTTTCAGACCGGCCAATGTGTCCATGTTCGCAAACTGCTTTCTGCAGGTGGAGCTCCGTCACCTGCCGTCGGTGTCGGTCGGATGCGGGTTATACTCATAATCTCTCTGGCGTCAATTCGCAAAGTGAGCTATATGATCGATTACGCGGGATCGATCCGGCCCGTCAGAAGACAGCCACCGTTCCGCGGTGGCTCGGATCACGCCGCGCCCTTCTAAAGAAGTTAGGAATATCATGGCGAATGCACCGACCCCCGAAGCCGCAACCCCAGAAGGGGAAGCCGCTCCTCCCAAGAAGAAGCGCAAGCTCGGCTTGCTCCTTGCCCTTATCGGCGTCCCGGTGATTCTGGGCGGCGGCGCTGCAGGCGCCTATTTCCTGGTACCCGGCGTGGCCGAGAAGGTTGCTGGCCTGACTGCTGCGAAACATGAGGAGCCTGCGGCTCCTACCGCGCCCAGGCCGGTGTTCGTCGACCTGGCCGAAATGTCGGTCACCCTGCCGAATGGCGGGCAGAGCCGGCAGCTTCGCATCCGCATTTCGCTTGAATTGATGAAGACGACCGCCGAACTGCCGCCGGCCGATCTGCTGACGCCGCGGGTCTATGACGCGCTGCTGACCTATCTGCGGACGCTCAGCGACAACGATATCGACAATGCGATGGCGATCGACCGCATCCGCGGCGACCTGTTCCGCCGGCTGAACCTGCTGCTGGGCGCGGACGTCGTGCGCGACGTGCTCGTGACCAGCCTGGTGGTGGCGTAGCCATGTCGGGCGCAACCGAGGACCCAGCCGAACTCGCCGACGAATGGGGCACGGTCGAACGCTCGCTCGACCAGAGCGACATCGACAGCCTTTTCGGTGACGCCGCGCCGGCGGAACACGACACGCAGAAGCGGCGCGGGCTGGAAGCCCTGATCGGCGACGTGGTGGTTGGCATCGACCGGATGCCGACGCTGAACATCATGATCGACCGACTCGCGCAATTCATGACGGTCGGCATGCGTGGTTTCACGGGGGACAACGTCGATGTCTCCATCGATCGCATCCAGGCCTGCCGGCTGAAGGACTTCCTCGACATCGTTTCCGTGCCCGCCATGATCGCGGTGCTGCGGATCGATCCCTGGGACGGCTACTGCCTGGCGGCGCTGGATCCGAAGCTGATCACCTCCGCCATGGATATCCTGCTGGGCGGGCGGCGTAACCGCGGCGCCCCGATCGAGGGCCGGCCCTATACGGCGATCGAGCGCACCTTCGTCGACCGCCTGGTCAACGACGTCATCGCGCGGGAGCTGAAGCAGGCGTTCGAGATGCTGGGCAATGTCAATTTCGTGCTGGAACGGTTCGAGACGAACCCGTCCTATGCCGCCGTCTCCAAGCTGTCGGCCGCGTCGCTGATGTTCCGCGCCGAGGTGGCGATGGAACACCGCGGTGGGCACATCGACTTCCTGATTCCCTATTCCAGCTTCGACACGGTCCGCGACCAGTTGGTGGAGGAGTTCGTCGGCAAGAAGCACGGCGGCGACCCGATCTGGCGGTCTCATCTGGCAACCGTGCTGCCGCACGCGCAGGTCAACCTGCGGGCGGTGCTGGAAAAGCGGTCGATCTCGACCTCCGAGGTCACCGGCTGGAAGGTCGGGTCCCGCGTGCTGCTGGACCGGCGGCCCGAGCAGCCGATCGATGTCACCTGCAACGACCTGCTGGTGCTGCGCGCGATGGTCGCCGAACAGGACGGCCGGATTGCATTGCGCGTCGAAGAACGCCGCCTCGCCGACGACGCCCCCATCTGGGGCTGACACCCCCTGCTTCGGAGAATCCGAGGACTCACATGACGCAAGAACTGTGCACGATCATCACAACGGACCACCCTCCTCGGCATCGCCGGTCGCGGTCACTCGCGGCCGGCTTGGCGCTGGGGGCTTTGCTTGCCTCGGGCAGCGCCTGGGCGGCCGTGACCGTACCGGCCGCTCCGGCGGCCCCTCCCGCCTCGGCGCCGTCCACCCCGCCGCCCGCAACCTCGGCCGCCGGTGCCCACGACGAACAGGGTGCGGACAGCCGAGCGATGGGGGAGATTGCGAGGAGGAGGGCTGCGCTGGACAAGCGGGAGCGTGACCTGGAACTCCGAGAGGCCCGCATCGCCGCCGCCGAAGCCATGGCCAGGCGGGAGATCGCCGCGCTGACGGAGCTGCGGGGCCAGGTTTCAAAATTGATTACACATGAAACCGGCAAGGCGGATGCGGACCTGACGCTGCTCGCCACGCTGTATTCCAACATGAAGCCGGCACAGGCCGGGGCGATCATGTCGAAGCTGGACATCCCCAAGGCGGCGGCAATCCTGCGGCGTCTGGACACGCGTATGGCTGGTCCGGTGCTGGCGTCGATCGATCCTGACATCGCCGCCAACATCTCCAAGGAACTCGAAAAGCAAGGCGCCGCCTTCCGCTAACCCTCTTCTCACCAAAAAGGGCTCGGCTTTCACAACCGGAACGAAGGTTGTGAAGGCCGAGCCCTTTTTGTTGGCGGTGGGGGGTCAGTGCGGTTGGGGGGCGGGGTTCTTGCCGGCGCGGGCGAGCACGACGCTGATCACCTTTGCGGCCATCTCGAAGTGTTCCGGCGGGATCACCTGCCCGACCTCCACCGACTTGTGCAGGGCGCGGGCGAGCGGCTTGTTCTCCAGCACCGGGACATTGTTCTCCTCGGCGATGGCGCGGATGCGGAGCGCGATCAGATCCGCGCCCTTGGCCACCACGATCGGCGCCGGATCGCGCCCGCGCTCATAGCGCAAGGCGATGGCAAGATGGGTCGGGTTCGTCACGACGACGGTGGCGCCTGGCACGTCCTGCATCATGCGGTTGCCGGCGCGCGACATCCTGATACGGCGCTGGCGCATCTTCACATGCGGGTCACCATCGGTGGAGCGCATTTCGTCACGCATTTCCTGGATGCTCATGCGGAGGCGCTTGCGATAGGACCAATGCTGATACGGCATGTCGATGCCGGCGATCACGGTCGCAACGATGGTGGCGACCATGAGCACCGCGACCAGGGCATCGCGCACATGGACCAGCAGGCTGGCCGGATCGGATGAAACCAGGCCGACGGAGTCGCTGAACAACGGATGCAGGACGGCCCAGCAGGTCAGGCCGATCGCGATCATCTTCGTCAGGCTCTTGGCGAACTCAAACAGGGCCATGTGCCCGAACATCCGCTTGAAGCCCTTGCCCGGCGACAGGTGGGAGCCCTTAGGCATGATCCGCTTGGTCGCGACGGTGATGGAGTTCTGCAGGACATAGGGCACCAGCGCGCCCATCACGGCCAGCACGAAGAACGGCACCAGCACGATCCCCATGGCAAGCATCGCGGATCGGGCCGCGGCTTGCAGGCCATCCCCGGTGGTGTCGGCGAAGGCCTCCGGCATGTCGATCAGCGGCAGCATCAGGTCGCCCATTCCGCGCAGCATGTCGGGACCAAAAAGGACGATGCCGAGCAGGGAGGCGAGGTAGACCCCGGCGGTCGAGCCTTCACGCGACACCGCGATATCGCCATCTTCCCGCGCCTGCCGCAGCCGCTGGTCGCTGGCGTCGAGTGTCTTTTCCTGGCCGTCAGCTTCGGACATGCGTTCCTCGGGTCTAGTGCAGCAGGCCCATGATGTCCGGCCAATCGGCGAGACCCGGGTCCAGGATGCCCGGCATCGTCGAGGCCAGAAGATACAGGCCCACAACGACAATCACGGGGTTGGCGAGCATGAACAGCGGGATCGCCGGCAGCGCGCGGTTGATGACGGCCAGCGCGGAATTGAACAGCAGCGCGAGCAGCAGGAACGGCAGAGAGATCTGTGTGGCCAGGCGCAGTGCCTTCGCGCCGGCCGCGACCACGACCTTGGCGCTGATGGCCGCGTTGGGAAACTGGGCCGGTGGCAGCAGGTCGTAGCTCTCGGCCAGTCCGCGCAGCATCATGTGGTGGCCGCCCGAAGCGAACAGGATCGCGATGACCCCTGCGTAGATCACGGCGCCGATCGTGGCTGACTGGTCCATGGAGACACCGGCGGCGAAGATGTTGGTCATGCCGATGTTCATGCTGATGATCTGGCCTGCGGTGGTAACCGCTGAAATCAGCGTCCGGCACAGGACGCCCAGCAGAAGGCCGTTCAGCGCCTCGGCCAGCGTGCCGATCAGGACACCGGCGGCGTTCGGCACGGCGTCCGGCAGGCCCGCGATGGTGGGTGTCAGCGCGGCACCGATGGCGAGGCCGGTCAGGACGCGGATGCGGACCGGGACCGCCGGCTCTCCAAACCCAGGCAGCAGCATCATGGCGGCGCTGACCCGGACGAAGACCAGCAGCACCTGAAACAGTTCCAGCGTGAACCAGCCGGACAGGGTCAACTGTGCCATGGGATCAGATCTGGTCGATGGTGCGGAGGCGGCTGTGCGGATGGATTTCGGCGTGGGACAGGATCGCGATCGTCGGATTGATCCGCTCCACCAGGGCACGAACGAAGGGACGGGCCTCGGCGCTTGTCAGGATGGTGGGCCATACGCCGCGTCCTGACGCGGCGGCCAGTTTCGCACGGGCGGCCTGAACGAATTCCTGCACCCGGGACGGCGCGAGCACGAAGCTGCGCTGGTCGCCATCGGCGATGATCGCCTCGTTGATCTCCCGCTCCCACTCCGGCGATAGCGGCATGACGGCGATGAAGCCATCGGGTCCGGTGACAGCCTTGCAGATTTGCAGGGCGAGGCGGGCGCGCGCATGTTCCGTCATCAGGCGGACGTTGCGGGTGGTGCCGGCGGCCTCGTGCATCGCTTCCAGCACCAGCGGCAGATGGCGGATAGAGATCCGTTCCGCCAGCAGGCCGGCCAGGACCTTCTGCACGATGCTCATGCTCACCAGGCCAGGCACCAGATCCTGCACCAGCTTCTGGTGTTCGGGCGCCAGACCGGTCAGCAGCTTCTGCGTGGCGGCGTAGGACATGAGCTGGCTCATGTTCGACTTCACCGTTTCCGACAGATGGGTTGTCAGAACTGTTTCAACCTCAACCACCGTCAGCCCCATGACGGCCGCTTCCTGGCGTTGGTTGGGTTCGATCCAGCGGGCCGGGATGCGGAAGGACGGTTCGCGCGCATCCTCACCAGCGATGGTCAGCGGCTTTCCGTCGGGAGAGAAAGCCATCAGCTTGTGCGGCACCATGGTTTCACGCGCAACCTCGACACCCTGGATCTGCAGGGAGTATTCGCCCGGCGCGAGATCCATGTTGTCCTTGATCCGCACTGCGGGCAGCAGGAAGCCGTAGTCCAGCGCGATGGAGCGGCGGAGCTTCCGGATCTTCTCGGTCACGCCGCCATTCGCGCCCGACGTCAGGGGCACGAGGCCCATGCCGAGCTCGATCCGGATGTCGTCGATCCGCATCAGTTCGGCGATCGGCTCTTCCTTGTTGGCGGCGCCGGCGGCGGCGCTGCGGGTGGCATCTTCCTCGGCATCGCGCTTGGTCTTGGCGGTGCGCGTCACCATCCAGGCGCCGCCGGCGGCGATGGCGGACAGCACGGCAAAGGGCAGGAACGGCAGGCCAGGCAGCAGGGCGAACAGGCCGACCAGGCCAGCGGCGAGGAACAGCGGTTTGGCGTGCCCGCCCAACTGCCCGATGAACGCCTGGTCGGTCGAGCCATGCACCGAGCCCTTGGAGACGAGCATGCCGGCGCCGAGGCTGACGATCAGCGCGGGGATCTGGCTGACGATGCCGTCGCCGATGGTCAGGGTGGTGTAGAGTGCCGCGGCTTCACCAATGCTCAGGCCGTGCCGCAGCGCGCCGATGACCATGCCGCCGACGCAGTTGACCAGCGTAATGATAATGGCCGCGATCGCGTCGCCGCGGACGAACTTCGATGCACCGTCCATCGCGCCGAAGAAGGAGCTTTCCTCCTCCAGTTCCTTGCGGCGGCGGCGGGCTTCGTCGTCGGTGATGGACCCGGCGCCGAGTTCCGCGTCGATCGCCATCTGCTTGCCGGGCATCGCATCCAGGCTGAACCGCGCGGCGACTTCGGCGATGCGGCCGGCGCCCTTGGTGATGACCATAAAGTTGATGACGATCAGGATGGCGAAGACGACCACGCCGATGACGAAGTCTCCACCGACGACGAAGGCGGAGAAGCCATGGATGACGGACCCCGCGGCATCCAGACCCTGATGGCCGTGCGCGAGGATCAGGCGTGTGGTGGCCAGGTTCAGCGCCAGGCGCAGCAGCGTGGCGACCAGCAGAACGGTGGGGAAGCTGGAGAAGTCGAGCGGCTTCTCGATCCAGATCGCCACCATCAGGATCAGGACAGACAGAGTGATGGACGCGGACAGCCCGACATCGACGATCCAGGACGGCGTCGGCAGCACCAGCACCGCAACGAGCAGGATCAGCGCGGCGGCGAACATCATGTCCTGATGCCGCAGCCCGCGGTTCAGCCGGTCCATGAAACTGACCGGGCCGTTCAGTGATTTCAAGGTGCCTGACACGACGTCACATCCCCCGGGATTTCAGATGCCAACGACGATCTGAATGATCTGATCCATGACGGCGCGCATGGCCGCGAAACCGAGTGGCAGGGAGAACATCGTCGCCAGCAGCGTGATGAAGATCTTGGGGATGTTGGAGAGCGTCATCTCCTGCACCTGCGTCAGTGCCTGCAGCACGCTGACGATCAGCCCGCTGACCAGGGCCGCGAGCAGCGCCGGGCCGGTGACAATCAGCACGGCGTAGAAACCGCCGCGCAGCACTTCGATGACATCGCCCTCATTCATGGCCGATCTTCCCGTCCCGCTCGTGCTTAAATATTCATACGCATGACTTCGTTGTAGGCGCCGAGAACCTTGTCGCGGACGGCCACCACGGTCTGCATCGTCAGTTCGGCACTGGAGAGGGTCTGCACCACGCTCTGCGTATCGGCGGTGCCGGCCAGGCCGTTGGCGGTCACCTGTTCGGCGCGGTGCATCGTGTCGAGCGCGCCGCGCGCGGCGTTGCCCAGCATGGAGCCGAAGTCGGCGCCACCGGCGGCCGGCGCGCTGGTGCGCGATGTGCGGAAGGCCTCGGCGGCCTGCCCGACGGAGGAAATGGCTGTCAGTACGGTCATTGTTTCAAGCCCTCAAGATGTCGAGTGTCTTGTTGATCATGGTCCGCGCCTGGTTCATCACCGCGAGGTTCGCCTCGTAGGACCGTTGCGCTTCCCGCATGTCCGCGACCTCGATCAGCTCGGACACGTTGGGCAGGCTGACATAGCCTTCCTGGTTGGCGGCCGGATGCGACGGGTCGTGCGCCGAGCGGAACGCCGATTGGTCGACCCCGATCCGACCGGGACGCACCAGCGCGGCGCCGGTGGAACGGTCGATCGTCTCCTCGAACGTCATGGTCTTGCGGCGATACGGGTCGCCACCAGGGACAGCAGCCGTGGAGTTCGCGTTGGCCAGGTTCTCGGCGACGAGACGCAGGCGGGTCGACTGCGTGCGCATGGCCGACGCGGCGGTGGCCATCGCCTGGGCAAAAGGCCCCTGGCTGGAAATGGGGGAGAGCAGGCTCATCGATTACTTCCGATACTGAGCTTCATGATGGCAATGCTTTTCGCATAGGCGGAGGATGCCAGCGAAAACGCGTTCATGGTGTCCGCCGCCTTCACCATCTGCTCCTCCAGCGAGACCTTGTTGCCGGAGATGTCCTCGCTGTAGGCGCGAGCGGCCTTGCCGGACTTGGCGCCAGGCGCCCCGGAGGTCGGCAGATCGATATGGGAGGCGGAGGTGCGCGCCAGGGTCACGGGCCGGGCGGCGTCGGCCGTCGCCCTGTTGGTCAGGGCACTGTCGAATGTGAACCGAGAGAGATCACGGGCCGCATAGTGCGGCGTATCCGCATTGGCGATATTGCGCGCGATCACCGCCTGCCGGTCGGACAGGTAGCGCAGACGGGAATCCGCCAGGCGGAAAAGGTCGATTCGATCCAGCATCTCGGTTCGCAGTTCTTGCGATGGGTGGCGTCTGCGAAACTCCATAACGCCAACCATTTTGCACGTCCACACATTTTCGCATAAATTTTCGGGCGCCAGCCGGTGGACACCCAGCAGCCATCACCGCGAAATTGCTTGCCTGCCGCACGACGCATGGCTATTCACTCTGGTATGTTTTCGCAGAACGCGCCCCATCCGGCTGTCGGCCTGTTCCAGGACCTCGCAGCCCGCCTCCGTCGTGTCCCCCGCGTTGAACGCTGGGGCCACCTCGACTCCGCCCGCGGTGTCGCCCTCACCGTTTCCGGCTTTGGCCGCAATATCGGCGTGGGTGACCGCGTCCTTGTAGAAGGCGCCCGGGGCACCTTGCCCGGAGAGGTCGTCGCCTTCGCCGGCGATCGCGTCACCGTCATGCCGGAAGGCCCGGCGGACGGGTTGGCGGTGGGCGCGCGCGTCACCCTCGACCAATCCCCTGCCCTCTACCCCTGTGCCGCCTGGCTCGGCCGCGTCATCGACGGGCTGGGCGAACCAGTCGACGGCAAGGGACCTTTGCCCCAGGGTTCGGTCGCCATGCCGCTGCGCCGCGTCGCGCCCCCGGCCTTCAACCGCAAGCTGATCGGCAAGCGGCTGGAAACCGGCCTGCGCGCGCTGGATACCTTTGTCCCCCTCTGCCAGGGCCAGCGCATGGGCATTTTCGCGGCATCCGGCGTGGGCAAATCCACGCTGATGGGGATGCTCGCCCGCTTCGTCTCGGCCGATGTCATCGTCGTCGGCCTGATCGGCGAGCGCGGCCGCGAAGTGCGGGAATTCCTGGAAGCCACGCTGGGCGAGGCCGGACGTGCCCGCGCCGTGGTCGTCGTTGCCACCTCCGACCAGCCAGCCCTGGCCCGCCGGCGCGCGGCGCAGGCGACCTTGACCGTGGCGGAGTGGTTTCGTGGGCAGGGCAAGCAGGTGCTGTGCCTGCTGGACAGCGTCACCCGCCTCGCCCACGCCCAGCGCGAAATCGGACTGGCGGCCGGGGAACCGGCCACCGCCCGTTCCTACACCCCGTCCGTCTTCACCGAACTGCCCGCCCTGCTGGAACGCGCCGGCCCGGGGCCGGAGGGAGAGGGCGACATCACCGCCCTGTTCACCGTTCTTGTCGACGGCGACGATCACGACGAACCAGTCGCCGACGCCGTGCGCGGCATCCTGGACGGGCATCTCGTGCTGGACCGCAAGATCGGAGAGGCCGGGCGCTGGCCCGCGATCAACATCCTCCGTTCGGTCAGCCGATCCCTGCCACGTTGCCATTCGGCGGAGGAAAATGCGCTGCTGTCAGAGGCTCGGCGGGTGCTCGGCGCGTACGACAACATGGCGGAGATGATCCGCCTGGGCGTCTACCGGACCGGCTCCGACCCGATGGTCGATCGGGCGATCCACGCGCAGCCGGAGTTCGATCGCTTCCTGGGCCAGGACGTGGATGAACGGGCGGAAGCCGCGGACTCGTTCGCGAAGCTGGCGGAGGTTGTCGGGATCGGCCGCACCCCGCGGCGGCGCGCGACCGATCGGCGGGACGACTCAGCGCCAGGCAGTGCTCATGACGAGCGCCGCGCTGGATGAGCTGGAGAAGCTGTCCGACGAACCCGACGACAGGTTCAGGTTGACGATGCTGGTCGAGCGGTAGGTATCCAGCAGCGTCACCGCGGTGCTCTGCGTGTTGGTATTCATCTCCGCCATCGTGATGAAGCGGGTCAGCATCTTCTCAAGTTTCGCAGGGTCCTTGAAATCCTCGAGCTTCATCTTCTTCGAAAGGGCGCTGGCCTGCTGGTCGACGTTCAGCATGGCGAAGCTGGTTGGCAGGCCGAGGACGGTCTGGATGACGTTGGCCAACGGACGGTCGGCGATCACCGAGTACCAGTTCGTGACGTTGGGCAACTGCCTCTGGGCATAGCGCGCCTGGCGCAGGGTGTTGGAGGAGTTGCCGAGCACGACCTCGAACTGGGCTTCCAGGTATTTCTGAACGACCTGTTCGACGAAGGCCGGCTTGGTCACGGCGGGACCGCCGGTGACGGGTCCGGCCGGCGTGCCGGCGGCGACGTTGAAAGGGTCGGACACGACGGGCGTGCCGGCGTTGTTCGCCGAGTTCGGTACCCAGGCGAAACCGGCCGGCCCACCGCGGCCCTTGGCATCGGTGAACTTCAGGTCCGTGCCATCCAGGGTGACCGTGATGTCGCTCCGGTTGCCATCGGCGCGCCGGAACCCAGCCTGCAACGCACTGGCCAGGCCGCTCCAGGTGCCGACACTGGTCAGGTCGACCCATGGCACGGTGACGCCACCAAAGGCGCCGCTGAAGCCGGCGAGATTGCTGCCCGAATAGAAGCTCGTAACCGAGACAGCGGCGCTGGATGGCGTGGCGGGCGTCGACGGCTCGGGTGTCACGCCATAGCTGAAGGCGCGCGACAACTGCACGAAGCGCTGGTCCGTCATCTGCGCGGCAAAGGATGTCTTGTCGTCGGGGTCCGAGGCCAGCACACGCTTGACCAGCCCGGTCATGCCGATCTGCGACGACATCCCGAAGGCCGTCAGGGCGAAGTCCTGCAATCGGCGATCCGCGAGCAGCTTCTCGGGGGTCAGTGCCTTGGAGGCGTTCTGACGGAAATAGGCGATCTCCCGCTGCACGACGGGGTCCTTGGTCAGGACCGGGAAGTCCTTCGCCGCCTTGGTCTGCAACAGCTTCCACCCGGCGATGCCGGTGCGGATGCCGAGTGTCGTAACGAAAGGATCCATGGTCGTTGCCCGCCTAGGCTGCCTGTGCGTTCAGGCACGCCATGCACTGGCGTGCCTGACCGATCACTCATGAAGGACACATGGCGGGGCCGTCCCGCCATGCGCCGTTGTTCCGTGGCCGTCGCGGCTAGCGCGTCTCCGCCATGGCGGCGGATGCGCGGCGCCACTGGTGCGGCTCCACGTTCAGCAGGTCCGCTTCATAGGCAATCAGCGGATGCAACCGGGTCAGCCCCTTGTAGTAGTCGCCGCGTTCGACCAGGCGGTCGACATCGGCCAGGACCTCCAGGTTGTCGGAGCGCACATACGCCTCACACAACTGCTTGTGGGTTTCCTTGTAGCTGTCGAGCAGGGCCTCGGACGGAGGCGGCTGCATCAGCATGGTCTGCACAAGGAAGTACAGGCGCTTGGTGGGGGTGTTGGCGTCCGCCCCCTGAAGGACGTCCTTTTCCCGCATGACATGGGCAAAATTGCGGACAAGCAATGAGGTCCGGCTGTCGCCATTGACCAGCACGGCCCCGTTAACGATCAGGCGCTCCCGCGCCGCGAGCTTGAGCTTGAGCGGCATCAGACGGCACCCTGCGTGGAGGTCCGAAGACCCAGCATGATGCTGCGGTTTATCTCAATCATGTCCTGCACTCCTGCCCCCTGGTGGATCACCCGTTCAGCTTCACGGGCAACCCAGATTGCCAGGCTCAGGAGACGCGCCCGCAGGTCGACGGGAAGGGCGTTGTCCTCCCCGGCCAGATCGGCGGCCAGCGTCTGCCACAGCACGCGGTTGTCGTGCGCGGCCTGGATTTTCTGTGTGAAATGAGCATCGGGAGCGGCAGCGCCCTCCAATGCGGCGGTGACTTTCTCGAAGACCCGCAGTTCGATATCGCGAGGCGCTTCGGTCGAGCGGATGACCGAGCCATAGGCGGACGCGGCGCCGTTCGGAAACGCGAGCATGGGTTCGGCGTTGGAAGCGTGGGGTGAGGTCTGCATCGAACGGGCTTTCTTCCTCGTCAGGCGCGCAGTTTTTCGTTGGCGAATTCTCCGCCAACGTGCGGCGGAGCTGGGCATGAAGCCCAGCCCCGCCAGTAGTCAGCCGAAGAGCTTCAGGATCATCTGCGGCGCCTGGTTGGCGATGCTGAGAGCCTGCGTGCCCAGCTGCTGCTGGGTCTGCAGGGCGCTCAGACGCGCCGACTCGGCGGTCATGTCCGCATCGACCATGTTGCTCACGCCCTGCTGCATCGCATTCGCCAGACTGGTGACGAATGTCTTCTGCGACTGGACGTTCTGCTGGACGGCACCGAACTGTGCGGCTTGTCCCTGGACGGACGCGGCGAAGGCATCAATTTTCTTCATCGCGGCGTCGAGGTTGGTCTGCTGCGTAGCCGGGTCGGCATCGGTGATCGCCGCCGCCATGTCGCCCACCAGCGTGTAGAAATCGTCAACGGCGGTGTCGGCGCCGGTGCTGGAGAGATCGACAGCGGCGCCGGTGGCGATGGTCGGAGAAGTATCACCGCCCGTCGCGGTGTAGTCGTTGTTCGTGGCGGCCAGGAACACCAGCCCGTCGGGCTGCGTGCTGTCCAGCAGATTAACGCCATTGAACGAGGACGACTTGATCGTCGCACCGATCTGATTGACGAGCTGCGTCACTTCGCTCTGCATCGCCGACTTGTTCGCCGAGGTATCGGTGAACGTCGCGACCTTGGCACGGATCGACGAGACCAGCTTGGAGATCTGGGTCGCGCCGGAGACCGCGGTCCCCAGGATCGAGTCAGCGTTGCCGAGATTCTGGCTCACCTGGTTAAGGCTCGCCACGTTGGACTTCATGGTCGAGGCGATGGTCCAGGCGGACGCATCGTCGCGAGCCGTCGCGACCTTCAAACCACTGGAGATGTGGTTCTGGGTCTCGGTCAGAGAGCGCTGCGTGGCCTGCAAGTTCTGCAGGGCAACCATGGCGCCGTAGTTCGTGAGGATCGAAGACATTTGAAAAGCTCCCATTCAGGGCTGTGGGTGGGAGCGCCATTCTGACGCCGGTGCATGCTGCGATCTGTTCTAGTGCTTCGCATCATGTTGGGATGGTGTTTAGCGACGGGGTCGGAGCCTGTAAAGCAGTTTCTTCAAAAATTTTCGCAAGAGCGATTCAGGCCTGCGAGTCCACGCTCGCCGCAAGAACGTGCCGCCGCGGACGGTCATGCAGGTCATAGGTCCCCGGATCGGCCATACCGCCCACGAGGCTCCGCAGGCGGGTCGCCGCCCCGTCCAGCACGGTGGTCACGGCTTCGAGTACAAGGGCGTTCTCGCTCGCGGCCGTCAGCAGGTCGTTCATCGCGTCCAAGCCGACCTCGATGGCGATGGCCTCCGGCTCCAGCCCATCACAAGCCTGCATGAAGCTGGTGTAGGCGGCCTGTTTGGCGGCGGCGGCCTCGGCCAGGTCGGCCAGGGCACCCGCATGGGCGTGCCTGGTTTCCTGTTGCAGAGAGACGGTCAGCAGGCGCGCGGCCTGGGTGATCGCGGAATCACGTGTCATCATGGTGCTCCTCCCCGCCCGTGGCGGTTTTCAGCGTCCCGCAGGGACTTTTCGATCGCTTGCCGCAGGCGTCCGTCACCCGCCGGCCCTTCACGCGCGGCCGCCTGGCCCAGCGCCTGGTCCATCAATGTGCGCCAGGTGCCCTCGGCCTGCCCGGCCGCGAAGGGGCCGGAGGGCTTGGAATCCGGCCTGGCGTGCCGCAGCATCTCGGTCATGAACATCGCCTCGAACTGGCGGGCGGTGTCCTTCAGGCGCGCACTGTGGCGGTTCGCAACGGCATCGACGCGGCCGTTGACCGGGGCTGCCGCAACCGGCCCGGCCGCCGGGCCGAGGGGGGGTCCGGGGGATTTGACGACGTTCATGTCGCGCCTCCTTTAATTTTCGCATGATTCTTCATGCCGCTCGATTTACGGCCTACAATAGATTTTCGCAAGGCCTGTAGCAGCCCGGAGCCTCGGAGTTCTTGCTAATTCGCGAGATTTCACCTATCTCTGGACCACTGAGATTCGCGCGGCTATTCAGAATGAGGACGCCGCCCTGATCGCCCGAAGGAAACAGAATGCCGTCATCCGCGAAACTGCCTGGACTGGACCTGCTGGAACCGATGCCCCCCAGCACCGCGTCCGTCCCGGCGGTCGTCCCCGATCAGCCCCGCTTCTCGATCGTCCGCATCACGCCGGACATGGCGCCGAGCCTGCTGGCGATGAAGCGGCCTGTTGGGAAGCGGAATGCGGCGGCGGTGGCCGCCTATGCGGCCTCGATGCGGGCGGGCGAATGGGTGCTGAACGGCATGCCCATCATTCTGTCCCGCAACGGCGTCCTGCTGGACGGGTTGCAGCGGCTGTATGCGTGCATCGACGCCAAGGTCCCGTTCGTCACGGTCCTGGCCGAGAACGTGCCGGACGACACCGTTCACACGATCGACCAGCAGCGCCGCCGCTCATTCACCGGCGTGCTCGAAACACGCGGCATCCCCAAGCCCGCCGCGGTGGCCAACCTGCTCGCGAAGCTGATCCGGTATGAAGACGGGACGCTGACGCGCGGCACCTCCGCCCCGCCGTGGAGCCGGATGGAACGCGCGCTGGAGGCGAACCGCGCCGAGATCGAGACCGCCGTGAAGTTCAGCTTCGATCATCCGGCCAAGCTGCTGTCTGAATCGATCCGTACCCCGCTGGCCTTCATCGGCCTCCAGGCCGACCGTTCGGCGTTGCGCCGCTTCCTCGATGCCCTGGTCCACCCCGAGAAGTTCACGGCGGACGAACCCGGCGTCATGATCCGCCGCCGCATCATCGAAAGCCGGGAGGACAAGGCTCGGCGGCTGCCCGCGATCTCTCTGTTCGCGATCTGCATCAAGGCGCTGAACGACACGATCCAGAACACCCGCAGCGATGCCTATGTGTGGAACCCTGCCGGACGGAACGCGAAGGGGGAGGAACCCTTCCCCACCGTCCTCGGCTACACCGGGCTCAAAGATTTCGTGCACTCGACCGCGCGGATGGAAATGGGTGAGCGGCTGAAGCAGGAAGCCCAGGCGGCGCTGGAAGATCCCGGCATCTATACGATGACGGTCGAGACGATCACGCCCGCGAAGGCCGAGGAGTACCTGACGGCCAACCGCGGCAACCGGAACATCGTGCAGGCCCATGTCGCCGCGATGGCGCGCGACATCACCAACGGCCGCTGGATGTTCAACGCCCAGCCGATCTGTTTCTCCCGCTCCGGCCGGCTGCTGAACGGGCAGCACCGCCTGTCCGCCGTCCTGGAAGCCGGCCAGCCGATCGAGGTCATGGTCATGCGCGGCCTGCCGGATGAGGCGTTCGAGACCTATGACAAGCAGGCCAAGAAAGCCCCGGCCGTCGATGAGATGTTCGAGGATTTCGGCGACAAGGCCCTGATCTCGGCCACCGCCGTGCTGCTGTGGAAGCGGGAGCTGCGGCCGGAAGGCCAGCCGAACGCCAGCCCCACGGCCACCGAGGTGCGCGACGTCATCGTCAACCACCCGGACCTGATGCGGTTGCGCGGCTTTGCCCGCAAGCTGGTGCGCTATGGACGGTCCTCGGCGCTGACCTATGCGGCCTACCGCATTCATCGCGACGATCCGCGGCTGGGGAAAGTGTTCCTGGATCGGCTGGAGACCGCGGCGAACCTGCCCGCCGGCCATATCATCCTGCGCCTGCGCGACCGGCTGATCGATCTGCGGAAAGCCGATCAGAACACCCAGATCGACGAAATCCTCGCCGCGTGGGAGCGTTTCAGGAAGAAGCCCGGTATCCCGATCGACTGAGGGGAAGGGTTACGCGGCGACGTCCAGCGGCATCAGCACCTGAGCGTCGTCGGCCATGCGATCGGCTTGGCGGATCGCGTGCAGCCTGGCATCCCGCAGCACCTGGTCCTGCGCCACTTCCAGCCGCTTCAGATCGGTGAACGCCTCGCGCACCGATTCGAGCGCGGCAGCTTCCTCTCCCGCGCAGACATCGCGTTGCGCCCGTAGTCCGGTCCGGACATCCAGGGCGTGGCGTCGCCAGGCGCCGAAGGTCAGCAGCCCGACCGGGTCGTTGGCCGGCGCCTGTATTTCCCGCTCGAACTGTTCAGCATGGGTGACCAGGGCGGCATCGGCCTCGGCACGGGCCGAGGCGGCCTGCACCATCTCGATGCGGCGCTCGTCCATTTCCTGACGGGCCAGCCGGATCAGCAGGCGGAGTTCCTTCTGCATGGTCGACCTCAGGCCGCCAGGGCCTGGGGCATCCAGCGCAGCGACAAGCCGTTGCGCGCGCCGATCACGTAGCCGAGGCCACGCACCGTGCGAATGTCCACGCCACCGCCGGCAGCCGCCAGCTTCTTCCGCACGGACGCGACCAGCGCCTCGGCCCAGCCGGTTTCGACCTCGGCCAGACGGGCCTGCAGGGCGTCCTTGCCAACCGGGGTGCCGGCGCGGGTGACCAGCATTTCCAGCACCACGTATTCCCGGGCGGAGAGCGTCAGCGCCTCTCCATCGACACTGACCGAGCGGGTGGTCAGGTCCAGCTCCAGTGCGCCAACCTGCAGCACCGTGCGGGCGGTGGCGGCCTGGCCGACCGGCAGATTGCTCAGGCGGGCCAGCAGGCTGTCCTGGCTCAACGGCAGCACCACAACGTCGTCGGCGCCCATCGCGAGGGCCCGGGCGCGGGCATCGGGGGTGGACCGGGCGGAGACGAACAGGATCGGCAGGCCGACGCGGGCAACCCGCAGCCGGCAGACGGCGTCGTAGCCGACCAGGTCGGGGCGGAAGTCGACGATGACGGCATCGAACGCGCCGGCCTCAACGCGCGCCAGGGCCTCGGACACCGACGCCACGCGGGTGATCTCACACCCGGTCCCGGCCAGCAGGTTCGGCACGCCGTCGATGGCGGCCATGTCGTTGGCCAGCAGCAGGACCCGGGCGGGGACATCGAAGGACGACACGCCCGCGTTCAGGGGGAATGACATGTTGCCAGCATTCAGAAGGCCGGAGAGGGAGGTGCGGGTGCCGATCATCATGGTAATTCTCGTGTCCTGGACGTTGCTGGTAAGAAAGGGGATCAGGCGAAGAAGTAAGCAAACACCGCGAGCCAGAAGAGCGCGCCAATGACCACTGACCACAGCATGCTGCGCGTCACGATCATGTCGTCGTCGTCGAACCGCTCGTCCTGGGTCAGTTCGACGCTCATGTTCTGCGTCTTGGTGACCTCACTGCGTGTCTGGATGTAAGCCATTCTGCTTCGCCTTCATTCTTTCCGCATCGCTATGTAGTCCGATCCGTTCGGCGGAGGGTGTCGAGTTTTGTATGTATTTGTGGGTCCACTGCTGTCCGGTCAATCACC